>DATMMO010000037.1:0-11962 GCA_035569695.1 Acidimicrobiales bacterium | reverse complement strand
CCAGTCCGCCGATGGCGGAGAGGGCCAGACCGGCCAGGGCACTCACCGGGGCGTAGTGGAACGTGACGACGAAGTCGCCGGCCGGCACCTGCACCCGCTGGGTCACCGTCAACGAGTCGACCGGGGCTGACGTGGCCGCTCCCCTGGCGATCGAGCCGGTGGCGTCGACCGCTTGGACGGTGGCATGCCAGCCCGGAGCGGGAGCCTCGCTCCGGACCAGCCACACCGGGTTCGGAGCCTGGACCAAGAAGCGCTGGGTGCCATTTCGTCCCGCGCTGAGCTGGCGGACCTGGCCCGGTCGGCCCCCGGCATGCTGGGCTGTGGTCCAGGCCCACCCTCGGGGATGGGCGTTCCGGAACACGCCGAAGGAACCGATGGTCCCGGTGAAGATCCAGTGTGGTGGGGTCACCGCGTTCTGCAGGCGGCCGTCCAAGGTGACGGTGCCGTCCTCCACGGTGTCGACTTCGGGGGTAGCCACGGTGACCCGCTTCCCCGAGCCGTTCTGGACCACGATCCCGGCGGCCACGGTGGGCGCGCCCAAGCCGAAGCGGAGTGCCCCGTGGTCGGCCTGCGCCGATGGGGCCAGCCAGGCCACCGTTCCCGTCGGCGTGATCAGGCCGATCCGAGCCGCCGGGCCCGCCGCGGCCCCAACGACTCCGATCTTGCCGTCCGTGACGGTCAGCGCGCCGCCGAAGTACCAGGTGTGGCGCCCTTCGGCGGCGAGACGGACGGGGTCCAGGGGCACTTTGGGCCCGCCCACGAAAGCGTTGGGATCCAGGGGGAACGGGGTGGCCCGGGGGGTGGGTGCCGCCGAGGGCACCGGCGTCACGAAATAGCTGGGCAGCGACAAGAGGGTGGTCACGTTGAGGTCGTCCCAGGTGCTTCCGGCCAAGGTGTAGGGGTTGAGGTCCTGTTGCAGATGGGCGCCGGTGGCCCGGTAGTAGTTGCCGTCCACCAGGGCGGCATACCCCTGGGCGCTGGGTAGCTGCTTGGGCGCGTTCAGGTCGGTCTGGCCCAGGGCGTACAGCTCCCCTTGGGCGAACACGTCCGGGTCGTAGATGAGGAACCGGCCGTTCCCCGCCGCCGCCGTGAGCTGGTCGGCCGTGGGCCCGGTGGCGCGGGCGGTGGTCTGGGTCACCGGTCCGTGGAGGCTGAGGGCGGTGAAGAACACGAGGTCGACCGCCATCACCAGGGCGAGGGCCCGGCGCAGCCCGGTCCGGGACCACCGACCGGGGAACAGGGCAAGCCACGTCGCCAGGGCGGCGATGGCCACTCCCCCGGTCAGGATGGCGGCCACGGTCAGGCGCTTGGACGGGGTCGACGGGTACTGGGTGCCGATGGCCTGCTCGAGGCCGGAGCCCCAGAGCCATGCGCCCACGCACAAGACGGTGACGACCACCAGGGGGATGGAGGTCACCGCCACCTCGACGACGCGGCTTCGGGCCCGCGATCGGGTGGAGTCCGCCCGCGCTGTCCCCACCGCCTCTCGGCTCTGGTCCTCGGACCGCGCCCGGGCTCGGTCGGCCAGCATCATGTGGACCCACCAGGCCACCAGGGCGGCCAGGGCGAAGTCCACACCGAGCAGGCTCCGGTTGAGGAGGCGCTGGTTCTTGATCCCCGGGATCAGGAAGAGCACGTGGCCGAAGGGTGTGTTGCCACCCCAGGCGGCAACGAGGCAGACGACCAGGACGACGTACCAGACCCACCAGCGGGACGCTTCGGGCCGGCGCCGCCAGCGCCGGACGAGGAGGGCGAACGCAGCGATCAGGGCCAGGATGCCGACGTAGCTGGTGACCTCGGGAAAGTTGTAGCTGCCGAAGTAGCTCGCCACCTCGTTCTGGTTGGTCCCGAGCACAAAGGGAGAGAACACCAGCGCGGTCAACCGCCAGGGCAGCGAACCGGTGGTGAAGTACTGGTAGGTCGGGGTGGCCCGTTGCGACTGGGCGGTGAACACCAGCCCCGGGAGCCATTGGGCCGCGCTGGCCACCAGGCCGACCCCGACACCGATGGCGAGAGAGAGCAGCGGGGCCAGCAGCGCGCCGCGGCCCGAACCATCGCGCCTTCCCGACCGCCAGTACTGCCAGTATCGCCAGAGCAGATAGATCACCACGACCATGGCCGAGTCGAGGACCGATTCGGGGGCACCGGCCAGGATGGTGAGGGCGATGGCCGCGGCCAACAGGAGGGCCCACCACCACCGGGGCGGCGCCTCGCTCCGGGGGTCGGTCGGGTTGGGCCCGGTTCCCGGTTCGGTGAGCCCGTCCACGGCCAGCAAAAGCCACGGGAGCCAGGCGGCTCCCGAGATCAGGTCGATGTGGACGATCTGACCGCCGACGAAGCCCCCGAAGGCAAAGGCGGCGGCGCCGAAGGTCGCCGCGGTGGCCGACACCGTCTGGCGGCGCAGGAAGAGGTACATGCCCACCACCGCCACCTCGTAGGCGGCGATCAGGTTCAGCGTCCAGGCCAGATTGTCGGGGAGGATGGCGAACAGCCAGGTGAGCGGGTAGGCGCCCCCGGCGTTGAAGCCACCCAGGAGCGGCGTGCCGCTGAAGATGTACGGATTGAGCAGCGGGAGGTGCCCGTGGATCAGGTCCTGGCCGACCAGGACCCGGAGGGGGTAGTTCTGGATGAGGTTGTCGCCGTCCAGGAAGACCTGTCCGTACAGAAGCGGGATGCCGAACACCACCACGGGGGCGGCCAGAAGCATGACCAGTCCGCTGTGGCCGCGGACCCACGAGGTGATTCTCCGTCCACGTCCTCGGCTGGTGGTGACGTGAGGATCGGTGTCTGTCATGCGCGGGCGGTGGCTCAGACGATGCGCCCTAGGTACCAGTTGTTGATGTGGCCGATGAGCTCGCTCCATTGATTGCGGAACAACAGGATCAGCACCAGGGGCAGGAACATCAGGAACGGTTGGATCTCGTAGTAGCGGGGCAGCAGCCGGACGGGCAGCAAACGCTCGAGCACCGCCGCCCCGTCCAATGGTGGGCACGGGATGAGGTTGAACACGCCGAGCACGATGTTGGCCAGTCCGCCGAAGTACAGGAACTTGGAATAGAGGGGGAGGTTCCCGGTGATCAAAGAACTTCCCGGCAACGTGTAGTGGAAGGCGACCCCCAGCAACGCGGCCAACGCGAAGTTGGTCAGGGGCCCGACCAGCGAGACGATCACCACATGGTTGCGCGGGCTTCGGAGCCGGTTGGCGTTCACGGGCACGGGCTTGGCCCAGCCGTAGGCCCCGATACCCGACAGGCTGAGAATGGCCGGGACCAACAGGGTGCCGACCGGGTCGACGTGCCGCGCCGGGTTGAGGTTCAGCCGACCGGCGCGCTTGGCCGTGTCGTCACCGAAGGCCAGGGCCACCCAGCCGTGGGAGATCTCGTGGAGGATGATCGACGGGATCAGGACCACGAAGTAGATGAGCTGGTCCGAGTTGATGCGATGGGTGCGGACCAGAATCACCAGGATGACCACGGCCACGGCCACGGCGATCCACATGAACGGCGAACCCGGAAGCTGCCGTCCTGACGTTCGGCGGGCACCCCCCGTGCCACCCCACCCCATGTTCGACGCGCTCGCCTAGTGCCGGGCGGCGTGACTGATGCAATAGCGGGTGGCCGGCATGGCCTCGAGCCGGGCCGGGTCGATGGTCTGACCGCACTCCTCGCACGTGCCGAAGCTGCCATCGTCCAGCTTGGACAGGGCATGGGCCACATCGCCCAGGGTCTCCTGCAGCTGGCCACCCAACGCCTCTGCTTCACCACGCTCAGCGGTCACCTGGCTGAGATCGGCGAAATTGGGGTCATAGGTGGGTCCATCGTCGTCCCCGAACCCCAATTCGGACAGCTGGGATCGGAGTTGGGCCCGCTCCTCTTCCAGGAGGGTCCGGTAATCGACGGTGGGGGCATCGCTCGTCACGGAGCAAAGCCTACTTCTCCCGATTGCGTTGGGCGCGCGGGTGTGCACTTTCGTACGCAGCCCGGAGGTGCTCGGACGACAGACGGGTGTAGAGCTGGGTGGTGGCGATCGACACGTGGCCGAGCAGCTCTTGGACCACGCGGATGTCGGCCCCGTGGGCCAACATGTGGCTGGCACAGGAGTGGCGCAGCACATGGGGGCTGACCTGATCGCTCAACCCGACCCGTTGGGCATGGCGCTTGAGGATGGCCCACGCGCCCTGGCGGCTCAGACGACTGCCTCGAGTGTTCAGAAAGACCGCCTCGGCATCGTTGCGGTGGGCCCAGCGCTCGGGCGCCACCATGGGCCGTCCCAGCGGTGACAGCCATGCCCCGAGCGCCTCTCGGGCCGCTCGCCCCAACGGGACCAGGCGTTCCTTGGAACCTTTGCCGAGCACCCGGACCAGGCCGTCGTCGAACTGGAGGTCAGCCAGCGAGAGCCCGACCACCTCCGAGATCCGAGCCCCGGTGCCGTAGAGCACCTCGAGCAGGGCCCGATCGCGAAAGTCCAGGGGGCCGACCCCGGGCACCGCGTTCAACAGCCTCAGGGTGTCGTCCTCGTCCAGCGCCTTGGGCAAGCGCCGGGCCGGTCGGGGCGACTGCAGGTCGGCGGTGGGATCGGCGGCGATGACACCCTCGTCGTAGAGGAAGCGGAACAGGCCGCGGAGGCTGGCCAGGCACCGGGTGACGGTGGCCGCGCTCTTGCCCTCACTGCGGGCGAACTCCAGGTACCGCTCCAGGTCGCCGGCCCGGACGGCGTCGGGGTCGATGCCGGCCGTGCCCAACCACCGCTCCCAGCCGACCAGGTCTCTCCGGTAGGAGGCGATGGTGTTCGAGGAGCGGCCCCGCTCCACGGTCAGCCAGGACAGGTACTCCTCGGCACCGATCGAGAGGGGGACGTTCATCGTCCGGGTGGGCACCCGAGGCCCGCTCAGCCGGCCCGGTCGGAACCCTGCCGGCGACGTCGGGCCAGGGCCACCCCGAGGATGGTCACGGCGTCGACGATGGTCCCGTCGTCGACCAGGTCGTCGAAGCGGGTCAGGGTCATCTCCTCGATGCTCATGAACCCCTCCTCCAGGCCCTGGCGGTTGGTGGGCACCGGGTGGAGGTCGGTGGCCAGGAACACCGTGGTCACCTCGTCGCAGAAGCCGGGCGTGTTGAGGCAGTGGGTCAGCAGCTGGAGCCGACCGGCCGCTCGCCCCAGCTCCTCGGCCAGCTCCCGATGGGCGGTGGTCTCGAGCGGTTCGCCATCGACGTCACGGGTGCCGGCCGGCACTTCGAACAGCCAGCGGTCGACCGCCGGTCGGAACTGACGGACGAGGAGCACCGAGGCCGCATCGGGCATGGGCACGACGGCCACGGCACCGGGGTGACGGACCACGTCGCGTTCGAACCGGTCGCCGTTGGGATCGGTGAACGTGGCCTTGACGGTGGAGACGATGAAGCCGCGGTGGATGAGCTGATCGCCGACGTGGCGGAAGGTCGGCTCCGGCTCGATCGCTCCCGTCAAGGGTTCTGGTCGGGGGCCTGCATGCCCGAGCTCACCGGAGGGGGGCCCACGTCGATGAGGCGCGGCTCACGTCCCTCGGCCCGGGCCAGTGCCGCGCCGACCAACTCCCGGAAGAGGGGATGGGGTCGGTCGGGCCTGCTCTTGAACTCGGGGTGGGCCTGGGTGCCCACCCAGAAGGGGTGGTCGGGAAGCTCGATGAACTCGACCAGCCGGCCGTCGGGGGATGTCCCCGAGCAGACCAGACCGGCCTCTTCCAACCGGTGGCGGAAACGGGGGTTGACCTCGTAGCGGTGGCGGTGCCGTTCCGAGACCACCTCGGTGCCGTATGCCGCGGCCACCTGGGACCCCGGGACCAGGCGGGCCCAGTAGGAGCCCAGGCGCATGGTGCCACCCATGTTGACCACGTCGTTCTGGTCGTCCATGAGGTCGATCACCGGCGCCCGGGTGGTGGGGTCGAACTCGCGGGAGTTGGCGTCGTCCAGGCCGGCCCGGTTCCGGGCCATGTCGATGACCATGACCTGGAGGCCCAGGCACAGCCCGAGGAGGGGGATCTCGTGCTGGCGGGCATAGCCGGCAGCGGCGATCATCCCCTTGACTCCCCGCTCGCCGAAGCCGCCGGGGATCACGAACCCGTCGAACTCCCGCAGCCGATCGTGGGCCAGCAGGTCGGGCACCTCGGCCGCCTGGATCCACTCGATCTCCACCTTGGCCCCGTGGTGGAACCCGGCGTGGCGCAGCGACTCCACCACCGACAGGTAGGCGTCGGGCAGGTCGATGTACTTGCCGATGATCCCCATGCGCACCGGGCGGGTGGCCGCCTCCACCTGGGCCACCAGCCGCTCCCAGTCGGTGAGGTCGAGGGGGTGCTCCTCCTCGGAGAACTGGAGCAGGCGCATCACGTAGGTGTCGAGGCCCTCCTCGTGGACGACCAAGGGGATCTCGTAGATGTTCCGGGCATCGATGGCCGACACCACCGCCTCGATGGGCACGTCGCACAGGAGGGAGATCTTTCGTTTCAGCTCGTCGGGGATGAGCCGATCCGACCGGCACACGATCACGTCGGGCTGGATCCCGCGGCTGCGGAGCTCGGTGACGGAATGCTGGGTGGGCTTGGTCTTCTGCTCCCCCGACGTCCCCAGGTAGGGAACCAGGGTCAGATGGACGTAGCACACGTTGTCCCGTCCCACGTCCCGGCGGAACTGGCGGATGGCCTCGATGAACGGGACGATCTCGATGTCGCCCACCGTGCCGCCGATCTCGACGATGACGACGTCGATGTCCTCGGTACCCAGCTTCCGGACCCGGCCCTTGATCTCGTCGGTGACGTGGGGAATGACCTGGACGGTCTTGCCCAGGTAGTCACCGCGCCGCTCCTTGGCGATGACCGACGAGTAGATGCGCCCGGTGGTGGTGTTCGACTCCTGGTGCAGGTCCCGGTCGATGAACCGCTCGTAGTGGCCGAGGTCGAGATCGGTCTCGCCCCCGTCCTCGGTGACGAAGACCTCGCCGTGCTCGAAGGGGTTCATGGTGCCCGGGTCCACGTTGATGTAGGGATCGAGCTTGCACATGGTGACGCGCAGACCCCGGCACTTCAACAGCCGGCCCAGTGACGAGGCGGTCAACCCCTTCCCCAACGAGGAGGACACGCCCCCGGTCACGAAGATGTACTTCGTCTCCGGCGCTGACTCGGCTTCGGGAGTCGGTACGCCCCCTGCGTGGTCTCCGGAGGGACTCGGCGGGGTTGGCGTGTCGGGCACCCTTCGACACTATCGGAATCACTCCCGCCGTCGGGTGGACCACTGTGGTCGACGAGGCTCAGTGGGACGCGTGGCGTCCCGCTCGTGAGCCCTCGAGCAGTTCCCGGGCGTGGCGCCGAGCCGTGTCGCTGTCCGGGCTTCCCGACAGCATGCGGCTCAGCTCGACCACCCGTTCGTCGGGGCCGAGCTCGGCCGTCAGGGCCACCGTTCGGCCGTCGACCTCGTCCTTGCGCACCGACACCTGCCGGTCGGCGTGCGCGGCCACCTGGGCCAGATGGGTGACCACCAGAACCTGGGTCCGCTCGGCCAGGGTGGCCAGCGCGGCCCCGACCGCGGTGGCGGCCATGCCGCCGATTCCCGCGTCGACCTCGTCGAAGACGATCACACCGGGTGAGCCGGTCAGGGCCAGGCGGACGGCCAGCATCGTGCGGGCCAGCTCGCCTCCCGAGGCCACCTTGGCCATGGGGAGCGGGGGCTCGCCCGGGTTGGCGCCCAGGAGGAACGTGACCAGGTCGGCCGGGCCCTCCCCGGCCACCGATACCTCGAACCGGGCCGAGGGCATGGCCAGGGTGCGGAGGGTGGACTCGATCTGATCGGCCAGGACGGGTGCGGCCTGGTGGCGTCGTCGGGCCACGACCGCCTCGGTCTCGGCCAGCACCGCTCGGGCCTGTTCGATCTCCCCGTCCAGGGCGACGGCCCGGGCGTCAGCCGACTGCAGGTCGGCCAGCGTGGTTCGGGCCTGTTGGGCAAAGGCGATGACCTCGCCCGGGGTGGTGCCGTACTTGCGCCCGAGCTCATGGAGCAGCTGCCGACGAGCCCGGACGGCCTCGAGCCGCTCGGGATCGTCCTCCCACGTCTCCACCACCTGACGGAGCTCGGTGCCCAGGTCGGCCAGCTCGGCCATCAGCGCCCGGCTGCGTTGCTCCAACGGGGCCAGCGGGGGTCGGTCGGACAGCGCTCCGGCCGCCGCGGCCACGCGATCCTGTGCGCTGGCGGCCTCGGTCTCGCTGCCCGTACCGGTCAGCGCCTCGAGGGCGATGGCCGCGGCCTCCCGGTGGGCGGACGCCGCAGCCAGGCGGTCCTCCTCCGCTTCCAGGCGATCGTCCTCGTCCGCGTCCTCGAGGGCGGCGGCCTCGATCTCGGCGATCTGGTAGGCGAGCAGGTCGGCCTCGCGGGCGCGTTGACGGGCGTCTCCCCCCAGGCCGGCCGACTCGGCCTCGAGGACGCGGAGCCGGTTCCGCGCTGCGTGCATGGGCGTCAGGTCGATGTCGGCGAACCCGTCGAGGGCCGCTCGTTGGGCCGCCCCCTGGACCAGGGATTGGTGCAGGTGCTGGCCGTGCAGCTCCACCAGCTGGGCCCCCACTTCGGCCAGCCCGCTGACCGAGGCCATCCGGCCGTCGACCCAGGCCCGGCTGCGCCCCGCCCTGGCCACGGCCCGGGCCAGGATCACCTGTTCGTCGGCGACCTCGGCGAAGCGGCCCTCGACCACTGCCTCGGCGGCACCCGTTCGCACCAGCATGGGATCAGCCCGACCGCCGAGGAGGAGGGCCAACGCCTCCACCAACAGCGTCTTGCCTGCACCTGTCTCACCGGTTAGCGCGGTCATGCCCGGCCCCAGCGTCACGGTCACGTCGTCGATCACTCCGAGGTTCTGCACCCGCAGCTCCCACAGCATCTCGACCCGCCCCGGTTCTCGCTACCGGTCGGCCAGGCGGAACTTGGCCCGGAGGATGGTGTGGAAGTCGGGGTCGGAGAACATGACCAGGCGGGCCGGTCGAGGCCCTTCCCGGCAGGTGACGGTGGCCCCGGGCTCCAGGGTGGCGACGGTGTGGCCGTCGACCACCAGGACGGCAGGCCGGGGTTCCAGGATGTGCAAGGTGACCCACTCGTCGGGCTCGAGCACCAGGGCTCGATCGAAGAGCATGTGCGGCGACACCGGGGTCAACACGATGGCCCGCATGCGCGGTGACAGCACCGGTCCCCGGGCCGAGAGGTTGTAGGCGGTGGATCCGGTGGGCGTGGACACCAGCAAGCCGTCGGCCGCGTAGGTCATGAACGGCCGTCCGGCGATGGACGAGGCGATGCGGACGGTGTGCCCGGGGACGTTCTTCTCCACCACCGCCTCGTTCAGGGCCAACCGCTCGATCTGATCGGTTCCCGTCGCGCTGGTCAGCGAGACATGGAGGGTCATGCGCTCCTCGACCTGGTGCTCGCCGGCCAGGAACGCCTTCAACGCCTGCTCGAGGCCGGCCGGCTCGATCTGGGTCAGATAGCCCAACCGGCCCATGTTCACCCCCAGCACGGGGACGCCGTCGCTGATGGCCGAGCCCACCGCCCGCAGGAGCATCCCGTCGCCCCCCAGGCTGACCAGGAGGTCCGCCCCGGCGGCGCTGACCGTCCCGTCGGGTTGGGTGGCCGGTACGGCCTGGTGCCCCCGTGCCGTCAACCACGACGAGGCCCGCGCCGCCAGCTCGGCGGCGGGCTGTCGATCGGGGTGGGCGAAGAACGCGATTACGGCCATCGGGCACCCATCATGGCGCTTCGCCGGCGACCACGGGCGAATCCGGGGGCTGAGGCGAAGCTGGGACTTGCTGGTGGGCCGCGGCCACGGCGGCGTCGAGCATCTCGTCGATGTCGGCGGAGGTGCCGCCGGCATGAGCCCGGGCGTGGACGAGGAACTCGACGTTGCCGGCATGACCGGTGAGGGGCGAGGGCATGGCTCCCCTGACCGCGGCACCGACGACGGTGAGCGCGCTGCACACCTCTCCCAGAGCGCGGCGATGGACACCGGCGTCGCGGATGACCCCTCTGCCCCTGGACGCCTCGGCTCGACCCGCCTCGAACTGGGGTTTCACCAGCACGACCAGGTCGGCTTGGGACCGGGCCAGCTCGCCCGCCAACATGGGCACCGCCCGGGTGACCGAGATGAAGGACAGGTCAGCGGTGACCACGTCGAAGGGATCGCCCCCGACATCGGCTTGGGTAAAGGTGCGGATATCGGTCTGCTCCCGGACATCGACCCGATCATCGCCTCGGAGGCGCTCGTGCAGTTGACCCCGCCCGACATCGAGGGCGGTGACCGACAGGGCACCGTGCTGCAGCAGGCAATCAGTGAAGCCGCCCGTGGACGAGCCGGCATCGAGTGCCCGGGCGCCGGACACGTCCAGCCCGAAGGTGGTCAGGGCCGCATCCAGCTTCTCGCCGCCCCGCGACACGTAGCGGGCCCGGGGACCGGTGACGTGGATCGGCTCGGACGGCGCCACCAGCCGCGAGGCCTTGACCGCCACCGCGCCGGACACGAGCACGCCACCGCGTTCGATCAGGTCAACCGCGTCCTGGCGGCTCGATGCGAAACCCCGTTCGACCAGGACCTGGTCGAGGCGGCGCCTCGTGGCCTTGGTCAGCCGGCCGACTCTGACTGGCCCGGCGCCGTCTTCTTGGCCGCAGCCTTCTTGGCCGCTGCCTTCTTGGTCCCCGCCTTCTTGGCCGGGGCCTTCTTCGCAGCGGTCTTCTTGGCCGCAGCCTTCTTGGCCGGAGCTTTCTTGGCTGCAGCCTTCTTCGCCGGAGCTTTCTGGGCCGCCGCCTTCTTGGTCCCCGCCGTCTTGGCCGGGTTCGTTGCCGCGCCCCGTCCGAGGAGCGAGGCGACCTGGCGGGCCAGGTCATCCAAGCTGCCGATGCCGAGGGAGGACAGCTGATGGGACACTTCGGCGTGGACGAGGGACAAGAGGGCCTCGGTGCTCTTGCGGCTCCGCTCGATCAGGTCGTCCACCTTGGCCTGCACATCCTTGCGCTGGACCTCGCCGTTCTTCACCAGCTCTTGGACCAATTCTTCGGCTCGAGCTCTGGTCAGCTGGGTCAAGGCAGCGCCAGCATCGATGTAGCGCCGGAAGGGATCGTTGTTCGCCATGCTATAAGGATAACCCGGGTGCTAGCTGGCAGCAAGCACTTGGCCGATGGTGCCGGTCAGCCAGGAGCCAGACACTGCTCGACCAGCGTGGCCAGGTCACGAGCCCGCCGGTGCACGGGAACCTCGATGGTGGTGTCGTCGGCCGAGGTCACCCCCGAATCGACCAGGGCAAAGGGCACGCCCAGCTCGACGGCCAGCCGGCCATCGGTGGTGGGCCGGTCCCCCACCATGATCACCGGGCCCGCCTCGCCGCTCAGGTCGAACCGGGACCGGAGGAGGGCCACGGTGGGCGGATGGGGCTTGCCGGCGATCAGGGGCTCGACGCCGCCGGCGGTGGCGATGGCAGCCAGGAGGGCACCGGCGCCGGGGACCGGCCCCGTCGGTGTGGGATAGGTGGGGTCCTCGTTGGTGCCGATCAACCGGGCGCCGTCCCGTACCGCAGCCGACACCCGGTTCAGCGCGTCGAAATCGAAATGACGGGTCCATCCCACCACCACGGCATCGACTGGTCCGACATCGCGCACCGACACCCCGCGCTTCTCGAGCGCCTCCAGGGCCCCGCCCTCGGTCAGGACCATCGCCGTGGTCCCGGGATCGAGCAGTGAGGCGGCGGCCTGGGACGAGGTGACCAGGTCGTCGGGTCCGGCCGGGATGTCGATGCGCCCCAATCGGGCCACCAGCTGACCGATGGTCGGTGCCGAGTTGTTGGTGGCGAAGACGATACGCACGCCCTGCTTCCGGAGCGTCCCCACCGCCGCGGCCACCGCTCCGATGGGCTCGCCGGCCAACCAGACCACGCCGTCGAGGTCGACGATCCAGGTGGCCCCGTCGG
>DATMMO010000036.1:0-3529 GCA_035569695.1 Acidimicrobiales bacterium | reverse complement strand
CGCCGCCATCGTCATCGGCGCCGTGTGCGTGCCCCGCGGACCCGTGGCCCGTGTCCTGTCGCTGCGGCCGATGGTGTGGATCGGCATGGTCTCCTACGGCGCCTACCTCTGGCACTTCCCGGTGTTCGTCTTCCTCAACTTCGACCGCACCGGCCTCTTCGGCCTGCCCCTGCTGGTTGTCCGGTTCGCCCTTACCTTCGTCCTCGCCGCCCTCAGCTACTACCTGGTCGAGCGGCCGGTGCTCATCGGGACGTTCTGGCGATCGCTCAAGTCCATCCCGCCGGCCATCGCCGTGACGGTTTTGACGGTGGCGGTGGTCCTGGTCGGCACGCTTTCCCCGGGGGTGGAGGCGCCGGCCGGTGCCGGCACCCCGCAGGACCTCAAGGCCGAGTACCAGGCCATCCAGGTCACCAACTTCGACGGTGCCGGCAACCGGGTCACGGTGCTGATGGTCGGGGATTCACTGTCCCTGACCGTGGCCGTCGGGCTTGCCCCCTACGCCCAGAAGTACGGGGTCTATCTCGGCGGGAAGTCGACCACCGGATGCGGAGTTGCCGTCGCCCTCCCGGTCAATGTGCACGGAGTCGTCGGCGAACCCTTCCCCAACTGCCCCCTGTGGCCCAAAACGTGGGCCTACGACGTCCAAGTGCTCCGCCCCCAAGTGGTGGGCCTGGTCATCGGCTGGTGGGAGACGGCGGACCGGATGTACCAGGGCCGTTGGCAACACCTCGGTGATCCGGCCTTCGATGCCTACGAGACGGCCCAGCTCGAGAAGGCGGTGACCATCCTGAGCTCCCAGGGCGCTCGCGTGGCCCTGTTCACCGCGCCCTACTTCCACAGTGGGGACCAGCCCAACGGACAGCCGTGGGACAACGATTCGGCGGCCCGCGTCAATCGGTTGAACCAGATCCTGAAGGCGGTGGCGGCCCGACATCCCGGGGTGGTGTCGGTGATCCCCTTGCACAAGTATCTCGATCCCCACGGTCAGTTCACCTGGTCCGTCGATGGAAATGTGATCCGTCAGCCCGACGGCATCCACACCACCCTGGCCACCGGCGCCTACCTCGCTCCCCTGGTCCTCCCCCAGTTGGCCGCCCTCGGGCGCACCGGGTGAGCTCCCCGACGCGCATCCACCGCCGGCGGCGGTCGGTGAGTTCCACGGAGCAGCCTGAGAGAATGGCACCGTGACGCCCACCTTGCACCTGTCCCTCCCCGTTGCCGACCTGGCCGAGTCCCGGCAGTTCTACGTCGACCTCCTGGGCTGTCACCCGGGGCGAGAGCGAGAGGGCTGGATGGACGTCTGGTTCTACGGGATGCAGGTCACCCTGCACGAGCAGCCCGACCAGGTGCTAATGGCCGAACAGGCCGGCGTCCGTCACTTCGGGGTGACGTTGACCGAGGAGCAGTTCGACGCCCTCATCGCCCGGCTCGCCGGCCACCCGGTCCGGTGGGTCCGGCCCGTCGCCACCGAGCACCGAGGGTCCTCCCGTCAGCAGACCAAGGCGACCGTGTCGGACCCGAGCGGGAACGCCATCGAGCTGAAGTGGTACGCCGAACCGGCCGTGGGCCTGGAGCGGCCCTCCGATCGGCCGGCCGGCACCTCGACGCGGTGAGGCCCGGCACTGCGGCCTACCATCGCGCCCGACTATGACCGATCGGTACCAACCCCCGGACCGCTCACGGCCGCGGGGATCAGGCGGCAGTGCGGGACCCGGCCCGCGCCCACGGCCGGGCCAGTACCCGCCCCCAGGGCGCCCGCCACCCCATGGAAACGGGGCGCATCGACGGCGCACCCGGGTGCGGTGGGACCGGATCGCCGTGTTCGCCCTGGCCATCGTCCTGACCGTCGTCGGCCTGACCGTGCTTCTCACCAGGGGCTCGGGGCCGCGGGCGACGGTGACCAGCCACGTGGGCCCGCCCCCTCCGTCCTCGACTGCTCCCGCGGCCCCGACCACCAGCACGGTTCCCCCCACCACGACCACCGTGCCCGCCACCACCACGACCACCAACGGTGAGGGGTCACTGCCGCAGACGGCCGACCTCCCGTCCACCGCCACACCCCAGTTCGCGGCCGAGATGGCCGCGCTGTGGAACGGGATCGTGACCAACTCGGTTACGCCGGCGATGCCCGCCTTCTTCCCCGAGGGGGCCTACCTCCAGCTCAAGACGATCGGGGGGGCCCAGTCCGATTTCGAGAACCGACTGGTGGGCGATTACAGCCTGGACATCGGAGCGGCGCACGCCCTCCTGGGCGACGCTGCGGCCCAGGCCCAGCTGGTAGGGGTCAACGTCCCCGCCTCCTACGCCCACTGGGTGCCTCCGGGTGTATGCGACAACGACGTGGGCTACTTCGAAGTGCCCAACTCCCGGGTGGTGTACCAGGTGAACGGTCAGACCCAGTCGTTCGGCATCGCCTCGATGATCTCGTGGCGGGGCCAGTGGTACGTGGTCCACCTGGGCGCCGTCCTCCCGCCGGGGGGTCAAGGGGTGGTCGACGACCCCGAGACCGGGCCGGGCAGCTCGGCGCCCTCCTCCACCTGCTGAGCCCGATGGCGCCTCACGGCGCACCGGGGCGACCGGCTGTCTCGGCCGTGATGGCCGCCGGTCCCAGCCGGGGTCGGGTCAACCGGTGGCCAGGACGGTCACGAAGTCCCGGGTCCACCCCTGCTGGTACTGATTGGCCGGGCGGTTCTGGCCGGGAACGCCGGCGGTCAGGGGACCACCGGGAGCCGCGGCCCAATCGAGCTGCACCCACTCGGGATTGATGTCGAGCTCCATGGCCGTCACCGCCCCGCTGTTGACGAGAGCGGCAGCCAGGTCGGAGGGCTGGAGGGATATGCCCCCGGCATAGAGGATGTTTCCCTGGGCATCCTGGCCCAGGGCGCTCCGAGCCACAGTGGTGCCGCCCCCAAGGGTGGCGCCCCACGCCGACACGTTCCCGATGTTCCCGCTGGGCTGACCCCCGCTGACCAGGGGGGGCAGGTTCTGGCGGACGCTGACCACCTGCTCGCCGGCCACGGGGACGTCGCTGCCCCAGACCCCGACCCGAGCGTTGCCATCGGCGTCGATGACGAAGCTGGCCATCCCGGCCACCAGGGGGACCAGCACCTGCGAGCTGACCTCGAACCCGCCGACACCGGTCGAGCTGTTGAACCCGCCGTTGAAGGCAGCGAGGAGGAGGGGCGCCTCGTCGGCGGCGACGGCCCCTCCCGCACCGGGGATGGCGCTCCCGCCGGGCGGGTCGGAGCTTCCGTCATGGAGCCGGAAGGTGACCCGACCGGCCCGGAAACGGAACACGGTGACCTGGCCGCCCGCCGGCCCGGTGAACGACTGCTGCTCGATGGCGATCTTGGTCCCCACCATGCTGACCGGGGCCCAGCCCGGTTGCGGCGGTTCGACCGTGGTCGTGGTGGTGGGCGGCACGGTCGTGGTCGTGGTGGGCGGAACGGTGGTGGTCGTGGGCTTGGCGGTGGTGGGCGTGCTGGGCGGGGTGGTGGAACCGGGTGGAGCCGCTGAGCTCCCGGTCGGG
>DATMMO010000035.1:0-4587 GCA_035569695.1 Acidimicrobiales bacterium | reverse complement strand
ACCAGCGGCCTCACGACGGCCAGAACGGCTTCCGCTCGCAGAACAGGTGTTCCTTGATCACGGGACTCGAGCAGCCGACCGAGCGACGCGGAGAGATCGCTCCGTGAGGACGGCGGAGCAGCGGCCACCACCTCAGGCCATCGGGACAATGCGTCGGCCGACGACGGCTGGATCGTGTCGATCAATGCCCTTGCCCGGGTTGGTCCAATGTTGCGATGGAGACGCAGGACCCGGTACCAGGCGACCTCGTCGTTCGGATTGTCGACCAGCCTGGCGGCTGCGACGAAGTCCTTCACGTGCGCCGCCTCCAGGAACCGGAGGCCCCCGTACTTCCGGTACGGCACCTTCCGCACTGACAACTCGACTTCGATCAGGTCGCTGTGATGTCCGGCCCGGACCAGCACCGCCTGTCGGCGAAGCTGGACTCCTCGCTCCAGGGCTTCCAGGACTCCGTCGACGATGGCCCGGGCCTCGGAGGGCGCGTCGTGGCAGCGGACGAGCGTCGGTTTCTGCCCCGATCCTCGATCGCTGTGGAGTCGGATGGTGTCTGGTCCCTCGTCGGCGGGGCGAACGGCATTGGCCACATCCAAGACGCTCTGACGAGAGCGGAAGTTCCGCTCGAGACGGACCGTGGTCGCATCGGGAAAGGCGCGGACCAACCGGCGGAGATGCCGGGGGTCCGATCCGCGGAACCCATAGATGGCTTGCGCCTCATCCCCCACCACCGTCAATCCCCTGCCTTCGGGGGCCAGTTGGCGAACGATGTCGACCTGGAGGCTGTTCACATCTTGGTATTCGTCGACCAGTACGAATCGGAACCGCTCGGCCAGATGGGGCCCGATCTCCTTCTGCTTGAGCAGGGCCCGCCAGTACAGGAGAAGGTCATCGAAATCGACCAGCGCCGACCGACGCTTTCGGGAGGTGAAGTCGCGGAACAGTCCTCCGATCTGGTCGAGATGGGGCTCGCACCATGGATAGTCAGAGGCAACGAGGTCCCGCAACGGCCGCTCGGTGTTGATGCACCTCGAGTAGATGTCGACGAGGGTCGCTGAGCGCGGGAACCTGGTCGCCGTGCCGGTCAAGTCGTGCTCGCCTCGCATGAGGTCCATGAGGTCGATGGCCCCGGCGGGATCAAGTACTCCAAACGTCTTCGGGAGATCGAGGGCTTCGGCGTAGGCAGCCACGTGCCGATAGGCGATGGCATGAAAGGTCCCGCCGACAGGACCCTCGTCCCTTTGCCCGCCAACCAGCCGAGCGGCGCGGGCGAGCATGTCGCTGGCGGCCCGGCGGGTGTAGGTCAGCAAGAGAATGCGCTCGGGCGGGACTCCCCTGTCCAGCAGGCTCGCCACCCGTGATGTCAGAGCTCGGGTCTTGCCCGTGCCCGCCCCAGCCACGACCACAAGGGGTGGGTCGCCGTGCATGGCGACGGTCAGTTGTTCGTCGTCAAGGCCCTCGTCCCAACCGGTGGCGAACATATGTTCGTAGGCTAGTGCAACCGACGGGTGGCGGGGCACCGGAACACCACGAGCCGCCGCTCAGGGGCTATCGGCTCCCCTTGGCGCCGCAGGGCGGCTGAAGCGGAGCAGGAGCTTGTGGTGGTAGTAGTAATCGAGCCAGTCAAGGATCCGTCCCTGACCGTGATGGCCGTGACCCCCAGTAGGCACGAAGCGCATGGCCAGCCGAGCAACCGACGCGCCGAAACCAACCGTCTCGAATACGCCGATCACCTCGTCGATGCCGTAGAGCTTGGGGAGATGCAGCTCCTCGACATTGGCGCCATGCCACTCGGCCATCAACGGGCTGCCAGCGTGGACGCCCATGGCCGCGTAGTACACGCCCCCGGGCGCCAACGCCGCGAACATGGCTCGGGCGTGGGCGGGCAGGTCGTGGAGGAGGTACAGCACCTCGTGGCTGAAGGCGACATCGAAGTCATGCCACTGGGTGGGCACCGTGTCGGTGGTCTCAAAATGGAGTGGCCGCTGTTCGGCCAGTCGCCGAGCGTCGGCGATCGCCCCAGAGGCCGGGTCAAAGCCGAATCCCTCGGCGATGGCGCACTGATCGGTCAGCAGCCGAAGGAACCCGCCGCGATTGCAGCCGGCGTCAAGCACGCGTCTGTCGGCCAGGTCGCCGTCGATGGTGTCGAGCATCGCTCTCCAGATGAAGGCGTGCTCGTCCTGCATGGCCTCATCGCCGGCCGCGTCCCTCCAATACGTCTGACTCATCGGCTTTACCCTACGGCAGTGCCGATGGCGATCACCTCCCTCCGGGTGCCTGGTGACCGATCCCCTTTCGGCGTCGGCCGGTCCCTCGTCTTCCCGGGTTACCCCTCGATGGCCAGCTCCGCCTCGACCGGGAGTCCTGGATGTCGATCACCACGTCGCCGGGGCTCGGGGTCTGCCGGCCGACGGACGGCTGGTCATGGACGAGATACCGGACTCGGTCATTGTCGGCCCAGTAGCTGCCGACCGTCGCCTCACTCGGTGGCCGGCTCGATCACCACTCCGGCCACGTCCTTGGCCGCCTCGTACAGATGCTCGAAGGCCTGGCGGTAGGCCTGGGCGGTTGCGTGCCCAGCCAGGTCGGCGTCGACATCCTCCATCGCTGCCTCCAGCCGGTAGAGGCGATCGTGCAATCGCTGGAGCTCCGCTTGGGCCACCACCACCTGTCCCGGGGGAAGGTTGAGCGACTCGGCTCTCCTCCGGGCCTCGTAGGCCCGCTGACGATGCGAGCGGCTGCAAAATTGCCGGGGCCGCCCCCGGCCGCTCGGAGGAGGAAGCGGGCGTCGGCACCAGGCACACCGGGGCGAGTCGACTGTTTTCGTCACCGTGACGATGTTATGGCGACCACGACCGTCCCGATGATGATGGTGAGGTCGGACTACTGCCCTGCTGCTCCGGCCGCCACGCCGTTCAACAGGTCTGCCACCACATCGGGTTGGGACAGCATGATGTCGTGATCGGCATCGATGTCGTGGACGGTGTCCGGTCGGAGGCGCTCCACCATCTGGTCGGTGACCGCGACGCTGACGGCGCCGTCACGCTGACAGCGGACATAGGTCGCCGGTACGCCGGAGTCATAGCCCGACACCGTGGCCGCGAACAGGCCGAAGGGCTCGGGGACGCATTGGGCGTGCGCCGGGGAAAAGGCTTCGGGGGTGAGGTCGGCGGCGAACATCCGGTGAGCCGTCGACTCGTCCATCAGCGGCATGACGCCGGCCGGATCGGCCGCGGCCGGGTCCTGGTCGAACCCGTAGAGATCGAACACCGTTCCCCCCGGCGGGAGCACCAGTGCGGCCACGTAGACCAGGTGGGCGACGCGATCGGGATGGCGGTTGGCCACCTCGGTGATGGTGATGCCCCCCATGGAGTGGCCGACCAGCACCATCTTCGACAACCCGGCGGCGTCGGCGTCGGCCAGGACCGCGTCCACGCACTGGTCGATGGTCACCGGTTGCTCGGTGCGGGGCCTCGTGCCCCGCCCGGGCAGGTCCACGGCCACCGAGGGCAGGGACAGCTTGGGCCGCACCGGATCCCAACACCAGGCGCCGTGGAAGCCCCCGTGGACCAGGACGAAACCGTCGATTTCCATTGCCGCTCCCCTGTGTCTTTAGTGCCCGCGGGCCAACCACTCAGGCAGGTCCGGAGCCTCGGCCCCGATGGTGGTCTCCTCGCCGTGGCCGGGCAACACCCTGGTGTCGTCGGGCAGGGTCAGCAGCCGTTCCCGGATCGACTCGATGATGGTCGGGAAGTCGGAGAAGGAGCGCCCGGTGGCACCCGGCCCACCCTTGAACAAGGTGTCCCCCGAGAACACGACGTGGGCGCCGACATCGTAGAGGGAGACTCCCCCGGGCGAATGACCCGGCGTGTGCATGGCTCTAAGGGTGCTGTCCCCGATCTCGAACACCTGGCCGTCGGTCAGGGGACGGTCGGGCTCCTGGTCCGGATAGACCTGTCGCCACAGCATCAGATCGTCGGGGTGCAACCAGATGGGTGCGTCGAGCACATCGGAGAGCGCACCGGCCGCGTTGATGTGATCGTTGTGTCCATGAGTGGCCACGATGGCCACGGTGTGGCGATCCCCGATGGCCTCGAGGATGGGGCGATGGTCATGGGCGGCGTCGATGACGATGACCCGTCGGTCGTCCCCCACCAGCCAGATGTTGTTCTCGACGTCGAAGTCCTGACCGTCCAGGGAGAAGGTGCCGGCAGTGGTGACCAGCTCGATCATCGGTCGAGCGTCACCACGGAGCGCAGGACCTCGCCTCGTTCCATTCGGCCGAACGCCTCCTCCACCCCGTCGAGGGGAATCGTCTCGGACACGAAACGGTCGAGGTCCAGCCGACCCTGCCGGTAGAGGTCGACGAGCACGGGAAAGTCCCGTTCGGGCAGGCAGTCCCCGTACCAGCTGGGCTTGAGCCGGCCGCCCCGGCCGAAGAAGTCGATCATGGGCAACTCGATCTGCATGTCCGGGGTGGGCACGCCCACCTGCACCAGCGTTCCGGCCAGGTCACGGGCATAGAAGGCTTGCTCCATCACGGTGGGATTGCCCACGGCCTCGATGCAGACGTCGGCGCCGTTGCCATCGGTG
>DATMMO010000034.1:0-2216 GCA_035569695.1 Acidimicrobiales bacterium | reverse complement strand
CGCGACGAGCCTTTCGCACCCAACGCGGCCGTGTGCTTCCCCCGGCCCTTCTTCACTCGAGCCATCAGTACCTCTTCGACTTTCGGGTCGACTTGCGGCGACCGCGGCGAGACTTGCGACTTTCGGTAGCTCCCGATGTGGTGCCCTTCGCGCCGAGCACGCCAGCAGTACCGGTCGGGCTCATGCCTTTCGTGACAGCCACACGGATCCTTTCAATGGTGCGGAGGAGGGGGGCCGGTTGGACGGGCCGGCCCCCCTCACGGGAGAACCTTGGGCGCTACTTGCGCTTGCTGTGACGACCACCCCTCTTGTGCTTGCGGGCCATGAATATCACCCCTCTCCACAGTTGAGGCGACGAATCGCCACGGCGTTCAACGTCTAGTCCCTCTCCCAGTCGATGCCGTCCGTCAGACAGTCATCGTCGAAATCGGCAGCATGGAGACCCGAGGCTTTGCGGTGGAAGCTGCCCAGCTCGCCGGCCCGGTCATAGTCGGCCTCGGTCGCGTACGTGTTGTGCGCCGAGTTGCCGGCCAAGCCTTGGGCGATGATCGCCGGGTCGCCGGTCATGGGTGCCAGCCCGTGGGGCTGCTTCGGGAACGCCCTGCCCGAGGAGACTTTCGCCATTGGAGGCGATAGTAGTTATGTCAAGTCGATGTGGCAAGCACTTCGGGCGCGGTTAGCCCCCCATTCGCTGGGGCGGATGGGACAGCGCGAAGCTCCGGTGGGCTTATGGGGGAGTCCTCGTCCCTTCCTTCCCAACAGACCGTCATGGTTTAGGTCTGCCATCCCTCCCCCTGTATCGCCGGGTTCAGCGGCTGGTCGGCTGGCGGTCCCGGTATTCCCGGCTCAGGGGACTAGGTCCAGTTGGCTGAGACTCGGTCGGGGATTCCCGCTGCCCCTGTTTTGTCCCAGTTCGTTATCGGGATGCCCCACGTCGAGGGGCGAGGCTGGTTTCATCTGTCACAGACAGGTGGTATGCTCAGGATGACTCGAAACGTCGTGGAGGCGTCAGTCGTCGATGCTCTGAGCGGAGTCGTCTAAATGGCGCCTCCGCTCTTTGCTGTCTCGTCCTCAGCCGGCTCGATCGGGTCTGGTGGCTGGCGCAGGTTGACGAGCTGCTGGCGAAGTTTGGCGATCTCCTCCAACGCCTTGTGGCGTGGCGTGTACGGAGAGTCCTGCCGGTACTCGTCGCTCATCGGATGCCCTGCAACGGAAGTCCGTTCCAGCCATCGGACGCGGACAGGTTGGGGTGTTGCGCGTCGACGGCTACGCCCGCCAGGACGATGAGCACGGCCAGGGTGAGGATGATCAGAACCCGGTCGCCCATTACGGCCACGCTTTGATGCACGAGGACGTGTTCGCCAGCGAGGCGCCGGTGATCGGGTTGTAGCGGCCGTCTGTCTGCTCGACGTGCTGGACGCAACTGTTGTAGGCCCGCTGGTCGATGCCGTGCATGACCAGCAACAGTAGGACGACGGCGAGGCCGGCGAACATGAGCACGATTGTCACCGCCGTCTTGTCGGCTCTAGCCTTGCCTGCGTATTGTGCTTGCATCGGAACTCCTCCGTTGAGTTTCGGTCGGCGGCGGGGACTGCGAGGTCGCCCGCCGCACCCAATCTTGGACCTCCTGGTCGCGCAGGTCAACTATCCGATCCCGTTTCGCCCAGAGCGTGCCGACGAGGATTCCGCCGCAGATCCAGGCGGTCACGATGATCCCCAGCCAAAACGTCACTTCGCTCCCGGCCCCTCCTTGCGGCCCGCCTTCTGCCGCTGCCCGGCCGGCTGCAAACTGCCGTCCTGCTTGCGTTGCAACACCCGCTTGAGCACGTCCTTGTAGTTCGGATAGTTGTGGGCCTGCAACCAGGCTTCCTCGTCCAACACGCCGAGCGCCAAACCCTTGTCGGCCTCGTCCATCCGAGATTGCCGCGACGTGGACCGGGTCGCGCCAGCCTCAACGACCAGTGAGTATTTCAGGGGTATCTGCTCGTTGTCGTTGGGGGAGGGAACGTTGAAATGGCGGGGATGCAAAACGAGGCTTGCACGTTCCCCCTCGGGTCCGAGAACAGCCACAAGCCGCCGCTCGGTGAAGTATTCGATGACGAGATCAGCCTGTAGCTGGTAGCACGACTTGAGCGACCATTCGAGATTCTTGAGAGCACTTCGGATCCTCACGAACGCGGCGTCCTGAATCGAGCTGATGACCTGCTGACTGTTCC
>DATMMO010000033.1:0-7891 GCA_035569695.1 Acidimicrobiales bacterium | reverse complement strand
GGCGCTGCAGCTGACCAACATCCTGCGGGACGTCCGTGAGGACCTCGGGAACGGCCGCGTCTACCTGCCCGCCGAGGACGCCGAGGCCGTGGGGTGCCCGCCCGACCTGAGCGGGCCGCCGTCGGCCGTCGCCGACCTGGTGGCCTTCGAGTGCGTGCGGGCCCGGGAGTGGTTCGACCGTGGCCTCCAGCTTCTGCCGTTGCTCGATCGCCGGAGCCATGCCTGCGTGTCGGCCATGGCTGGGATCTACCGCCGGTTGCTGGCCCGGATCGAGCGGGACCCCATGGCGGTGACCCGCGTCCGGGTCTCGCTCCCGACGTGGGAGAAGGGGTATGTGGCCCTGCGCAGCATCTCGGGGGCGGCGCCATGAGCGCTCCCCGTATCGCCGTCATCGGGGGAGGGCTGGCCGGGGTCAGCGCGGCGTTGACCGCCGTCGACTCGGGGGCCGACGTCGTCCTCTTCGAACGTCGGTCCCGGCTGGGCGGGCTCACCTGGTCGTTCGAGCGGCATGGTCTCTGGTTCGACAACGGCCAGCACGTCTTCATGCGTTGCTGCACCGCCTACCGAGGGTTCCTCGACCGCATCGGGGCCACCGACCAGGTGACGATCCAGCCCCGGCTCGAGGTGCCCGTCCTGGCCCCGGGAGGGATCGCCTCGTCCATCATCCGCACCAACCTGCCCGCGCCCTTGCACCTGGCCGGGTCGTTGGCCCGCTACCGCTTCTTGAGTCTCCGGGAGCGGGCCCAGCTGGGGCGGGCCGTGCTCCCCCTGCGGCACCTCGATCCCGACGACCCCGCCCTCGACGCCATCACCTTCGGGCAATGGCTGGCCGATCACGGCCAGAGCGCCCGGGCCATCGAGCACCTGTGGGATCTCATCACCCTGCCCACCGTCAACGTGCGCGCCGCCGAGGCATCCCTGGCCATGGCGGTCAAGGTCTTCCGCACCGGCCTGCTCGACCGGGCCGACGGCGGTGACATCGGATGGTCCCAGGTGCCGCTCCGACAGCTCCACGCCGAGAACGCCACCCGGGCCCTGTCTGGGGCCGGGGTGGAGATGCGGCTCGGATCCCGGGTCGAGGGGCTGGACCCCTCGACCGACGGCGGCTGGGCCGTGTCCACCCCCGAGGGGGCCGACCGCGTCGATGCGGTGATCGTGGCCACCCCGCCCGAGGTAGCCGCCTCCCTGATGCCGGTGGGCACCCTGCCCGCCGTCGAGGGACTGGGTACATCGCCCATTGTCAACGTGCACCTGGTCCTCGACCGGAAGGTGACCGACCTCCCCATGGCCGCCGGTGTGGGCACGCCGATCCAGTTCCTGTTCGACCGGACCGCCTCATCGGGCGTGACCGCCGGGCAGTGCCTGGCCATCTCGTTGTCGGCGGCCCATGCCTACGTGGGCCAACGACCCGAGGAACTGGTTCGATCGTTCCGCCAGGCTCTCGACGATCTTCTCCCGACCGCCCGCCATGCGCGACTGGTCGACGGCACCGTCAGCCGCGAGCACTCGGCCACCTTTCGCGCCGTTCCCGGCTCGGCCGCCTTGCGGCCCCCCGCTCGGACGGGAGTGCCCGGTCTGGCCGTGGCCGGTGCGTGGTGCGATACGGGCTGGCCCGCCACCATGGAGGGGGCGGTGCGCAGCGGGCAGTCGGCCGCGTCGCTGGCCATGGGCGGCCTCGAGGACGAGCGCACTGTCCCGGCCCCTGAGCTCCAAGGAGTACGGCATTGACCACCATCCCCGTATCCGACGCGCCGACCCTGGCTCCCGATGCGCTCGGGCAGGCCGCCGCCCTGGTCACCCCGGCACTGGACGCCGCCGTCGACCGCCTCAGCCCTGAGCTGGCCGCGCCCGTGCGCCATCACCTGGCCGGCGGGGGCAAACGGGTTCGGGCCGCGTTGGTGCTGGTGTCTGCGGCCGCCGCCGGCGGCTCGGAGGAGGCGGGCATTCCCGGTGCCGTGGCCATCGAGCTGGTCCACAACTTCTCCCTGCTCCACGACGACATCATCGACGAGGACCGCGATCGCCGTCACCGGCCCACCGTGTGGGCCCAGTTCGGGATCGGCGCCGCCATCATCGCCGGGGACGCCCTGGCCGCCCTGGCCACCCAGGTGCTGCTGGACGATCCCACCCCTGAGCGGGTGCGGGCCACCGCCATCCTGGCCACCGCCACCCAGGAGATGATCGCGGGCCAGGCCGACGACATGGCCTTCGAGACCCGGACGTCGGTCACCGTGGAGGAGTGCCTGCGCATGGCCACGGGCAAGACCGGGGCCCTGTTGTCCTGTGCCTCGTCACTCGGTGCCGTGCTGGTCGGTGCCCCCGATTCGACCGTGGCGGCCCTGGCCGACTTCGGTCGCAACGTGGGGATCGCCTTCCAGGCCATCGACGACGTGCTGGGCATCTGGGGCCAGCCCAGCCAGACGGGCAAGCCGGCCGGCAACGACCTGGTCCAGCACAAGAAGACCCTCCCGGTCGTCACCGCGTTGGCCCGGTCCGACGGCCGCCGGCCCGAGCTCGAGGCGCTGCTCAATCGGACGCTTGCCGAACAGGACGTGACCGAGGCCGCTCGGCTCATCGAGGAGAGCGGTGCACGCGAGGAGGCCACCGACATCGCCGAGTCGCACCTGGAAGCGGCGCTGGCCTCCCTGGACCGGGCCGACCTCCTCCCGGGGCCCCGGGCCCAGTTGGTGGCCATTGCCAACTACGTGACCGAGCGGGACCGATGACCACCGTTACCTCCGCACCCCTGGTCAGCGAGGAGGACGAGGCGGGGTCGGCCGATGCCGTCGCCCACACCCTCGATCGGGCCGTCGACGCCCTCGGCCGCCTGCAGGATTCCGCCGGTTGGTGGAAGGGCGAGCTGGAGACCAACGTCACCATGGAGGCCGAGGACCTGCTGCTGCGCCAGTTCCTGGGCATCCGGTCGGAGGACCAGACCCAGCGAACGGCGAAGTGGATCCGGTCGCGCCAGCGCGACGACGGGACCTGGGCCACCTTCTACGGAGGCCCCTCCGATCTCTCCACCACCATCGAGGCCTACGTGGCCCTCCGCCTGGCCGGCGACGAGGTCGACGCCCCGCACATGCAACGGGCCGCCCGGTTCGCCCGGGAGTCGGGCGGGCTGGAGGCCAGCCGGGTCTTCACCCGGATCTGGATGGCGCTGTTCGGTCTCTGGTCGTGGGAGGACCTGCCGGTCATGCCGCCGGAGCTGATGCTGCTCCCACCATCGGTGCCCCTGAACATCTACGACTTCGGGTGCTGGGCTCGCCAGACGGTGGCCGCCCTCACCGTGATCAGCGCCCACCGGCCGGTGCGGTCCATCCCGGTGACCATCGACGAGCTCCGCCTCGGCACGCAGCCCAGTCGGCCTCCGGCCAGCCGATGGGGGAAGCGCTTCCAGCAGCTCGACCGGGCCCTCCATGTCTACGAGCGCAGGCCCCTCAGCGTGCTGCGCAAGCTGGCCCTCCAGCGGGCCGAGCGGTGGATCGTCCAACGCCAGGAGTCCGACGGGTCCTGGGGCGGGATCCAACCGCCCTGGGTCTACTCGCTGATGGCCCTCCACCTCCAGGGCTACCCCCTCGACCATCCCGTGATGCGGGCCGGGCTCGACGGGCTCGACCGGTTCACCATCGACGACGAGGCCGGCCGACGACTCGAGGCCTGCCAGTCCCCGGTGTGGGACACGGCGTTGGCCGTCATCGGCCTGGCCGACGCGGGCATGCCGGCCGGCGACGAGGCCATCCGCCGGGCGGCCCATTGGCTGCTGGGCGAAGAGGTCACCATCAGAGGCGATTGGAGCGTCCGCCGTCCTCGGCTCGCCCCAGGGGGATGGGCGTTCGAGTTCGCCAACGACCACTACCCCGACATCGACGACACGGCCGAGGTGGTGCTGGCCCTCCGGCGCAGTGCGGTCGACGCCGAGGATGCCATCGGCCGGGCCGTGGCCTGGATCGAGGGGATGGAGTGCCGCGACGGGGGTTGGGGCGCCTTCGATGCCGACAACACCCGCGGCCTGTGCGAGGAGCTGCCCTTCTGCGACTTCGGCGAGCTGATCGATCCCCCCAGCGCCGACGTCACCGCCCACGTGGTGGAGATGCTGGCCGTGCTGGGCCGGGTCGGTCCCGCCCTGGACCGCGGTGTGCAGTGGCTGCTCGACGCCCAAGAGGCCGACGGGTCCTGGTTCGGTCGCTGGGGGGCCAATTACGTGTACGGCACCGGCGCCGTGGTCCCCGCCCTGGCTGCGGCCGGCCTGGGCCCGGAGCACCCGGCGATGACCAGGGCGGTCGGCTGGCTGGAGGACCACCAGAACCCCGACGGCGGATGGGGCGAGGACCTCCGCTCCTACCGGGACCCCAGCCTGGCCGGGCAGGGCACCTCTACGGCCTCGCAGACGGGGTGGGCCCTGCTCGCCCTGCTGGCCGGCGGCCGGCGGAGCGCGTCGGCCCAGCGGGGCATCGACTTCCTGGTCGAGACCCAGCGGGAGGACGGGACGTGGGACGAGCCGTGGTTCACCGGGACCGGGTTCCCCGGAGACTTCTACATCAACTATCACTTGTACCGCCTGGTGTTCCCGGTGATGGCCCTCGGTCGTTGGGTAGGGGAGAAGGCCCGTGGCTGAGCTCACCGTCGTCTCTCCCCTGCGCGTCGAGGCCCTGGCCGTGGGCGGCGACGTCACCCTGACCGGCATGGGCCGGGCCAAGGCGTCCGCAGCCGGAGCCCGATTGGCGGCCCTGCCCTCCTCGCAGGCCATCGCCGTGGTGGGGGTGGCCGGTGGCCTGGACCCCGACCTCCGTGTCGGGCAGCTGGTGGTGGCCACCGAGGTGCGCTCGGTCGATGGCACCATCGTCCGCTCGCTACCCGGGGCCGAGCGGATCGCCCACGATCTCCGCCAGAAAGGCATCGACGTCCGCACCGGGCCCATCGTGTCCTCGCCCCGCCTGGTTGGCGCCGGTGAGCGGGCCGAGCTGGCCGCGGCGGGCGCCCTGGCCGTGGACATGGAGTCGGCGTGGCTGGCCGACCGGCTCCCCGATCGTCCGCTGGCTGTGGTCCGCTCCATCTCCGATACCGCCGATCAGGGGATGGTGCTGGGCGGCATGCGGGCCCTGGCCACGCTCATGCGGGTGCGACCCTCGCTGGAGCGGTGGGCCGGTGCCGTGGGCCGGCACAATGTGGTCCTCGCCGCTCCCCGCTCCTTCTGCGCCGGCGTGGAGCGGGCCATCGAGATCGTGGAGCGGGCCATCGTGCGCTTCGGCGCTCCGGTGTATGTACGCCGGCAGATCGTGCACAACAGTCACGTCGTGGCCGACCTGGAGGCCAAAGGGGCCATCTTCGTAGCCGAGCTCGACGAGGTGCCGGCCGACGCGGTGGTGGTCCTGGCCGCCCACGGTGTCTCGCCCCAGGTCCGCGAGGAGGCCGCTCGCCGCGGCGACCTCTCGGTCATCGACGCCACCTGCCCACTGGTGACCAAGGTCCACCACGAGGCCCGGCGCTTCGCCGCGCAGGACTACCGCATCGTGCTGATCGGCCACGAGGGACACGAGGAGATCGCCGGCACCCTGGGCGAGGCGTCCATGACCCTGGTCGAGCGGCCCGAGGACGTGGCTGCCCTCGACATCGATCCGACCGCCGAGGTGGCCTACCTCACCCAGACCACCCTGGCCACCGACGAGACGGCCGAGATCGTCGCCGCCCTTCGAGACCGGTTCCCCGGTCTCCATGGGCCCAACTCCCACGACATCTGTTACGCCACCCAGAACCGCCAGGACGCGGTTCGGAGCATGGTGGGGCTGTGCGACCTG
Organism: Acidimicrobiales bacterium; assembly: GCA_035569695.1. Classification (GTDB taxonomy): domain Bacteria; phylum Actinomycetota; class Acidimicrobiia; order Acidimicrobiales; family RAAP-2; genus DASXMT01. Next base: position 2,093 of record DATMMO010000033.1, on the reverse strand, counting down.
CTGTTGGTGGTCGGTTCGTCCAACTCCTCCAATACGGCCCGGCTGGTCGAAGTGGCCCGCCGGGAGGGTTGCCAGACCCAATTGATCGAAGACGAGACGCAGATCCGGTTGAGCTGGTTCGACGGTGTGGACACCGTCGGGATCACCGCTGGTGCGTCCGCTCCAGAGTTCCTGGTCCAACGCGTGATCGACAGTCTCTCGGACCTCGGTCCCGTGGCCGTCACCGAACATCGGACCACGGATGAAAGTGCCCATTTCTCTCTACCCCAGGCGGTGCGCTAATGCCCATACCCTTGCGACAGAACATGAAGATCGGTTCCCATCTGATCCGTCAGAAGCTGAAGGGGGCCAAGCACTATCCCTTCATCGTGGAGATAGAGCCCCTGTTCGCCTGCAACCTCTCGTGCCCTGGATGCGGGAAGATCCAGCATCCGACGGACATCCTCCGCAAGCGCCTGTCGCTGGAGGACATCCTGGAGGCGGTGCGGGAGAGCGGGACGCCCATGGTCTCCATCGCCGGCGGTGAGCCACTGCTGCATCCGGACATGGAGCGGATCGTGGCCGAGCTCATCCGGCGGAAGATCTACGTCTACCTGTGCACCAACGGCGTCCTGCTCCGGCGGCGCCTCGACCGGTACAAGCCGTCGCACTTCTTCTCGTGGGTGGTGCACGTCGACGGTCTGAAGGAGCGCCACGATCTGGCCGTCGATCGGGAGGGCGTCTTCGACGAGGCCGTCGCCGCTATCCGAGAGGCGAAGGAGAAGGGCTTCCGGGTCACCACCAACTCCACGTTCTTCAACACCGACTCGCCCAAGACGGTCCGGGACGTGCTCGACTTCTTGAACGACGACCTCAAGGTGGACGCCATGATGATCTCGCCCGCCTACGCCTACGAGAAGGCCCCCGACCAGGAGCACTTCCTCGGCGTCGAGCAGACTCGCAACCTGTTCCGGGAGGCGTTCGCCGGGAAGCGCAAGGGCTGGCGGCTCAATCACTCGCCGCTCTTCCTGGACTTCCTCGAAGGCAAGCAGGAGTTCGCCTGCACGGCCTGGGGCATCCCCAGCTATTCGGTCCTCGGCTGGCAGCGACCGTGCTACCTCATGGCCGACGGCTACGCCACCAGCTACAAGGAACTGATCGAGACCACGGACTGGGACTCCTACGGTCGGGGGAAGGACGAACGGTGCAACAACTGCATGGCCCACTGTGGCTATGAGCCCACGTCGGTGATCGCCAGCATGGACTCGCTGCGCGAGGGGCTGCGCGCTCTGGTCAGCACCCATTGACAGCCATAACCGTGAGCACCGTCGCCGCCACTGGGCCGCCCCTCGTCGCCGGGGCGGAGCTGTGCGGCGACCTCCTGCTCGACCGTCTCGACCCCGCCGCACTACGGGCTCTGGACGGGCCCGAGCTCGAGCAGCTGGCCACCGCCATTCGCCAGTTCCTGGTCGATTCGGTGGCCGAGACGGGCGGCCACCTCGGCTCCAACCTGGGCATCGTCGAGCTCACCTTGGCCCTCCACCGGGTGTTCGACTCGCCCCGTGATGCGTTGGTGTGGGACACGGGACATCAGGCGTACGTGCACAAGCTGGTGACCGGTCGCGCTGCCGACTTCGGCCGGTTGCGCCAACCCGGTGGCCTGTCGGGCTACCCCAACCGGCTGGAGTCGGATCACGACCTGGTCGAGAACAGCCACGCCTCCACCGCGTTGTCCTATGCCTACGGCTTGGCCCGGGCCCGCCAACTGAGCGGCAACGAGCGCCCGGTGGTCGCCGTGGTGGGCGACGGTGCCCTGACCGGTGGTCTGGCCTACGAGGCATTGAACAACATCGGGGCCACGGGAACCCGGGTCGTCATCATCGTGAACGACAACGGTCGGTCCTACGCACCGACGGTCTCCCGACTGTCGACGGCCGGTGGCGCCCCGGCCGCGGTGGGGCCGTTCTTCGAAGCCCTCGGACTGTGTTACCTGGGACCGGTGGACGGTCACGACCTCCCGCGGCTCGAGCGAGCTCTGCGCGACGTGGCCGACCGGCCCGGTCCGGTGGTGCTCCACGTGCACACGACCAAGGGGCAGGGGTACGCACCGGCCG
>DATMMO010000032.1:0-5396 GCA_035569695.1 Acidimicrobiales bacterium | reverse complement strand
GTCCCAGGCCTACGCGGACAGCAAGCTCTTCGACGTCGTGCTCGCCTTCGCCGTCGCCCGCCGCTGGACCGGCGTGCTCTCCAACGCCCTCGAGCCCGGCTGGGTGCCGACCAAAATGGGTGGACCCGGCGCACCCGACGACCTCTCGTTGGCAGCGGTGACCCAGGTCTGGCTGGCGGTGAGCGACGACCCCGCAGCCACCGTCACCGGGAATTACTTCTACCACCAGCGGCCACGCGACGTTCATCCGGCAGCCCGCTCAGTGGAGGTTCAAGACAGGCTGCTCGACACCTGCGCCGAGCTCACCGGGGTGGTGCTCCCGAATCCGTAAGCACTGGATCGGAACACGGGCAGCGGTCAAGTTGAACTGCGAGAGTGTCGAAATATCATCGATCCACCCGACTCGAACTGTCGAGTTGTTCGACGATCCACCATTGACGGACAAGCCGGTCGTCCCCTCGGCCGGCCGTCGATCCGTGGCGGACTTTGCCCTCGCTACCTGCCTGTTGGGAGCTCTCGGTGCTGCCGCCAGCACAGTGCTCCCGTGGTACGGAGTTGACCAGAATACGGCGACATGGGTGTGGAATCTGCAGGGGGTCAGGAACGCACTCGCTCGACTGGGGTGCTGTTGTTGGGTTCCTGGCCGCGGCAGTGTCTCTGATTGGGGCGATCGCCGCACGTTTCGTGTGCACGCGATCAGCGGCGGTCGCGGAATAGCGCTTCACTGTGTCGGCTTTGGCTTCCTCGGTGTCTCCCCATTGGCTCAGGTCCCGCTACCCTGCGAGGACGAACCGTGCCCACTCTTCCAACAGCCGTCGGCCTGAGACCCGTCACCGGGCCGAGGATCGTCCGCGGTTGCGCCTCGTTCGCGGCCGGATAAGTCGGAACCGGAGACCATGCCCTCCCTGATCTCCTTCAGCGCCCAACTTCGTAACCTGGTCGCTGAGCGACCCGACTTTCCGGCGGTGACGTGCGGCGACACCACCCTCACCCGGGCCGAGCTGGACCGCCGCTCGGACGCCTTGGCCGTGGAGTTCCGACGGCTGGGGGTGGGTCTCGGGAACATGGTCACCGTGTGCCTCCCCAACAGTGTCGAATGGGTGGTGGCCTCGGTGGCGCTGTGGAAGCTGGGTGCCATTCCCCAGCCGGTCAGCGCCCGGCTTCCCCTCCGGGAGCTGGAGGCGGTGGTGGAGCTGGCCGACCCGGTGCTGGTACTCGGGATCGATCCCGAGCGGCTACCGGGACGGACGTGCCTGCCTATGGGCTTCCAACCGCCTGAGCCCGACGGCCCGGTTGAGCTGCCTGACGTGGTCAGTCCGGCCTGGAAGGCACCCACCTCGGGAGGCTCCACCGGTCGACCCAAATTGATCGTCTCCGGCGACCCCGGCTTGGTGGACCCCTCGTCGGTCTCCCGTCTCCAGTTCAGCTCAGACGGCTGTTTGGTGATGCCGGGGCCGCTCTACCACAACGGTCCGGTGGTCTGGGCCTGTCATGCCCTTCTCCACGGCAGTCATGTGGTACTGCTTCCCCGGTTCGATGCCGAGGCAACGCTGGCGGCTGTGGCCGAGTACCGGGCCGACGTCGTCTACTTGGTCCCCACCATGATGAAGCGCATCTGGAGGCTGCCACCCGAGGTGCGCCAGGCCTACGACCTCTCATCGCTGCGGGTGGTGTGGCACCTGGCCGAGCCCTGTCCCCCTTGGCTGAAGGAGGCATGGATCGAGTGGTTGGGCCCCGAGCGGATCTTCGAGCTCTATGCCGGCACCGAGGCGCAGGTTGCGACGACCATCACCGGCACCGAGTGGCTCGAACATCGCGGATCGGTAGGGCTCCCTTCGGGGGGCGATGTCCAGATCTGCGATCCGGACGGACGGGTACTGCCGGCGGGCCAGCAGGGTGAGGTCTGGCTCCGCTCCAAACGGTCCACTCCTGCCTACCGGTATGTGGGAGCAGAAGCCCGAGTCCGCCCCGGTGGGTGGGAGTCGCTCGGCGACCTGGGCTGGGTCGACGAGGGCGGTTACCTCTATCTGGGCGATCGGTCCCAGGACATGATCCTGGTAGGTGGGGCCAATGTCTATCCGGCTGAGGTAGAAGCAACCCTGGCCGAGCACCCCAACGTCCTGTCGTGTGCGGTGATCGGACTGCCCGACGAGGACAAGGGCTCCAGGGTGCACGCCATCGTCGAAGCCGATCCGACGGTGGTCAGTTTCGAGGACCTGGACGCCTTCGCCGCCGAGCGTCTGGTGGCCTACAAGCGACCCCGGACGGTGGAGTTCGTCGACACCCCGCTCCGAGACGACGCCGGCAAGGTCCGGCGATCGAGACTCCGAGCTGAGCGTCTGGCCGCCGAAGATACCGGTGTACCGCCGGGACGGATCGGTGGCCCAGAGGATTTCCCGTGAGCGACGACCGCACGGCCGAGACCACCCTGATGTCTCGCTCCCCCGTGCTGGGGACGGTGGTCCAGGTGTCGGTAAGTGCGGGTGACCGTGTCGCCGTCGGGGACACCTTGGTGGTCACCGAGTCGATGAAGATGGAGTACGTGGTATCGGCCGAGGTCTCGGGTCAAGTCCGACGGGTCGAGGTGGCCGTCGGCGCACAAGTGGCGGTGGGTGACCCACTGGTATCGGTGACCGCCGGTGAGATGCCCGTCGACGAGGAGGAAGCGGGTGAGGTGGCCGAACCCAGCGGCGTGGACCCTGCCCAGGCCCCACACCCTGCCACCCCGATCGCCCAACCTGGCGTGCGGCCGGAGCTGGCCGAGGTCCTGGATCGACAGGCCCGCACCCTCGATGCCGCCCGTCCCGAGGCAGTCGCCCGTCGGACCCGAGGGGGACGGCGCACGGCCAGGATGAATATCGACGACCTGTGCGATCCAGGAAGCTTCACCGAATACGGCTCCCTGGTGGTGGCGGCCCAGCGGGCTCGACGCAGCCTCGACGACCTGATCGCCAATACGCCGGCCGACGGGCTGGTGGCCGGGATCGGTCGGGTCAATGGCGACCGGTTCCCCGATGAGCTCAGCCGCTGCGCGGTCGTGTCCTACGACTACATGGTGCTGGCCGGCACCCAAGGCCAGCTGAACCACCGGAAGAAGGACCGGCTCTTCGAGCTGGTGGAGCGACTTCGCCTGCCGGTGGTGTTGTTCGCCGAGGGAGGCGGTGGCCGCCCGGGGGATACCGATTCGGCGGTGGTCACCGGCCTGGACACCACTGCTTTCGCCCTGTTCGGGGCATTGAGCGGCCTGGTACCCACCATCGGCATCGCCTCCGGGCGATGCTTCGCCGGAAACGCCGCCCTCTTGGGCTGTTGCGACGTGATCATCGCCACGCCCGACGCCTCGATCGGGATGGCCGGCCCGGCCATGATCGAAGGCGGCGGTCTGGGCACGTACACCCCTGAGGAGATCGGCCCCCTGGAGGTGCAGTGGGCCGACGGGGTGGTGGACGTGGTCGCCTCCGACGACGCCGATGCCGTCCGTCTGGCCAAGCAGTACCTTTCCTACTTCCAGGGTCCGGTCGACCAGTGGGACTGCGCCGACCAGCTCGGGCTCCGGGAGGTGGTGCCGCCGAGCCGGGTTCGGGTCTACGACATGCACGACTTGGTGGCGAGGGTGGCCGACACCGGGTCGGTCCTGGAGCTGCGGGCCGGCTTCGGCCTCGGCATGGTCACCGCCCTGGTCCGGATCGAGGGGCGCCCGATGGGCGTGGTCGCCAACAATCCACTGCATCTCGGCGGAGCCATCGATGCGGACGGGGCGGACAAGGCCGCTCGCTTTCTCCAGCTCTGCGATGCCCACGACCTGCCGGTGCTGTTCCTGTGCGACACCCCCGGGTTCATGGTCGGCCCGGAGGCGGAGGCCACCGCCCAGGTCCGTCACGTCAGCCGAATGTTCGTGGTGGGAGCCAGCCTGACGGTTCCCTTCATGACGGTGGTGGTGCGCAAGGGCTACGGATTGGGGGCGCAAGCCATGGCCGGCGGCAGCTTCCGGTCGCCGCTGTTCACCGTGGCGTGGCCCACCGGCGAGCTGGGGGGCATGGGCCTGGAGGGCGCGGTGCAGCTCGGCTTCCGACGCGAGCTGGAGGCCATCGAGGACCCCGAGGAGCGGGAGGCGGCCTTCCAATCCATGGTGGACCGGGCCTACCAGCACGGGAAGGCGCTGAATGTAGCCAGCGTGTTCGAGATCGACGATGTCATCGACCCGGCCACCACCCGTCGTCGGGTCGTGGAGACGTTGCGGTCCAGCCCCCCACCACCGGTCAGGTCGGGAAAGAAGCGCTCCTGCATCGACACCTGGTAGTCACCGGCACCTGGTCTTGGGGTTCGGCCGCGAACAGCCTGGACAGTCGGTCGGGTCGGTAGGCCCGTCCCCTCCGATCCGTGCCCGAAGGCACCTAACCAGGACTGACGAGGGCTGACCAGGCCGTCGGCGACGGCTGCCCCATGGCAGGAGAGTGCAGCCCCGGACATCCTTCCCACCTGGGCGAGTTGGCGGACACGTATTGGAGATCCGTTGTCGCGAGGGCTTCCCCTCACGGAGACGTCCGCCTGGACGAGTGGGTAACATCATCGACTTGCTGGCTACGTCCCTTTTGCTGTGACGGAGATGGCCGAACCGGCCGCGATGTTGAGGATGGGTGAGGGTAAGTCGTGACCGAGGATCCCCGAGAGGGTCGGCAGCACCGAGAAGTCTCCCGGCGTGAGGTGCTGCGCTGGGCCGGCGCCGCCACCCTGGTAGGCACGCTGGGGCCGGTGTCGCTCGCCGCCTGCGGCAGTACCTCGAGCGCAGGCACCCCCAGCGCCGAGGTCGACGTGGCCGTCATCGGGGGTGGACCGTCAGGTCTCTACGCCGCTTATCGCCTGCTCACCGGAACACCTCGGTCGAAGAGCCCGGTTACGTCGAAACCATCGGTGGCCGTTTTCGAGGCCTCGGGCCGCCTGGGTGGGCGGATCTGGTCCGAGGTCCCGCCTGGGGCGCCGCACCTGGTGGCGGAGTTCGGCGGAATGCGTTTCCTGCAGAACCAGGAGATCGTACCCAAGTTGATCAATGCTCTGAAGCTCCCCACTGTCCCGTTCAGTGCCGGGAATGGTCAGAATTACGTCTACTTGCGGGGCAGCCGATTCCAGATGAGCCAGTATTCGGACCCCTCGATCGTGCCGTACTCACTGCCCCCGACCGAACAGGGCATGGCTCCCTCCCAACTACTGCTGAAAGGGATCGAGACCTACGTCCCAAACGCACCGACGCTGACCGGTGCGCAGTGGACCAAGGTGAAGGCCACGGCCACCTTCGGCGGCCAGTTATTGCGGGACCAGGGCTATTGGAACCTGATGCAAGGCGCCCTTAGCCCCGAGGGATACAGCCTGGTGGCCGACGGCGTGGGTTATCCCTCCGT
>DATMMO010000031.1:0-17400 GCA_035569695.1 Acidimicrobiales bacterium | reverse complement strand
CCATCAGATCGTCGTCGCCCACCACGATGCCCTCCACCAGTGCCTCGTGAATGGCGTGTTCGGTGGCCACCAGGTCCGCCGGTAGCGGGCCCGTGGTCCCGGTGGTGGTGCTTCCGTCGGCCGGATAGGTGACGGCGGTGTCGCTCAACAGGTCGACCACGCCGCGAAATTCCGACTGGCTGCCGATGGGCAGCTCCAGCGGTGCGACGCCGGCGCCGAACGTGGCCCGGAGCTCGCCCAGCACGCCGTCGAAGTCGGCCCGCTCCCGGTCGAGCTGGGTGATGAGGATGATGCGGGGCAGGTCGGCCTGGGCGGCCATGTCCCAGGCGATCTCGGTCCGGATCTGGATGCCCTCCACCGCGCTCACCACCACGACGGCCAGATCGACCACTGCCAGGGCGGCGGCTACTTCCGCCGTATAGTCGGCGTACCCGGGGGTGTCCACCAGGTTGAGCTTCACCGTGCCCACGACGCTGCCCTCGACCACGCTCGGGGCCAGCGACAGCCCCATGGTCATGTGGTGGGCGATCTCCTCGGGCTCGTGGTCGCACACTGTCGTGCCCTCTTCCACCCGGCCGGCCCGGCGGATGGCGCCGGTGTGGGTGAGGATCGCTTCGACCAGGGTTGTCTTGCCGACGCCGGTATGACCGATGAGCGCCACATTCCGAATCTGCTCGGAATCGAAACGGTCCATGGTGGCCACCTCCTGGCCTCCCACCCCCAGCGGTCGAGGCCGCTAACGAGCCTATCCCCGGCCGTGTCGAGAAGCCCGGCCGGCTGGCCCCGCGAGCCGGTGCCCGCTCAGCCCTGCTGGTCCTCGGGGCCACCTGCCGGGTTGGCGCCAATCGCCCGTTCCTGGGCCACGGCATCCACCGTGGTCCCCGCCCGCCCGACGCGCTCGAGGCGTCCGCGGTCGTGAAGGTGGAGGTGGTGGGTGTGCTCGGCCGTCCGGTGGTCGAGCGACCCGGGCCACCAGAAGTGCCAGCGACGCATGCCCGACATGGCGGGGACCAGGCGAGGCGCCATCACGAATGCAGCCACGATGATGCCGATGGCCACCCCCGATCCGAGCTCGGTCAGGGTGGTGATGCCCGTCAACAGGAGCGAGGCGAACGTGCCGGCCAGGATGATGCCCGCCGCGGCCACGGTGGGCGCCCCGTGGGCAATGGCCAGGCCCACGGCCTCAGCCGGTTCCTTGCCGGCACGGAGCTCCTCTCGGACCCGGGCCGTCATCAAGATGTTGTAGTCGGTGCCGATGGCCACCACGAAGAGGTACAAGACGATCGGGATGGAGAAGTCGAGGCCCGCCAATCCCCCTGCTTTCTGGAAGATGAGGACCAGGATTCCGAGGGTGGCCAGAAACCCCAGCCCCACTCCGAGCAGCAGATAGAGGGGTCCGATGACCGCCCGCAGCAGCAGCCCCAGGATGACGGCGATGATCACGGCCGCCATCGGGAAGATGAGCGCGAGGTCATGGTTGATGGCGTTTCGGATGTCCACCGACTGTGACGTCGCCCCTCCGACCAGCACCGTGGCCCCGGGGATGGAGCCGTTGGCCGCGGATCGGATGGGCCCCTGGACGTCGGCCAGAGCCTGGCCCGAGTAGGGATTGACGTTGAGCGAGATGGTGATGAGGGCAGCCGTGCCGCTGGCGTTCATCTGCGGGGGAGCGACGATCGCCACCCCCTGGGTGTGGCGCAACGTGTCGCTCAGGTCGGTGATGGTCTGGCTCTTCAGCGCGGTGGAGGTGTCGCTGGTGACGATGACGCTCGTCGGGCCCACGTAGCCGGCCGGGAAGTCTCGTTGCATCTGGTCGTAGGCCACCACCGACGGGGAAGAGGTGGGGAGCTCACCCACCTCGTCGTAGTTGGCTCGGAAGCCGAAGGCGGCGACGGCCAGGACCAACAACACGCCGCCGTAGCCGGCGACGATGCGTCCTGGGTGGCGCCCCACGTACTTCCCGATCTTGGACGAATAGGTCTCGGCGCCGGCCGGCTTTTGCCGGTGGGCCGGCCAGAAGACGGCGCGACCCAAGAGGGCGAGCACCGCGGGCACGAGGGTCAGGGCGCTCAACAGCATCAGGGCCACCGAGATGATCAATCCGGGGGCCAATGTTCGCAACAGGCCGAGCGACGTGAGGAGCAACGCGGCGAAGGCGGCGATCACCGTGAGCGCCGACGAGGATATGACCTCGCCCACCACCTCAGTGGCGTGCTGCAGGGCCGCCATCGGCTCTTGGCCCTTGGTCAGGTTCTCTCGGTAGCGGAAGACGAGGAAGACGAAGTAGTCGGTCCCGATACCGAACAAGACCACGATGAGCAGGGGGCCGAGCAGGGTGCCCACGTTGAAGCCGGCGGCATGGGCCAGCGCCGCCACCAACGAGGTGGCCACCTCGTGGATGAGCCCGATGAGCACGACAGGGAGAACGGCGATCAGCACGCTTCGGAAGATGAGGCCCAACAAGATGACGATGAGCAGGATGGTGGCGATGGCAATGATGTTCTCGGCCTTGGCGAAGGCGTTGGAGGTGTCGAGGGCGATGGCCGATCCGCCGGTGAGACCGGCCGTAAGGCCGGTGCCCGCCAGTTGGCCCGGAACCTCCGCCCGAATTGCCTTCACCGCGTCGTTGACCGCCGGTTCGCCCGGCTGACCCTGCAAGTTCACATTGACCAGTTGGGCCTTGCCGTTGGGCGAAAGCAGCGTGGAAGAGGTGAAGGTGCCGGTGAGCCCTGTGATGCCCGCGTGGGTCAGGTCCGTGGCGAATTTCGTGACTTCCTGCTGGTCGGCCGCGGTGAGAGGGGCGCCATCGGCGCGCTGGACGACCAGGAGGTCGGTGTTGCCCGACTGCTTGGGGAAGGATTTGGCCACGGCCGCTTGGGCCTGCACCGACTGGTAGTGGCTGGGGAGAAAGCTGGCCGAGTTGGCGTTGGTGACCGAGCTGATGGATGGCGAGAACACCACGATGGCCACGGAGGCCACGACCCAGACGGCCATCACCCGCCACGGGTGCCCGGTGACCATGCGGGCGAGGGCTGCGAACACGATGACCTCCCACGGGTGCTGGGGACGCTCCCCGGTCCGTGCGCGAGCCGATGTTAGGCCGTCGGGACCCCCGTATAGTGGGAGGCGGGACACGGACTCTGGACCAGAGTGCCTGCGTGCGGCCGGGAACCACCCGCGCTGCGCCTTCCCGCTTGCACGAGCAAGCAGATGGTAGAGTCGAGGGGAAACCTCTGGAGGAGCTGCCATGTTCGACGGCCGCTGGCGCGACACCGTGGACCGGGCGACCGGTCCGGTCGGTCACAGGCTGCAGCAGATCGGGGTCACTGCCGACGTTTTGACGGCAACCGGCCTCATCAGTGCCACGGCGACAGCTGTCGCTGTGGCCACCGGTCACCTGCACCTGGCCATCCTTCTTCTGATTCTGACCGGCCTGCACGACCTCTTGGACGGACCGGTGGCCAAGGCTTCGGGAACGGCCTCGGTCCGTGGGGCGTTCTTCGACTCGGTCACCGACCGGGTGGCCGACGCCCTGCTGCTGGGCGGCGTCGCCTGGTACCTGATGTCGACCCACCCCGGCCACCTCGCCCTGCTGCCCTTCGCAGTGCTCGCCGTCACCTCGTTGGTGTCCTACCAGCGGGCCAAGGCCGAATCGCTGGGCATCTCGGCCAAGGGCGGCATCATGGAGCGGGCCGAGCGGATGATCCTCCTCGGTATCGGATTCATCTCGGCCTCGTTCCTGGTCCCTGTCCTGTGGGTGATGCTGGGTCTGACCGTGCTTACCGCGGTGGGCCGCTTCGTCAAGGTCTGGCGCCTGGCCGAAGCGCCCGCCCCGCTGTCCACAACCCGGCGCCCCCGCCGGGAGGGCTCGGTGGCGCGCAACGCACGTCGTCGCCCGGTCGGTGCGTCGTCACGGTGGCGAGCCCGACGGCAAGGCGAACTGGCCAGCCGGTCCGGACGCACCTGGCGCGCCCGCCAGGCCCGCCAGGGTCTCCGTCATCGCGCCTCGTCCCGCCGCAACGGCTGATCTCTTCCCCGTCTCTCGTCCGTTGGTGATCGAAGGAGCACGGTGGTTTCGGCCCGCCTGATGTTTCGGACGTACAGCACTCTGGGGCGCGCATTGGCCGCGGTGCCCGAGCCCGTCGCCCTGGGCGTGGCCCGGGCGGTTGGCGATGTCCTGCACCAGGTCCGCCACGAATCCCGGAGAAACGTGGAACGGAACCTTCGCCGGGTGGTCGGGCACGACCTCGACCAGGCGTCAGTCGATCGCTGGAGCCGCCGCGCCTTTCGGGCCTATGCCCGCTACTGGGTGGAAGGGGCACGGCTTCCGAGCACGTCACGCCAGGAGGTGCTGCAGCGCTTCGTGGTGGTGGATGGGTTCGAGCACCTGGTCGAGGGGATGGCGTCGGGAAACGGCGTGGTCCTGGCCTTGCCCCATGTGGGGAGTTGGGAGTACGGCGGGACGTTCTTGGCCGCCGTGGGCTATCCCATGACCTCGGTGGCCGAGCGTCTGGAGCCGCCCGAGTTGTTCGACTACTTCGTGGACCAGCGGGCGGCCATGGGGCTGACCATCGTGCCCCTGGACCAGTCCTCGGGTGGGGCCGTGATGCGGACGCTCCGAGACGGTGGTTTGGTCGGGCTCTTGTGCGACCGCGACCTTCTGGGCAACGGTATCGATGTGGAGTTCTTCGGGGAAAAGACCACTATGCCCGCCGGACCAGCGACGCTGGCCATGCGCACGGGGGCCACACTGCTGACGGCCGCGGTCTACAGCGGTCCTGGTCAGGAGCATCACGCCGTGGTCGGCGGACCGATCGACCTCACCCGGTCCGCTTCGCTTCGCTGCGATGTGTCCCGCGTCACCCAGGACATCGCCGACCGGTTCGAATCGCTCATCCGGCGGGCCCCCGAGCAGTGGCATGTTTTTCAGCCGCTGTGGTCCGCCGATCGGGACGAGGTCCGGTCGTGACCGGCGACCCCCTGCAGCACCCCACGTTCGCCGCCGGTCGGGACAGGTTCCGGACATTGTCCGAGCTTGTCGACGACATGACCGTGGTGGTGGGGATCGACGGACGGTTGCTCTATGTCAGCCCGTCCGCCCAACGCCTCTTGGGTTATGACCCGAGCGGCGCCATCGGAACCGACGTGTTCCAGCTGGTGGACGACGACGATCGGGGAGCGTTGCGGTCCTCGTTCGGTGAGTTGGTGGCCGGTCGCCGGCTCTCCGTCGCCCTCGAACTGCAGGCCATCACGGCCGACGGGACCCCCATCGACGTCGAGATCGTGGCCACGGGGCTGAACGAAGCGGTGGGCGGCATCGTGGTCAACGTCCGAGACGTCACCGAACGAAAGCGGATCGAGCGGGAGGCACAGGAGGTCAGGTCGCGGTACGCCACCATCATGGAGTCCTTGGTCGACGGCATCATGATGGTCGATGCCGACGGGGTGATCGTCGCCGTCAACAACGCGCTGGTGGAGCTGTTCAACGCGTCGAAGACGTGGATCCTGGGTCGGAAGCTCGAAGAGGTCCTACACCTGGGCCGGGAGGCGGGTTGGTATCCCGTTGACTCCGACCTACAAGAGGTGCCCTTCGAGGAGTATCCAGTGCTGCAAAGCCTGGCCACCGGGGAACGCTGCTTCGGCTTCGTACACGGGATCCACCGACCCGACGGCCCGATGGTGTGGTTGCGGGTTAACTCGCAGGGCATCGGGGGAGAGGACGGGCAGCCACGCATCGGTGCGGTGGCCTCGTTCAGCGACATCACCGAGGCCCGCAATGCCGGGCGGGCCCTGCGGGAGGAGCAGCAGTTCCTCCAGGTCCTGCTGGACAACCTCGAAGAGGGCATCGTCGCCTGCGACGAGAACGGACTGGTCACCCTGGTCAACCCGGCGGCGCAGCAGATGTTCGGCTTCACGGCCGAGACCGACCCCACCGGGAGCCAGCCGACTGGCGTGTGGCTCCGGGGGAGGGACGGATCGCCTATGTCCCCCGAGAAGAACCCCTTGCTCCGGGCACTGGCCGGTGAACGACTCCGCGAGTCGGAGCTGGTGCTGGTGGCCACCTCGGGTTCGCGCAAGCTCATCACGGTCAACGCCCAGGCCCTCTTCGATGACGCTCGGCACAAGCTCGGAGCCGTCGCCGCCATTCACGACGTCACCGAGCAGAAGCGCAACGAGGAGCGCTTGGCCGACCTGGCCCTTCACGATCCCCTCACCGGCGTGGCCAACCGGACCCTCCTGGCCGACCGTCTGGGGAAGGCGGTGGGCGATCTCACCCATGAGCGGAATCCGGACTCCACCCCTGAGGGTCCATCGGGGCTGGGCGGCTCGATCGCCGTTTTCCTGCTCGATCTGGACGATTTCAAGGAGATCAATGACGCCTTGGGCCATGACGTCGGCGATGAGGTCCTGGTGGCCGTGGCCCGACGTCTCCTGGCCATCGTGCGTCCCACCGACACCGTGGCCCGATTGGGCGGGGACGAGTTCGTGGTGGTGTGCCAGGTGAAGCGGGGCGAAGAGGAGATGCAGGGGATCTCGGACCGGATCGCCACGGCCCTGAGCGAGCCGTATCAGATCGGCGGGCGATCACTCATCGTCTCGGCCTCCATCGGGGGAGTGCGGACCGACGATCCCTGGACCGACCCGTCGACCCTGCTGGCTCGGGCCGATGACGCCATGTACAGCGTCAAATGGAGCCGACGCCGAGCACTGCCGCCGACGTCAACCTGAGGGACTGATGCCGATGTCCGCGGGGGATGGTTCGTCCGGGCTGCGCGTCGCCCTGGTCTGTCCCTACAGCCTGAGCCGGCCGGGCGGGGTCCAAGGACAGGTGGTCGGCCTGGCTCGTGCCCTCGACGCCCGGGGGCACCAGCCCACGGTCTTCGCCCCCCTCGATGACCCCGGTGACGCACCCAGCGGCATCGACCTGGTGGTGAGCGGGCACTCGGTTTCGCTGCCGGCCAACGGGTCGGTGGCACCGGTCTCGGTGTCGCCTCTCGCCGTAGGCCGGGCCCTCAGGGCTCTCCGGGCCGGGCATTTCGACGTCGTCCACGTGCACGAACCGTTCTCGCCCGGCTTGCCCTACGGGCTCTTGGTGGCCAAGGACATACCCCCTGAGGTGGCCACCTTCCACCGGAGCGGTGGAAGCCTCTTCTATACGGCGCTGCGCCCCTTGACGACGACTTTGGCCCGGCGGAGGTTCGCCCTTCGCTGCGCCGTGTCCGAGGCAGCCCGGGAGACGGCCCACGCCGCGGTGGGCGGGGACTATGTCGTGCTCTTCAACGGGGTGGAGGTCGACCGGTACGCCAACGCGGAACCCTGGCCGACCACGGGGCCGACGGCCCTGTTCCTCGGGCGGCACGAGGAGCGAAAGGGCCTGCAGGTCCTGCTCGATGCGTTCACCCAGCTGGCGCGTGATCCGCTGACCGGCGACCAGCTGGCGGGCGACCAGCTGGCGGGCGACCAGACCGCTGGAAGGACGGCCGCCGTATCCCCGACGCTGTGGGTGGCCGGCGACGGGCCCGACACCGAATCGTTGCGTCGCCGCTACCCGGATTCGCCCGCTATCCACTGGTTGGGCCTGCTCAGCGAAGAGGAGAAGCTCCGACGCCTGGCCGGCGCCGACGTGCTCTGCGCTCCCTCGTTGGGTGGGGAATCGTTCGGCATGGTCCTGCTCGAAGCCATGGCTGCGGGCACACCGGTCATCGCCAGCGACATTCCCGGATACCGGGACGCGGCCGGGGGTAGGGCCCGCCTGGTCCGGCCCGGGGACGCCCCGGCGCTGGCCGACGCCCTTCGAGCCGTACTCGGGCCCGTGGACGAGGCCGAGGCCCACCGCCGCCGGCAGGCCCGCGCCGATGGTACGGCGCGGGCCAGGGAGTGGTCCATGGACCGATTGGCCGAGCACTACGAGTCGCTGTACCGGGGCGTCACGCAACCGGGGGAGCCCTGAGCCGTCGTACACTGCTGAGGTCATGAGCGTCACCCCTCCTTCCTCCGAACCCTCAGACGGCCCGCCGCGCTCCGGCGGTGCGGGGTCACAGCGCTCGGGCGGGGGCGGGGGCGGCGGGAATCGCAACCGGGGTGGCGGACAAGGCCAGCGCAACCGCGGCCGGGGCAATCAGGGTGGATCCGGAAAGGGCGGGTCCGGGGACCGACAACGCAGCCAACCGCGGAGCGGGCAGCGCTCCGGTCAGTCCGGTTCGGGTGGCGGGCGCTCCCAGTCCGGCGGCCGATCGGGCTCCGGCTCAGGAGGACGATCCGGTTCGGGAAGCCGAGGCCCCGGGTCGCGGGACCGCACCGAGCCACGCCAGGAAACGGTTGCCGTCGGCACGCCCTACCGACCTCCCGAAGCCACCGACGAGGACCGCGCCGCCGCGGCCAACAGCCGCCGGGCCCTGCTGATCTGCGCCGCGCCTTCGGCCGTAGTCGGTCTGGTCCTTGGCGCCGTGGTGGCCGCCGTGGTGGCCCCGCTGATCGGGGTCATCGTGTTCGTGGCCCTCACCATCGTGCTCTCCTTGTGGTTCTGGACCCGAGCGCCGCACGTGGTGCTCCGGATCCTGGGTGCCCGTCCGAGCGACGAGGGCCAACATCCCCGAGTGCACAATCTGGTCGAGGGCCTCTGCGCCACCATGGGTCTCCCTCGTCCGACGATCTACGTCATCGCCAGTCCGGTTCCCAATGCGTTGGCCGTCGGGCGGGAGCCACGGCTGGCTGCCCTGGTCGTCACGTCGGGCCTCGAGCAAGCCCTGACTCTGGTTGAGCTGGAGGGCGTCCTGGCCCATGAACTGGTGCACGTCAAACGCCGGGACACGGCCACCGCCGGTGCCGCCGTGGCCGTGGTCGCCCCCCTGGCCGCCATTACCGGTTCCGGAGCGGGGCTGGTGCGGTCCCTCGTCGGCGCCGGGCGAGAGTTCGTCGCCGATCAGCGGGCGGCGTCAGTTGTGCGCTACCCACCCGGGCTGGGGTCGGCCCTCGAGACCATGACCGTTACCCTCTCGCCCGCATCGCCGTGGCCTCCGGGGCCGGGCCGCTCGGCCGGGATCACCCGGTGGCTGTGGATCGACCCGATGGTGGGGGCCCGAAGCGAGGGCGCCGAGGGAAACTTGGACGACACTGCGGTCCGGGCTGCGGCGCTGGCCGAACGCTGACCTGGGGGCTCGGCGCTCGCCGCCGAACTCGCTGGTGTTGCTCAGCGGGGCCTCGCCTGTGGCTCAGTGGCCTATTCCTCAGTTGGGCACGTCTCAGTGGGGCACCCATCGGGACCAGCGGGGTCGAGACTGCCCAGGACCTCAGCTCCGAAGAGGTGGTCGCGGAGCTTGCGCAGCAACGCCTCCAGGGTGTGCTCCTCGTCCAGGGTGAGCACCCCGTGCAACACCTCATCGATATGGGCTACGTGGCGAGGGATGGCTTCGTCCATGACCGCTTTTCCCTTCACGGTCAACGCCGCAAATGCGCCGCGTCGATCCTCGGGACAGATCTCGCGCATCACCAGGCCGGTGTCCTCCAGTCGGTCCACCGACCGCGTGAGGCCACTGGGGGAAAGCGTGGTCTGGGCTGCGAGCTCGCTCATCCGGAGCCGGTTTCCCGGGGTGCGGGCCAACCGAATCAGCACGTCGAATGACTGATTGGTGAGCCCCGCGTTGGACTCCAGCCGCCGTTCGAGCACCTGGCGGAGGCCGGCAGCCGATTCGAAGAGCAGCCCGATCGTGGTCATCCGGCGGTCGTCCACACTCTCGATGCCGAGGGGGGAGCCGGGTTGTTGACCCTCGTGGATTCGATGGTCTGCCATGACGACACCCTATCCGATCGTTCTGGGTAGTTGCGTTCGCAACGATCCTCCTCTATACTACTTGCGGAAGCAAATAATCGAGCCAGCGGGTTCCCGCCCAGAGCGAGCGGGTTCCCGAGTACCGACTACGAGAGCCCGGAGGCACATGTCATGAGCGAGACCACAGTTACCAGCAGAACGATCGACGGTGTTGAGCTACCCGCAGCAGGGACCTACACCATTGACGAGTCCCACACCCATGTGGGGTTCGCCGTCCGGCATATGGCCGTGTCGAAGGTACGAGGACAGTTCGCCAAGGTGGACGGGACCCTCGTCGTGGGGGAGGACCCCGTCCAGTCCTCGGTCCAGGTGACCATCGACACCAACAGCGTCGACACCAGGGACGAGACCCGTGACAACCACGTCCGCACGGCCGATTTCCTCGATGTGGAGAACCATCCCACCATCACCTTCACATCCACCGCCGTTCGTCCCGTCAACGCCGGATCGTGGAAGGTCGACGGAGACCTCACCATCCGGGGCGTCACCAGGCCCGTCGTCCTCGACGTGAACCTCGAAGGTGTGGTTCAGGATCCCTATAACAACCACCGGGTCGGGTTCAGCGCCACCACTGAGATCAACCGCGATGACTTCGGCGTGTCCTTCGGTGCGGTCATGGAGGCCGGCGGCCTGGTCGTGGCCAAGAAGGTGTCCATCGAGATCGAGGCTGAGGCCGTCTACCAGGCGTGACCGGACCTGCCCATCTGGAGATGGGCGGTCGTCGGGGCCGGTCGTGACGCGCCAGTCATGACGGGCCACCAGCCAAAACTGGTGGAGGGGTGACCAACGGGCTCCCCACGCCTCCGTCTTCCTTCGTGGAGGTCGGAGGCGTGGGCCCGCGTTGGCCCCGAGGGGATCAGATTGGTGATCGGTGTACGTGCGTCGGTTCAGGTCACCACCCGGTGGTCTCTGCCGTCCCATCCCCGATCACTACTTCCCACTGCTGTGCGCCCTCGAGGCGGGGCACCGCGACGACGTGGTCCGCTTCGCGGTGGAGGGCATCGACGGGGCATCGCGGTCGATGCCCCCGGTCGTCCTGGGTTGACCGGACGCCCCCCTTGTCGGTGCGGGCGCTCCGGCTGCCGGCTTCGGCCAGCACCAGCAGTACAATCGACCCCATGGGTGACCAACCGATCGAGACGCCGGCAACCGCGGGAGCGCGTCCCACCGGGACGTTCACCGTCAAGCGCGGCCTGGCCGACATGCTCCGGGGCGGCGTGATCATGGACGTGGTCGACGCCAAGCAGGCCAAGGTGGCCGAGGACGCCGGTGCCGTGGCGGTCATGGCCCTCGAGCGGGTGCCGTCCGACATCCGCCGCGACGGCGGCGTGGCCCGGATGAGCGATCCCGCTCTGATCGAGGGCATCAAGGCGGCGGTGACCGTTCCGGTTATGGCCAAGGCCCGGATCGGCCATTTCGCCGAGGCCCAGGTCCTGGCCGCCCTGGGCGTGGACTACATCGACGAGAGCGAGGTGCTCACTCCCGCCGATGAAGCCCACCACATCGACAAGTGGGGATTTGACGTTCCCTTCGTGTGCGGCGCCACCAACCTGGGCGAGGCCCTCCGCCGTATTTCCGAAGGGGCGGCGATGATCCGGTCCAAGGGCGAGGCGGGGACCGGCAACATCGTCGAGGCCGTTCGCCACCTGCGGTCGATCCTGGGCGACATCAGGAGGATCACCCAGGCCGACTCGGCCGAGCAGTACGGCTGGGCCAAGCAGCTGGCCGCCCCCATCGGTCTGGTCCAGGACATCGCTCGCACCGGCCACCTGCCCGTGCCGCTGTTCTGTGCCGGGGGCATTGCCACACCAGCCGACGCGTCGCTCGTGCTCCAGCTGGGCGCCGAGGCCGTGTTCGTGGGCTCGGGCATATTCAAGAGCGAGGACCCCTCGCGCCGGGCTCGAGCCATCGTCGAGGCCACCGCGCACTTCACCGACGCCGACCTGGTGGCCAAGGTGTCCACCGGGTTGGGCGAGGCCATGCCCGGCCAGGAGATCGACACGCTCGGCGTTCATCTTGCCGATCGCGGCTGGTAGCGGTACGGATCCGGGGCGTCGAGGTGCCTCCGCGTGACCATCGGAGTGCTGGCCCTGCAGGGCGACGTGCGCGAGCACGCGGCTGCGCTTGCCGACCTGGGTGAGCCGGCGCGCCTGGTTCGGCGACCATCCGAACTCGTCGGCCTGGCCGGCATCGTGCTCCCCGGTGGGGAGTCGACCACCCTGTCCCTCCTGCTCGAATCGTCCGGTCTGTTCGACCCCCTGGCCGCAGCCCTCGGGTCGGGGTTGCCGGTCCTGGGGACGTGTGCGGGGATGATCCTTCTCGCCTCGGACGTGCTCGATGGCCGACCCGATCAGCGCCGATTCAACAGCATCGAGCTCACCGTGCGCCGGAACGGCTACGGACGCCAGCGGGCATCGTTCGAGTGCGACCTCGACATCGACCTCGACGGAGTGGCCGGCGAACCCTTCCATGCCGTGTTCATCCGGGCCCCAGTGGTCGAGGGGTACGGCCCCGATGTCGAGGTGCTGGCCGCCCTGCCCGCGGTTCCCGATGGGCCCGTGGTCCCCGATGGGACCGCGGTTTCCGATGGGACAGGGGGCGCGCCGAGCCCGGTGATCTGTCGCCAGGGCTCGGTCCTGGTGGCCGCGTTCCACCCTGAATTGACCGAGGACCGTCGATTGCATCGACTGTTCGTGGATATGACGAAAGAAGAGAGGCGTTAGGCAATGTCGGGACACTCCAAGTGGGCAACCACCAAGTACCGCAAGGGCGCACAGGACTCGGCCCGGGCCAAGGTGTTCGCCAAGATCATCCGGCAGGTGGAAGTGGCCGCCCGCGAGGGCGGCAGTGACATGACGGCCAATGCCAGCCTCCGGACCATGTACTCGAAGGCCCGGGACGCCTCGGTGCCCATCGACACCATCGAGCGCGCCATCAAGCGGGGCTCGGGCGAGCTCGAGGGCGTCCGCTACGAGTCGATCAACTACGAGGGCTACGCCCCTGACGGGGTGGCGGTGATCGTGGAGTGCCTGTCGGACAACCGGAACCGGACCGGGGCCGAGATCCGCAACCTGTTCAACAAGAACGGCGGATCCATGGCCGAGCCTGGCGCCGTGAGCTGGCAGTTCGAACGTAAGGGCCTCATCTCCCTGCCCCGGAACCTCGACGAGGACCAGATCATGGAGGCGGCCATGGAGGCGGGGGCCGAGGACCTGGCCGACGAGGACGATCACTGGGTGGTGACCTGCTCCCCGACGGACATGATGGCCGTGCGGTCGGCCCTGGAGGGGGCGGGCCTGACCCCCTCCTCCTCGGACCTGTCCATGGTGCCCACGTCGACCATCGAGGTGAGGGACGAGGGCGAGGCCAAGAAGGTCCTCCGGCTGATCGAGGCGCTGGACGACCATGACGACGTCCAGAACGTCTACGCCAATTTCGACATCCCCGACTCGGTCATGGCTGCCTACGACGGCTAGCGCCACGGTGGGCGGTATCCACACGCTTCCCGGCCGTCCGGGGTAGGGTCGAACGCATGTTCGTTCTGGGGATCGATCCCGGGCTCTCCCGGTGCGGCTACGGCGTGGTGACCCGCCACGGCTCCGACCTGGTGGCCGCGGCCGGCGGGGTGATCACCACCGCCCCGACCATGCCCCTGCCCGAACGGCTCCTGACCCTGTCGACCGAGCTCCGATCGCTGGTGGCCGAATACCGTCCCGTGGCCGTGGTCGTGGAGCGGGTGTTCTTCCAGGTCAATGTGCGCACGGCCATGGCCACCGGGCAGGCTGCGGGCGTGGCCCTGGCCGCCGCGGCCGAGTCCGGCTGCGAGGTGGCCCAGTACACGTCGAACGAGGTGAAACAAGCGGTGGTCGGCTACGGGAGCGCAACCAAGGACCAGGTGCAGCGCATGATCGCCTCGGTCCTGGGCCTGGACCAGCCTCCCCGCCCGCCCGATGTGGCCGATGCCCTGGCCCTGGCCGTCTGCTACCTGACCGCCCAACCCCTCCGGCGGGCTGTGGCCGCCGTCATCGGGGACCAGCAGTGATCGGCTCGCTCCGGGGGACGTTGATCGACCGCCCCGCTCCTGGCGAGCTACTGGTCGACGTGCACGGCGTGGGCTACCGGGCCTCGGTGCCCACATCGGTGCTGGCCTCGGTCGGCCCCATCGGATCCGAGACCTTCCTCCATGTGCACACCCACGTGCGGGAGGACGCCATCGTCCTGTACGGCTTCCTGCACGCTGACGAGCGGCGATGCTTCGAGGCGCTGATCGGCGCCCATGGGGTGGGTCCCACGTTGGCCCTGGCCATCCTGTCATCGCTGTCGCCCGCCTCTCTGTCCACCGCCGTACTGGAGGACGACGTCGACACCCTGTGCCTGGTCCCCGGAGTGGGGAAGAAGACGGCGGCGCGCCTCCTGTTGGAGCTGAAGGCCCGGCTGGACCTGCCCTCACTGGGGGGAGGAACGCCGGTGCCGGTGGGGGAGGAGCGCTCTGGTCGCGGCGAGGTGCGGGCCGCGCTCACCGAGTTGGGATACGGCCCGGACGAGATCCGGGGGGCATTGGAGCAGATACCCGATGAGGGGACGGTGGAGGAGATCCTGCGCTCGGCCCTTCGTGAGCTGGCCCGAGCCCGATGAGCCCCGAGGCCCGCCGCGAGCTGCTGGCCGCCAAGGGCGACGACCCGGCCGGTACCGGCGGGGGTGCCGTTCGACCCGTCGACCCGGTGGCCGCTCCGGCCGAGGAGCTCGATGAGGCAAGCCTCCGGCCCCGGACCCTCGACGAGTTCGTGGGACAGGCCCAGCTCACCGAGCACCTCCGGATCGTGCTGGAGGCGGCCCGCAAGCGCCGCCAACCCGTCGACCACCTCCTCTTCGCCGGTCCCCCCGGACTGGGCAAGACCTCGCTGGCCGGCATCGTGGCCTCGGAGATGGGTGTCGGGCTCCGCATCACCGCCGGACCGGTGCTGGTCAGGACGGGTGACCTGGCTGCGCTCCTGACCGACCTGCAAGAGGGCGACGTCTTGTTCATCGACGAGATCCATCGCCTCCACCGGGCCGTGGAGGAGGTGCTGTATCCGGCCATGGAGGACTTCAAGCTCGACATCCTGATCGGGAAGGGCCCGACCGCCCGCAGCATTCGTCTGGACCTGCCTCGGTTCACCCTGATCGGGGCGACCACCCGCACCGGGCTGGTCACCAGCCCACTGCGCGACCGGTTCGGATTCGTCGGCCGGCTCGACCACTACACCGTGGACGAGCTCCAATCCATCGTGGGGCGGTCGGCCGAGATCCTAGGGGTGCCCATCGAGCCCGAGGGGGCGCAGCGGATCGCCCAACGCTCGCGGGGGACCCCGAGAATCGCCAACCGGCTCCTGCGCCGGGTCCGGGACTATGTCGAGGTGCGAGCCCAGGGCCGGATCACGGCCCAGGCCGCGGTGGACGGACTGGACCTGTTCGGGGTGGACGAACTGGGCTTGGACAAGGTGGACCGGTCCATTCTGGACGTGCTGTGCCGGCGGTTCGCCGGACGGGCCGTGGGCCTCACCACCCTGGCCCAGTGCATCGGCGAGGAGCCCAACACCATCGAGGACGCCTACGAGCCGTACCTGTTGCAGCAGGGCCTCCTGCAGCGGACCCCCCGCGGCCGGATCGCCGCCCCGCGGGCCTGGGCCCATCTGGGCCTGAGCCCGGCGGAGTCGACCCTGCTGTAAGCGGCCCTGGTCGGCCGGCCTTGCCCCGTCTGCGACGATGTCGTCCATGTCGTCGCCCTCCTCCACGCCCAACACCCGGGCCGATCAGGGCGTGTCCATGCACGACTACGAGTACGGGCTGCCACCGGAGGCCATCGCCCAGCAACCCATCGAGCCCCGGAGCGCGGCACGCCTGCTGGTGGACGCGGCGGCGTCGGGCACACCCGGCGTCGACCATGCCACGGTGGCCGATCTGCCCCGCTACCTGCGACCGGGCGATGTCCTCGTGGTCAACGAGACCCGGGTCCTGGCCGCCCGGCTCGCCCTGGTCAAACAGAGCGGGGGCGCCGCCGAGGTGCTCCTGTTGGAGCCGGCCCGGTCCGGTGCGGTGCCCGGTGGTTCGGTACCCGCCGATGCCGCTTCCGACTGTGCGGCGGACGAAGGTCCACCGGCGGTCTGGGAGGCACTCGTGCGACCGGGGCGACGATTGCCGGCGGGCACCAGGTTGTGGGAGCCGGGGGGTTCCGACCCGGTGGTCGAGGTGGCCGAACCGGTTGCCGGCCACGAGGACGGTCGGCGATGGGTCAGGCTCCTGGATCCGTCGGTGGTCGATCGGGCCGGGTCCATGCCCCTTCCTCCCTACATCCACATGCCCCTCCATGACCCCGACCGCTACCAGACCGTCTACTGGGCGCCGAGCGACCCGGGAGACCAGTCGACGGCGGCGCCCACCGCCGGGCTGCACCTCACGCCGGCTGTCCTCGACGCCTGTCGCCGGGCCGGCGCAACCATCGCCCCCGTCGACCTGGCCATCGGGCTGGACACGTTCCGGCCGGTCACGGCCGAGACGCCCGAAGGCCATGTGATCCACACCGAGCGCTATGCCGTTCCCGCCGCCACCATGCAGGCATGTCGGGAGGCGTCCCGGGTGGTGGCGGTGGGCACCACCACGGTTCGGGCCCTGGAGTCGGCGGCTGCCACCGGACGGCTTGCCGGTCGTACCGATCTCTACATCCACGGGACCTACTCGTTCCGGGTGGTCGACGTGCTGCTCACCAATTTCCACATGCCCCGCTCGACCTTGCTGCTGCTGGTCGAGGCCTTCTGCGGCCCCGAGTGGCGCGACCTCTACGCCATCGCGCTGGACCAGGGCTACCGGTTCCTGTCCTTCGGCGACGCCATGTTGGTGGCCCGCTCCGGGCCCCGCCGGGACGATGGGGGAGCGACCCGGTGACCACCCCGTTGCGGCTCGACATCCAGGCCACCGACGGGGCGGCCCGGACCGGCGTGGTCCACACGGCCCGGGGTTGGTACCAGGTGCCGGCGTTCATGCCGGTGGGGACGCGAGGAACGGTCAAGGCTCTCGATGCCGCCGACCTCGAGGGGCTCGGGGCCGAGGTGATGTTGGCCAACACGTACCACCTGATGCTCCGGCCCGGGGCCGATGTGGTGGCCGATCTGGGCGGGCTCCACCGGTTCATGGGCTGGGACGGGCACACGCTGACCGACTCCGGTGGGTTCCAGGTCCATTCCCTCTCCCCGGAGGTCGACGACGACGGGGTCAGCTTCACGTCGGTGTACGACGGATCGGCGGCCCGCCTCACCCCCGAGTCGGCGGTGGAGATCCAGGGATTGATCGGCGCCGACATCCAGATGGTCCTGGACGTGTGCGCCACCCTGCCCGCTGAGCCCGAGGTCCTGCGGTTGGCCGTGGAGCGGACGGCGGCATGGGCGTCCCGGGCCCGGGACCGTCACCGCCACCTCGAACTGCGGCCCGAGGGCCAGGCCCTGTTCGGCATCGTGCAAGGGGGCACGAACCCCATCCTGCGCACGGAGAGCGCCCGGCGCACGGTCGAGCTGGACTTCGACGGCTACGGCATCGGC
>DATMMO010000030.1:0-2111 GCA_035569695.1 Acidimicrobiales bacterium | reverse complement strand
CTCCGACCCTTTTGTCGGGCTCCCAGGATGGTGCCCTCGCCCCGGAGCTCGAGGTCCACGTCGGCCAGCTCGAAGCCATCCGTCGTGCGCTCCATGGCCCCCAGGCGGGCCTCGGCCTCGGGCGCCTCGCTCTCGGAGAGCAGGTAGCACCACGACGGGTCGCTCCCCCGCCCCACCCGGCCTCGCAACTGGTGGAGCTGGGCGATCCCGAATCGGTCTGCGTCCTCGATGACCATGACCGTCGCCTCGGGAACATCGACTCCCACCTCGATGACGGTGGTGGCCACCAACACGTCAAGCGCTCCGGCTCGAAAGTCGGCCATCACCGATTCCTTCTCGGACGGGCGCATTTGCCCGTGCAGGAGCCCCAGACGCAAACCTTTGAGCTCGTCTGCTTGCAGGCGGACAAACTCCTCGGTGGCCGATGCGGCCTCGACTCGCTCCGACCCATCGA
The DNA here is from genome assembly GCA_035569695.1 of Acidimicrobiales bacterium. GTDB lineage: Bacteria > Actinomycetota > Acidimicrobiia > Acidimicrobiales > RAAP-2 > DASXMT01. The sequence continues at coordinate 1,657 of DATMMO010000030.1, read as the reverse complement.
CCAGGGGGCACACCACGAAGGCGCGGTGCCCGGCCGCAACCTCGGTCCGAACCCGCTCCCACGCGCCCGCCTCAGCCATAGGCGTGCGGGCCCACTCGGTGGTGATGGGCGTCCGACCGGGGGGGAGCTCATCGATGGTCGTCATGTCCAGGTCGCCGAAGACGACCATGGCCGCGGTGCGGGGAATCGGGGTCGCCGTCATCACCAGCAAATCGGGGTCGGCCCCGAGCCCGTCGTCCCCTCGACCCTTGGCCTTGAGCGCGGCCCGCTGTTCCACCCCGAATCGGTGCTGCTCGTCGATGACCACCGCACCCAGCGAATGGAAGCGAACCTCATCGGTCAGCAGGGCATGGGTCCCGATCAGGATGTCGACGCTGCCCTCACGGAGGCCCTGGTGCAGTCGGGTCCGTTCCGCTGCCGGTGTCTTGGAGGTCAAGAGGGCCACACGGAGCGGGCGCACCCCCTCCAGCGTGCTCGGATCGGGGACGGACAGGCCTTCGAGCAGGGATCGGACCCCGAAGAAATGCTGGTCGGCCAGGACCTCGGTCGGGGCCATCAGGGCCCCCTGATGACCACCTTGGACGGCGATCAACAAGGCGGCCACGGCCACCACCGTCTTGCCTGCACCCACGTCACCCTGGAGCAGCCGGTGCATGGGAAGGGGCCCGGCCAGGTCGCCGGCGATGGCTTCCACCGCGGCCCGCTGGGCACCGGTCGGCTCGAAGGGCAGCCCGCTCAGGAACTGATCCAGCAGCGGGGGCTGTCCCTCGATGGGGCTGTCCAGCACGTGGCGAATGCCGCGAGCATCGGACTCGAGCCGACGCTGCCGCAACACCAACGCCAACTGCAGCCGGAACAATTCGTCGAAGGCCAGCCGTCGTCGGGCCGGTTCACGCTCGGCCATGGTGGCCGGTTGATGGATGTCGTGAAAGGCCTGCGTCCGGTCGATGAGCTTGAACCGGCTTCGCCACCGAGCATGCAGCGGCTCGGCAAAATCCCCGGCCCGCTTGAGGGCTTCGGCCACGAACCTGGTGATGCGAATCGAGGTGAGTTCGGCCTTTTCCGACAGGGGGTAGACGGGATAGATCCGTCCCGTGGCACCGCCATCGGCACCACCATCGGCACCGCTTCCGGCGTCGGGATCCCCGTCATCGTCGACGCCGCCCGCAGCGCGCACGACCTCGACCGTCGGGTTCACCATCTGGCGGCTGTCACGGTAGGTGCCCAGCTTGCCGAAGAACAGGGCCAGCGTGCCGACGGGGAGCTGCTTGGCCCGCCAGGTCTGGTTGAAGAACACGACCTTGGAACCGCCGGTGCCGTCGTTGACGTCGAGCTCCACCCGGCTTGGGCCCCGTCGGTAACGACCGCTCGGCGGACGATTGACCCGGCGCACCGTGGCCAGGACCGATGCTGTGTCCCCCTCGGCCAGCTCGCTCAGAGGCGCCAGCCGGGTCCCATCGATATAGCGACGCGGGTAGTGGGTGAGCAGGTCGAGAACGCTCTCGATTCCCAACTCGGCCAGCTCCCGGGCCGATGCCGCGCCCACCTTGTCCAAGATGGTGACCGGGAGATCGGCTAGCTGCCGGAGCTTCCGCCCGGGAATGGCCGCCGTTGACGAATCGGCCAGACCCGGCCTCGCTCTCCCGGACTCCTGTGC
>DATMMO010000029.1:0-9472 GCA_035569695.1 Acidimicrobiales bacterium | reverse complement strand
ACCAGATCCACTCCGCCGAGGGATCGGGCCGCAGCCACCAGCCGCCGTCGATGCCCCGGGTCGGTGATGTCTCCGACCACGGTGATCGCCTGGGCCCCGGCTCGGGCGCCGGCCCGGATCGCCGCCGCCGCTTCCTCCAGCGCGGTGCCGTGCCGGGCGTCGATGACGACGGACCATCCGGCCTCGGCCAGGCCGGCGGCCAGCGCCGCTCCCAGTCCCTGCGATCCTCCGGTGACGATTGCCGTAGCCATGACCCCGACCTCCTGGTGATCTCCGACGCAGAGATCGCATCCCAATTAAAGTCAGAATAACCTATCTTTATTCCGGGATGGGTGTCGGCCAGGCTCAGGCCGGCCTGAAGCCTTAGGCGACCATGCGCACGGCGGGCGGGGCCCACTCGCCGTCGGTGACCGAGCGGCCGGGGCCGTAGGCCCGAAAGACCAGGCGGAACGGGCCCTCGGGGGCCGGCAGCCAGTTGAGCACCCCTTCGTCCTCGGGCCGCTCGTGCTGGAGCACCAGGGTCATGTTCCCGTCGTCGCCGGTCCGGAGCCACGGCGTGCGGTCTCCGACCGAGAAGCGGTCGATGCGCTTCTCGCTCAGATCGCAATCAAGGCCGTACATGGTGACCGACCAGAACTGGTCCGCATCAGCCAGCTCGCCCGGATCGAACTCGATCTCGTAGCGACGAGAACCGTCGAGGTGCGCCCCGTCGACGTGCTGGTACGTGGTCGAGTAGATGTTCTCGTCCATCTGGGTGGCCACCAGGCCGATCTGGGTGACCAGAGCGGGCAGGGCGGCATCCTGCTCGGATCGTCCCCCGGTGAGTGGTGAGACCGTCCAGCGGTGGAGCGGGCGCAAGCCCAGCTGATCCGACACCCCGGTGCTGCGGCCGGTGTTGGCCCGGACTGTGCCGCTGGCCTGGGCCGATCCGCCCGTGGTGGGTACGAGATGTCGGCCGCGGGCCGAGACCTCGCTGGCGTGCCTGTCGTTGTCCTGCACGTCATGCAAGGGATTCCACATCGGCCCTCCTCAGGGTTTGAGGCTGTTCAAGAGACTTAGTCGGGTGTATAACTCCTGAGGCAACAATAAAGAGTTGAAGTGAGTTAGTCAAGTGTATAATATGGGTTCTGTCGTCAACGAGCGAGGAAACTCGATGTTCCCTGGAGCTGGCCTGAAAGAAGTAGCAATTGGCCGGCCAGGCTTGGGCCACCCCTCGATCGTCCGGTGCCCGGACCAGCTCGTGGCCACGGTCTGACATGGCCTTCGTCGATCGAATCGAACCCGGTCAGGACCTCCAGCCCCCCTCCCATCAGGGGACGAACCCCCCCGACGAGACCGGGAGCGACGCCCCTCGGTCCTACGACCGGGCCGCCACCGAATCCGGGCTCATCGAGGCGGCGACCCAGCTCTTCGGTCTACGAAATCCGGGATCGGTCTCGGTCCGGGAGATCGCCAAGCTGGCCGGGGTCAACCACGGGCTCGTCCACCACTATTTCGGTTCGAAACAGGCCCTGGTCCAGGCAGTGCTCGACGACCTGTCCCGCAAGGCCCGGTCGTCCTTGGCCGCCGGAACGGCGATGGACCAGGACAGCCCGGTGCTCGCCTACACCAGGATCCTGGGGCGGGTCATGCTCGAGGAGTCGGACCCGACGCCCATGTCCGCGTCCCACCCCATCTTGGTGCAGTTGGCCACGTTGGCCCGAGACGTCGGGGGCCTGGATGAGCGCTCGGCCCGCATCCGGGCCAGCCAGGGCGCGGCGCTGGCCATGGGCTGGCTGCTCTTTGAGCCGTTCCTGATCCAGTCCAGCGGCCTGGAAGACGAGGACCCGGCCTTCCTTCGTGACCAGTTGCGGGTGATGCTGGCCCACATGGCCGTCCCCCTGGCCGAGGACGCCTGAGCTGCTCGTCGGGGACTCAACCCAACGGGGCCAGCGGAGCCAGCTGGGCCGCGGTGGGCTCGCTGCAGCAGAACCAGGGCTCGGTCAGCCGAGCGCGCTGGCCCGGTCGGGGCCCGGTGGAGACGGCCCCCGCCGCCGGTGGCGGCGACGAGCGGGCTGAGCGGGAGCGGATGAGGGCATCGATGGCCTGGAACGTCTCGGCCCCATCTCGGTCGACCCGTTCTTCGACCAGCGCGGCGAGCTCTTGTTGCAAGTGGTCGATCGAGGGGTCGGGATGAGTCCAGGTCCAGCCCAGCCGATCGGCGTCGTAGGCCCCCAGGTGGGGCGTCATGTCGCTCCGGCCGAGCAGCAGTGAGCCCTCGGGCACCAGGAGGCGAACGGTGTACTGCACCGGGTCGACGTTGGGCACCAGGTCGTGGTCCACGACGAAGTCGGCCAGAGCCACCAGGTCCTCGATGGTGGTCCAGGGGGTGAAGGGCAGCCAGGACGGGCGCACCTCGATGCCGTGGCCGCGCAGGGCCACGATAGCGGCCGACGCCTCGGCCACGGTATGGCCCTTGTCGAGTGCGGCCAGCGTCGTGTCATTGACCGACTCGAAGGCGGACACCACGAACGCGCAGCCGCCGTCGGCCAGGTCGGGGAGGGCGTCGGGGTGTCGGAGGATGTGCTCCACCTTGGTGGTGCAGTCGAAGGTCAGGTGGGGATGACGCTCGTGCATGGCGGCCACGACCCGACGGGCGTGGCCGGGGGCGTTGAGGAAGTCGGGATCGGCGAAGGACACGTGCTCGGCTCCGGCTGCCACCAACTGGTCGATGTCGGCCAGCACCGCGGCCAGGGCCACGGGCCGGACCCGGCCGTCGTAGATGACGGGCACCGGGCAATGTCGGCACCGATGGGAGCAGCCCCGGCTGGCCTCGACCGAACCGACCAGTCGTTCACCGCCGTCGACGGCCAACCGGGTGTAGCGGTCGAGCGTGGGCAACAGATGGCGGGCAGGCACCGGCGCTCCGATCCGATCCAGCTGGATGGCGGGTCCGGGGTCCCGACCGGCGGCCCAGGCCAGGAGGCCGGGCACGTACTCCCCGGCGATGACGGCATCGGCCGCTGACCTGACGGTGAGATCCCGGCTCACCGGCGCGTAGAGACCGTAGAAGCACAGCGGCGTCTGGGGTCTCCGGGCCCGGATGGCCTCGGCGACCCGGAGGGCCAGGCGCATGGCCGTGTGCATCGGCACCGAGAACGCGACCCGGTCGGCCCAGTCAACGCTGTCTCCGTCGAGGGGGTCGACGGCGACGTCGGCGCAGCGGACGTCGTGACCGGCCTCCAGCAGGGCGGCGGCCGGCAGGGCCAGGTGGAAGGGCTGATGACCGAGCTCATAGGTCGACACCAGGAGGATTCGCACCGGGCTGAGCCTACCGCTCCAGTGGGCGACGCCATCAGCGCAGACGCACCTCGATGCCGGCCTCGGCCCGGCGGAGCGCCTCGATGACCTGGTCCGGGGTGCGAGCGCGGGCAAAGACGAACCCCAGGTATCGATCACCCTCGGGCAGGGGCACCACCGGCCGCCCGGGGGGGATGCTGATCTCGACACCGACGACTCCGTCGACGGCCCGGGCACGGTCCTGGCCCGTCACCTCGTCGAGCACACCTCGGGTCGGGATGGGCAGCATCAGGACCCCCGAGGCCAGGTCCTCTCGGACCAGGCCGTCGGTGCCCATGCCCAGCGCGTGGCGGATGATGATCTCTTCGAGGCTCACCCCGGACCCGAAGCGGAGCGATCGGCCGCACAGGCCGCCGATGGACCGGCCGGCCACCTCCAGCATGGTCAGCTGACCGGCGGTGCCCACCCGTAGCTCGGCGTGCACCGGCCCTTCCCGCAGGCCCAGCGCCGTGGCCGCCGCCACCACCATGGCCTCGGTGGCAGCCAGAACTGCCGGTGGTTGCCGGGAGGGCGTGACGTAGATGGTCTCCTCGAAATAGGGACCGTCCAGGGGATCGGGCTTGTCGAACACGGCCAGCACCCCGAGCTCGCCCCCCTGGAGCAGGCCTTCCACGGCCACCTCGGTTCCGGGCACATACCCCTCCACCAGTAGGGGCTCCGAGTGGTTGCCGATGATGGCCCGCACCCGGGTCTGGGCCGCCTCGGCCTGGCCGGCATCGTCGACCCGGATGACCCCCTGGCTGGCCGATCGAGAGACGGGCTTGACCACGCAGGGGTACCCGATGTCGTCGGCCGCGGTGACGACGCGGGAGCCGGGAGGGACCACCCGGTAGGGGGGTTGGGGGATGGCGGCCGCGCCCAGCCGCTGCCGCATGGTCGCCTTGTCCCTGGTACTGGCGACCGCATCGGGCCGACTGTGCCGGAGGCCGAGCCGTTCGGCGGCCAGGGCCGCGATCACCACCCCCTGGTCGTCGACGGCCAGGACGGCATCGATCGGGGTCCGGCCGTGCACGGCGGCGATGGCCTGGACCGCAGCTTCGGGGTCGTCCAGAGGCACGACAACGGCCCGATCGCCCATGGCCCCGGCCAGCGCTTGACGGTGCTCGGAGCCGACCACGACCTCGACGCCCAGTCGATCGGCTGCAGCCACGAAGTCCGATGCCCGGTAGGTGGCCGTGGGCAGCAACAAGAGGATGCGGGGCATCCCCCTATACTGGCGGTTCGGACAACACCGAGGTGAGGGCGCCATGACCGATAGTGATGGAGGCGGCGGGGCTCCCGTGCTGATGGCCACCGATGCCGCCCTGACCATGGTGCTGGAGCTCCGGGCGGCCGAGGACGATGCCGAGTCGCTCGCCCTGTGGGTCGAAGTGTCGGGGACGAGCGGAGACGCGTACAGCTACGACATGTACTTCCAGGCCACCGCCGATGCCGGCCCGCAGGACTGGAGCGCCGAGCGCCAGGGCCTCGCCCTGGTCGTTCCGGCCGACAGCGTGGCCAAGATGCGCGGCGCCACCCTCGACGTCAATCCCGACGCCAACCTGGGCGGGATGGTCATCCAGAACCCGAACCGCCCGCCGCTCCCGGCCGGAGCCAGCCCGGCCATGGCCGGTCCCCCGGCCGACCTCAGTGGGGACGTGGCCCAGCGGGTCCTCCAGGTCTTGGAGCAGCAGATCAACCCGGGTATCGCTGCCCATGGCGGCCGCGCCGACCTGGTGGCCGTGGAGGACGACGCCGTCTACCTCCGCCTGAGTGGGGGCTGTGCCGGCTGTGGCATGGCTGCTGTCACCTTGAGCCAGGGGATCGAGGTGGCCCTGCGTGAGTCGGTCCCCGAGATCCTCCAAGTGATCGATGTGACCGACCACGCCGCCGGTACCAACCCGTACTACGAGGCGGCCAAGAAGTAGACCGGAGCGAGGCGGCCCCGCTGCTCAGACCGGAAGGAAGCGTCGGGCGTCTTGAGCCGCGTAGGAGGCCACGATGGCGTCGGTGGCCGATGTCGCCTCGATCTGCCTGATCACGTCGTGGAGCTTGGTGGCGGGGATGGCACAGGTCATCTCCTTGCTCGACATGTTGGTGCGGGTGCGACTGAGCATGCAGCCGACGCTGGCCGCCACCTCACCCTCCTCCTTGGCCACGGCGATGATGTGGCACTGCGGCTTTCCCTCGATGCGGAGGTTCGGCAACGCGTCGGAGAGCACCATGAGCTGCTTCCCGTTCACGCGGATGAGGACAACATCGGGATCAATGGGCGACTCGGCCAGCGGGCCGTAGGTCACCGTTTCCGGCTTGTCGGCCACCACGGGAATGCCGGGGACCATGTCCATGGTCACCCAGCCCGACTCCAGCAGGGCGGCCACGTCGGAACGGCCGGCCGCCTCATCGAGGGTCACGAAGCCATGGGTCAGGCTGCCGACGCTGCAGTTGCCGTGATCGGCGGCCACCGTGGTGAACGTCCGGTCGATGGCCTTGGTCCAAAAGACGCAGCCGGCCGGGACCCGGCCGGTCCGTCCATCCGGCGTGGGATCGGGCATGGGCGCGTCGAAGGGGTCGACGCCCGTGGGAGCCGACGCCGAGAAGGTGATGGCGATCGGAGCCACGTCGAGCTGGAGTGCGGCGGTGAGGGCGGCGGCGGCATCGGACCAAGAAGTTGATGGAGGCATGGCTGCAGTCTGTCCCAACCGGCGCCACCGGGCAACGCCTGGCCCTGGGCCGCCCTGCCCTCGGATTCAGTGCGGGGTCATGCCCCCGTCGGCGATGAGCACCTGGCCGGTGATGAAGCTTCCTGCGTCCGAGCACAGAAGCAGGGCGGGTCCCACCATCTCGTCCGGTGCGGCCAGCCGACCCTGGAACGAGGCGGCGGCCATGGCTCGCTGCGACTCGGGCGGGTTGCTGCGCACCATGTCGGTGTCGACCGATCCGGGGGCCAAGGCGTTGACCCGGATGCCATGGGCGGCGTACTCGGCCGCCATGGAGCGGGTGAACGCCATGAGCGCCGCCTTTCCGGCCGCGTACATGGCCACCGACGGCGAGAAGATGAACGCCCCGACCGAGATGACGTTGAGAACGGCGGCGTGCGAGCTGGCCGTGAGGTAGGGGAGCGCTTTCTGGACCAGGAAGACCAGTCCCCTGAGGTTGACGTCGAAGGACTTGGACCACGCTTCGGGGCTGAATGCTCCCAGCGGTTGGGTGAGCGAGTTGGCCGCGTTGTTGACCACCACGTCGATGCCCCCGAAGGAGTCGACGGTGTACGCCACCAGTGCATCGAGGTCGTCGAGGTCGCCGAGGTGGGTGGCCTGGCCCAGTGCTTCGCCGCCCCGATCCCGGAGTTGGGCGGCCACCTGCTCGCAGGCCTCGGCCTTACGACTGGCCACGACCACCTTGGCCCCCGCGGCCACATACCCGGCGGCCAGGGCCAGCCCTATGCCCCGGGTCCCGCCGGTGACCACCACGACCCGCCCGGTCATGTCGAACAGCTGACGGATCCCCTGTCGATCCAGCACCGTGGTCCCTCCGCTCTTCCCGCCGATGTTCCCGGTGCGGCCGTTGCGAAGAGCGTGGTCACCTCGCCCGGACCGGTCCGTGGGTGCCGCCGACCGTACCAGTACGATCAGGAGTCGGCTCGAGCCAGGTCCTCAGGTGTGCTCGCGGTCGTCGTCGTCGCCCTCGACGATCCCCTGGTCGATCCAGTCGGCCTCGTCCACCTCCGGGCGCTCGCCGCGGGCTTCACGAAACCGGTCGGCTTCGACCGGTTGGGCCTGTTCGATCCGATCCGCTTCGGGGATCTCGCCGTCCACCGATAGCGGGCGGGGATCGATGCCCGACGGGCCGGGCTCCAACGGGTCTGGTCGTGGGCTCTCGGGATGCTCCATCACCACCCTCTACCCCGATGGCCGGTGTCGTGAACCTGGGCAGGCCACCGCGCAGACGACGGGCAACCGAGGTGGCAAGGTAAGGCCATGACATCGCACCACGACCGGGCCGGTGACGGGCATGGCTGACCCGGGACCGACCACCCCCTCCACCAAATTCCAGCTGGTGCGGTTCCTCCAGCGGTACCTGGTCAACCCGCCCGTCCGGGCGCTGGCCGAACGGGGGCATGGTCCGAAGAGCATCGCCCTGCTCGAAACCACCGGTCGGCGCTCGGGGGAGGCGCGCCGGACCCCGGTCGGCAACGGACAGATCGGTGACACCTTCTGGATCGTGGCCGAGCATGGACATCAGGCCGCCTACGTGCGCAACATCGAGGCCGACCCGCAGGTGCGGGTGAAGATCGGCCATCAGTGGCACCGCGGGATGGCGCACATCATGGAGGACGACGATCCCCTGGCCCGCCAGAAATCGCTTGACCCCACGAACGCCAGGATGGTGCGGACCATGGGGACTGCCTTACTCACGGTGCGAATCGACCTGGATCCCGAAGCCGCGGCGTGAGCCCACCGACGCAGGATTGGCACTGCTCGGACCTGGCCACCGCGGCGTCGGTCCACTATGCCGGGGGCAACAGGCTGCACGCCGATCGCCGGCAGGCGCACGAGATCTACCAGACCTCCACCATGGCGGCACTGCTGGCCGCGGTATACGAGGGCACCGTCACCTACGGCGAGATCGCCGGCCACGGCGATTTCGGCGTGGGAACGTTCAATGGCCTCGACGGCGAGATGGTCGCCGTTGACGGACAGTTCTTCCACCTGCACGCCGGCGGGACGGCGACGGTGGCCGACCCGACCGAGCTGACTCCGTTCGCGGTGGTGACCTTTTTCCGGGGTGACACCGGGCGGCAGGTCGACCAGGCCATGAGCCGTCAAGACCTCGAGGGGACCGTCGACGCGCTGGTGCGGGGCCAGGACCACTTCTATCCGATCAGGGTCGACGGACGATTTCGGCGGATCGTCACTCGCACGGCCGCCCGCCAGCGCGCTCCCTACCGCCCCCTGGCCGAGGCCACCGCCGACCAAGTGGTCTCCCGGTTCAGCGATATCGAGGGTACCCTGGTCGGCTTCCGGACCCCCGACTACGCCCAGGGCATCACCGGAGCCGGCTACCACTTCCATTTCATCGATGATGCCCGCCGGTCGGGCGGTCACGCCTTCGATTTCGTTCTGGAGTCGGGCGTCATCCTGGTTGACGAGGATGTCGAGCTCCATGTGGAGCTGCCCGAGTCGGCGACAGGTCGAGGCTAGGGGTGCACCCGGTTCCGGCGCGGGCTTGACCGCACCGGAACCTCCACCCCACACTGGTTCGGTGGCCCGGGGGGCCGGCCAGGAGGCGATATGGGCACGTGGAGCAGGGACGAGCTGGAGTCCGCCTTCCAGCGCTACCAGGAGCTGGCCGAAGTGGCCGGCCAAACCGGCGACTGGCAGGCCTGGGCCGACCAGTTCACCGAGGACGCTGTCTACATCGAGCACCACTACGGCACGTTCACCGGTCGAGCGGCCATCGGCGCATGGATCAGCTCCTGCATGTCCGAGTACCCCGGGAGCGCGATGACCGAGTTCCCCATCGAGTGGTCCATCATCGACGAGGAGCGGGGTTGGGTCGTCTGCCAGGTGTGGAACCGCATGGGGGATCCCGGCGACGGCTCCACCCACCAGGCCTACAACTTCACCCTCCTCAAGTACGCCGGCGAGGGTCGCTGGTCCTACGAGGAGGACGTCTACAACCCGATGCGCTTCGGGGCCATGGTGGCCGAATGGGAGGCGACCAGAAAGGCAGCGTCTTCGCCCGGATGAGGTAGATGCGCGCTCAGGCCGAAGGGGGGAGGCTCGTCCGGGGTCGGCATTGCTCTCCTGTCGGCGGGTCACCGAAGAACTGGAAGTACATCTGCTGCGTGCCGTAGGCCACCAGCGCCCGACGATCGGGATCCCACAGCTCGAGCTCGATCGAGGCGTAGCCGTCGCCGGCGTGGCGGGCGCGGGCCCGAGCCAGGAGCCACCCGCCCGAAGCCGTCCCCACCACGTGCACGGTCAAGTCGGCGCTGGGCCCGAACCATTCCACGTCGGTACCGCCCATGCGCTCGCCCACCGAACCGGGCATGGTGTCGCACAGGACGACCAGGGCCAACGGGTCGAGTCGGCCCCGCTCGTCGATCGGCGGGTGGTCGAACCGGTACCAGTAGGCCGTTTCCGACGTG
>DATMMO010000028.1:0-3176 GCA_035569695.1 Acidimicrobiales bacterium | reverse complement strand
AGCGGGTCCCCGGCAACGCGGCCACGGCCTTCGACCAGATCGACAAGGCCCCCGAGGAGAAGGCCCGCGGCATCACCATCTCGATCGCCCACGTCGAGTACGAAACCCCCAACCGGCACTACGCCCACGTCGACATGCCCGGCCACGCCGACTACATCAAGAACATGATCACCGGCGCCGCCCAGGTGGACGGGGCCATCCTCGTGGTCTCCGCCGCTGACGGGCCCATGCCCCAGACCCGGGAGCACGTGCTCCTGGCCCGCCAGGTCGGCGTCCCCTACATCGTGGTGGCGCTGAACAAGGCGGACACCGTCGACGACGAGGAGCTCCTCGACCTGGTCGAGCTCGAGGTCCGTGAGCTGCTGAACGACAACGAGTTCCCCGGCGACGACACCCCCATCGTGCGGGTCAGCGCGCTGAAGGCCCTCGAGGGCGACGCCGAGGCCGCGGCCAAGATCACCGAGCTGATGGAGGCGGTGGACTCCTACATCCCCGAGCCCATCCGCGACGTGGAGAAGCCCTTCCTCATGTCCATCGAGGACGTCATGTCCATCACCGGTCGAGGCACCGTGGTCACCGGCAAGGTGGAGCAGGGCCAGGTCAAAGTGGGCGAAGAGGTCGAGATCGTCGGTCTGCGCGACACCCAGCGGACGACCGTCACCGGCATCGAGATGTTCCGCAAGCTGCTCGACGAGGGTCGGGCCGGCGACAACATCGGCGCCCTGCTGCGAGGGACCAAGAAGGAAGAGGTGGAGCGGGGCCAGGTGCTGTGCAAGCCGGGCTCGATCACTCCCCACACCAAGTTCGAGGCCACCGTTTACGTCCTGAACAAGGACGAGGGCGGCCGCCACAAGCCCTTCTTCACCAACTATCGCCCCCAGTTCTACTTCCGCACCACCGACGTGACCGGCACCATCGAGCTGCCCGAGGGCACCGAGATGGTCATGCCTGGTGACAACACGGACATGACGGTGGAGCTGGGCAAGCCGATCGCCATGGACGAGGGGCTGCGGTTCGCCATCCGAGAGGGTGGCCGTACCGTGGCGTCCGGTCGGGTCACCAAGATCCTCGCCTAGTCCGGCACCGAGCACCACTCCAAGAGAGGACGCCGCCACCCATGGCTGCAGAAGGACCCCGACAGAAGATCCGCATTCGCCTGAAGGCCTATGACCACGAGATTCTCGATCAGTCGACCGAGAAGATCGTGCAGACGGTCATCCGAACCCAGGCGAAGGTGCTGGGTCCGGTGCCTCTCCCCACCGAAAAGCATCGCTACACGGTGATCCGGTCGCCTCACAAGTACAAGGACAGCCGCGAGCACTTCGAGATGCGGGTGCACAAGCGCCTGGTGGACATCGTGGAGCACACGCCCAAGACGGTTGACTCGCTCCAGCGGCTCGACCTGCCCGCCGGCGTGGACATCGAGATCAAGATCCAGACCGTCTAGACCCCGGGCCTGGTTAGCCCCGATCGCTGGTGCGACCTGGGCTTGGATGGTGTAGCGTAGTCAGCCGGGTCGATTTCGACCCTGAAGAGTCGAGTAAGACGTGCTCGAGCGCCTACCGGGAGACCGGCAGGGACCTCGAGCCCAACAAGGCGAGCGCTCCGCTCGGGTTCATCCGAGCGGAGCGTCTGCATGCAAGCCGGAGCCATCCGATGCACCGGCTGAACCGTGGAATCGGAACCGTCGGGGATGCCTGGCGGTGGTCGAAGTAGTTGAGCAGTCACACATCGGTGCCGGCCGGCGCCGAGCAAGCACAGAACAGTCGAGACGGAGAAGCTCCAGTGGCCACCAGGGCGATCGTGGGCGAAAAGGTCGGAATGACCCAGATTTGGGACGATCAGAACCGGGCTATCCCGGTGACGGTGGTGCGCGTCGCGCCCGTCCGCATCGTGCAGGTGAAAACGACCGAGCGCGAGGGCTATGCCGCGCTGCAGGTGACCTGGGGTCACCGGCGGGCGACCACCCTGTCCAAGCCGGAACAGGGTCACTTCGACAAGGCCGGCGTGGATCCCGGGCGGCGCCTGGTGGAGCTGCGGATCGACGACGCCGAGTCCTACGAGGTGGGCCAGCAGCTCACCGCCGACCTCCTCCAGCCCGGCGAGCTGGTCGATGCCATCGCCGTGAGCAAGGGCAAGGGTTTCGCCGGAGCCATGAAGCGCCACAACTTCAAGGGCCAGGGCGCCTCGCACGGTAACCACAAGAAGCACCGTTCCCCCGGCTCCATCGGTGCCTGCGCCACGCCGTCCCGGGTGTTCAAGGGGACCAAGATGGCCGGCCGCATGGGCGGCGAGCAGGTCACCACCTTGAACCTCGAAGTGGTCCAAGCCGATCCGGAGCGGGAGCTGGTGCTCATCAAGGGCGCCGTCCCCGGGCCCCGGGGCGGCATGGTCGTCCTGCGTGACGCCATCAAGGCCCCCACGCTCAAGGGAGGGAAGGCATCGTGAGCGCCGCCCAGACAGCTTCTGACGTGATCGACGTGGAGACGGCCTCGCCGGCCGCCATCCGCGCCTTCCTCCGCCCCGAGCTGAAGCACCACACGGTGACCCGTCGCAGCCAGGACGGAACCGAGCTCGGCTCGATCGACCTCGACCCGCCCATCTTCGGGATCGTCCCCAACAAGGACGTGCTGCACCAGGTGGTCACGGCCCAGCTGGCCGCAGCCCGGGCCGGCACCCAGTCGACCAAGACCCGGGCCGAGGTCCGGGGTGGCGGGGCCAAGCCCTTCCGCCAGAAGGGCACCGGTCGGGCCCGGCAGGGGTCCACCCGCTCGCCCCAGTGGGTCGGTGGTGGCGTCGCCCTCGGGCCCAAGCCCCGCAGCTACGCCCAGAAGACCCCCAAGAAGATGGTGCAGCTCGCCCTCCGCTCGGCCCTGTCCGACCGGGCCCTGGGGAACAAGATCGTGGTCATCGACCAGTGGACCTTCGAGGTCCCCCGGACCAAGGACGCCGTCGCCGCTCTGGCCGCCTTGGGCTTGAAGGGCAAGATCCTGGTGGTGCTGGGGGTCGAGGACGGGTACGCCGATCGCTCCTTCGGCAACCTCACCGATATCCAGACCATCATGGCCAGCGAGCTCAACGCCTACGACATCCTGTGCAACGACTGGATCGTCTTCACCCGTCAGACGCTCCCGGGCTCGAGCATCTTCGAAGCGGGGTCCGGCCCGGAGCCGGCC
>DATMMO010000027.1:0-5332 GCA_035569695.1 Acidimicrobiales bacterium | reverse complement strand
CGGCCAACGGCTCGCCCCAGTGATGGGCGGTGCCGTAGGTCTCGGTGTATGCCGCGTCGCCCTGCAGGTCGCACAGATGGTTCCCGATCAGGTGCATGGTGCCGCTGAACCGGCGCAACCCTCCATCGATCCAAGCCACGTAGGCGTCGGCCGAGCCGGTGAACCCCGTGTGGTGGTCAACTCCGTCGGAGTGGTAGCACGACCGGACCAGAGGCAGGTCCAGGCGATCGACTCCCCGGCAGTAGCGCAACACGACCTCGTGGATGGCCTGCTTGTCGAGGAGCGCCTGTACCTGAGCTTCGTCCATGGGGTCCTCTCGTTCCGTTCCTGGTGACCGATGAGGTCGAAGGTAGCGCGCCGTCCGGCCCGCTCGATCCCGGTTCGGCTCCGTGCCGGCCGCCGGTCTATCGTCGGAGGCACCAGACGGGCTGGGGGCATCGGGCATGGGAGGTCGTGTGGCCATCGAACAAACGGGCCGGCGGGGGTCGTTTCGGTGAGGGCCGTTCGCTGTACCGGGGGCACGGCTCGGGTGTCGGAGGAGCCGGCGCCCACCGGTGAGGGCGTCCGGGTGCGGGTCGCCTCGGCCGGCATCTGTGGCTCCGACCTCCACCTGCTGTCGTTCGAGATGCCCACCATCCTGGGCCACGAGATCGCCGGCGTGCTCGACGACGGGACCCTGGTGGCCGTCGAGCCCATTGCGCCGTGTCACGAGTGCGGTCCCTGCCGGAACGGCGAGTACAACCTGTGCACCGTGGGTCCCGACATGATCATGGGCATCGGCCAGAACGGCGGCATGGCCGACGAGTGCCGGGTGCCGGCGTCGTCGATCATCCCGGTCCCGTCCGGTCTCTCGATCACCGACGCCTGCCTGGTGGAACCGCTGGCCGTGGCCGTCCACGGCGTCCGCCGGGCCCGGGTCCTTCCTCGTGAACGGGTAGCGGTGGTCGGCGGCGGGTCGATCGGCCAGACCGCAGTGGTGGCCGTTCAGGCCACCGGAGCCACGGTGGCCCTGGAAGCCCGACACGAGGCGCAGCGCCAGGCGGCCGACCGGCTGGGTGCGACCACCATGGGCGACGGCCACTACGACGTGGTCATCGAAGCCGCAGGCACCTCCAGTGCCCTGGCCCGGGCGGTCGAGCTGTGCCGACCGGGCGGCCGGGTCGTGCTGCTGGGCAGCTACTGGGACGGCACCGTGGACATCCCCGCCTATGCCGTGTCCATGAAGGAGATCAACCTGATCCCCTCGAGCATGTACGGGCGGGTCGGACCCTCTCGCGACTTCGAGGTGGCCGGGGCGTTGTTGGCCGCCCGACCCGAGGTACCGGGCACCATCATCACCCACCGGTTCCCGCTCGACGCCGCCGCCGAGGCGTTCACCACCGCTCAGGACCGCCACGCCGGCGCCATCAAGGTCGTCCTGGAGCCCTGAGGGCGCGAGGCTCGGTACTTAGAGGCCGACGACGGCCGGCCCGGTCAGCTCCCATCGGTTCCCGGCAGGATCCCGGGTGAAGACGACCCGGCGGGCGGCGCTGTCCGTGGCCTTCCACTCCAGGCCGGAGCGGCTCAACCGGTCCTCGGTGGCGGCCAGGTCATCACCGAGCCACACGGCCACATGGGCGCGAGCCGCCGGGCGGTGCTCGGGATCCACGCTCAGATGGATCTGCCTTCCGTCGTCGCCTTCGAACCACAAGGGGCTGAAGCGCGCCTTGATCTCGGCCGGAGGATCCACACTGCGGAAGCCAAGCACCTCGACCAGGAAGCCCGTCTCGGCCTCGGTCCCGTCCACGGGGATCCCGAGATTGACATGTTCGAATGTCGGCATGGGTCAACAGTAGGGCACCGGGTCGCATCCCGCCCCGGCGAAGACCGTGGCTCGGCCTACAGACCCAGGGCCTCGCGGGTACGGTCCAGCTCGCTCGGGTCGGCCGTGGTGGGCACCAGGAAGAACTCGTCGCAACCGACCTCTCGTGCGGTATCGATGGCCTGGCGGAGTGCTTCGGGGGTGTGGACGGGCGCCGAGTCAGCCGTGGCCCGGGCGTAGCCCGAGTCGAAGATCTTCAGGTAGCTGTAGACGTAGTCGCCCAACTGCTGCTTGGCGTCGGGACCGAGGGCGTACCAGAGGCTGGTGGAGAAATGGGGCTGGTCATTCCGGCCGGCGTCCTTCCACGCCTGCACGACCTTCTGGCGCTGGGAGGCCAGCGCGTCCCCCTGCACCTCGGTGATGGCAGTGGGGTCATCGACGCCGACGGCCCAGTGGGCGGCGCGAGCCATCGCCTTGGGCCCGATGACGCCGGCCACGAAGGGTGGGCCGCCCTCTTGGACGGGGGGCGGACCGACGGGATCGGAACCCTCGAAGGGCGGCCCCTGGGCCCAGATGCGACGCATCTCCGCCACCTGGGCGTCCATGCGTTCCCACCGGCGGGTGAAATCTCCCCCGATGGCCCGGTAGTCCTGTTCCCGGCCTCCCACCCCGACGGCCAGGGTCAGCCGGCCGTCGCTCAGCTGGTCGACCGAGGCCATGTCCTTGGCCACCTGCACCGCGTTGTGCGCGGGAAGCACGATCAACGTGGTCCACAGCCGGACTCGTTCGGTCAGGGCGGCCGCCGCCGACAGTTGGACGGTCAAGGCATGGCTGGTGTACGTCACCCGCTCGGGCACGGCCAGGCTCGACCACGGCCCCTCGTCGATGTCTCGGCACCAGGCCAACAGCTCCCTCCGCCCGTGCGGGAGCATGGTGGGCAAGGTCATGGCGATGTCCATGGCGCCATGATGGCATCCTGAACCCGTCCCCCATCGGCTCGGAGCGGAGGACCGGTCAGATTACGGTTCTGTGACAATCACCCCAGGTCGGGCCGTCACCGGAATAGTTGGTGCGACGCTCTGGTTGGATGGACTTGATGGCTGTCGCCTTTCGATGTTCGGCAGGTTCCCCCCTCCCGCGGATTCGCTAAGACGGGTGGCCATCCGAAACCCCACTCGACCACGGTCGGGTGGGGTTTCCTCGTTTCGGGCCCGTGGTCCGACGGATCCGGTTCCACCCCCGCTCAGCGGGGTCGGTGCCGTTGCAAGTGGGCCATGGCCTTCGATGCCCCCCACGCCAACCCGGGATCGGCCAACGACGGGTCGATGTCGGCGAACTTGGCCGGGGTGAGATCGTAGACATCATCGGGAAAGTTGGCCTCGCTGAACCGGTCCCGGGCCACGGTGGGGACCCCGGCCTCCCGCAGGACCGCCGTGGGATACTCCACGGCCCGGCGCAGGATGGCCAGCGGGGTGGTCGTCTGGGCATCGATGTCGGTGTCCAACAGGGCCCGCAACCGTGGTCCCACCTCGCCGCGGGCTCTCTCCCCGGCCCGCTCGGCGGCCTGTCGCAGTTGCGGCGTCTCCACCAAACCGGCCTGCTCGACCCGGAGGGCGATGCAGCGCTCGACCCAGGCGGCGACGACGGCGTCGACGGCGTCAGCCAGCTGCTGGGCATAGGGATCCACGCCGACATCCTCGCATCCCCAACGGGCCCGTCGTCGGTGTGCCTTAGTAGGGTCGAAGCATGACCGACTTCGACGAACTCATCGACCTCGGGCTCTCGGGCAAGCGGGGGCTCGTCGCCGGCGCCGGCTACCGGCCGGCCCGGGCGGGCATGGGCCGGCTGAGCACCTTGAAGCTGGCCGCGGCCGGCGTCACCCTGGCCTGTATCGACATGGACAAGGGTCGAGCGGACGACATCGTGGCCGAGGTCAACGAGGGCGGGGGCAAGGCAGTGCCCATCATCGCCGACATGACCGTGCCCGACCAGAGCCGGCGCGCTGTGGATGAGGCCGTGGAAGCCTTGGGCGGCCTCGATCTGGTGGTGGACATCATCGGCGGCGCCAAATGGTCCGTCTTCGACGAGTTCACCGACGATGACTGGCGATGGTCGATCGACAACAACATCAGCCACGCCTTCTACCTCTACCGTGCCGCTGCGGCCCACATGATCCGACAGGGCACAGGAGGGTCGCTAGTCGCCCTGGCCTCGGTGGACGGCATCGGATCGGCCGCCTTCCATGTCGCCTACGGCGTGGCCAAGGCGGGCATCATGTCACTGACCAAGACGGTGGCCGAGGAGCTCGGCCGGCACGGCATCCGGGCCAATGCCGTGGCCCCGGGAAGCGTGGGGGGCGGCAACGAGGACCAGCCCGACGACCAGTGGGGCACCGACGGCGCGGCACCGCTCAATTCGCCACGGGCCCGGGACATCGCCAACGCCGTGCTCTTCCTGTCGTCCGGATTGGCCGCTCGCATCACCGGCCAGACGATCGTGGTGGACGGAGGAGCGACGATCAAGTCGCCGTGGGGCCTCTCGGTGGACTCGATCGAGATACTCAAGAACTTCTGAGCCAGTAAAGATCCGACCAGACGAACGGGGACGACATGTTGTTCATCGATGGGAAATGGCTCGAGGCCGCCTCGGGGCAAAGGTTCGATGCGGTGAACCCGGCGACGGGCGAGATACTCGGTCAAGCCGCCGATGGAAATGCCGAGGATACCGGCGCGGCGATCGACGCGGCATCCGCTGCCTTTCCCGAGTGGTCGGCCCGCACGGCCTACGCCCGGGCCGAGCTCCTGAACAAGGCCCACGGGCTCATGCTCGAGCGCCAAGAGGACCTCGCTCGCATCATGACCCGGGAACAGGGCAAGCCCCTCCGGATGGCGCGCAACGAGGTCGGCTACGCCGCCGACTTCCTGGCCTGGTTCGCCGAAGAGGCCAAGCGGGTCTACGGCGAGACCATCCCGTCGGCCCGCGCCGATCAGCGCTTTCTGGTCCTGCATCAGGCGGTCGGAGTGGCCGCGGCCATCACCCCGTGGAACTACCCCATCTCGATGATCACCCGAAAAGTGGCCCCGGCCGTGGCGGCAGGATGCACCATCGTGGTGAAACCGGCCGAGCAGACCCCGCTGTGCGCGGTGGAGACCTTCCGGGTCTTCGAGGATGCCGGGTTCCCGCCCGGCGTGGTCAACCTGATCACCACCAGCGATCCCGAGCCGGTGGGCAACGAGCTGCTCACCAACCGGGCCGTGCGCAAGATCAGCTTCACCGGCTCCACCGACGTGGGCAAGCACATCGCGGCGCGGGCGGCCGAGCAGATGAAGCGGGTCTCCCTGGAGTTGGGCGGGCACGCTCCCTTCATCGTGTACGACGACGCCGATCCCGAGCATGCGGCCAAGGGTCTGGCCCTGGTGAAGTTCCTCAACACCGGGCAGGCCTGCATCTGCCCGAACCGGATCTTCGTCCAGCGGGGCGTGGCCGATGCCTTCGTCGACACGCTGGTCCGTCGGGTCGAACGCCTTAGCC
>DATMMO010000026.1:0-3822 GCA_035569695.1 Acidimicrobiales bacterium | reverse complement strand
GAACATCTCGGTGGTGGACGACCCGCGGCCGGTGCCCAGCTCAAAACGTCCGTTGGACAGGTTGTCGATCATGGCGGCGCGCTCGGCCGTTCGCACCGGGTGGTTCACCGGCGCCGTGATGTTGAAGATGGCCGAACCAAGATGGATCCGTTCCGTGCGCGAGGCCACGCTGGCCAAGAAGACCTCGGGAGCGGACATGTGTGAGTACTCGCGGAGGAAATGGTGCTCGGACGCCCACACGTACTTGAACCCGAATTCCTCGGCCCGAATGGAGAGCTCGAGGTTGTCGAGGAGGCGACGCTGCTCGTACCCCGGAGTGGTCTCGGCCACCTTGTCCGGCACGAAGACCTGTGCGAAGTACCCGAACTCCATAGTGATTCCCCCTTCTGGTGATCGTGCGAACTTTCATACCATGTCCCCGCCGCACTCGCCCGGTGCGGCTCATGTGTCCCCGCCCCATCTGTCCGGTGCGGCTCAGGTGTCCCCGCCGCACTCGCCCGGTGCGGCTCAGGTGACGCCGAGGTGTTCCACGAACCAGTCACCAGCGAGCTCAACGGCCCGGTCGAGTCCGGGGCCCGCATCGAGATCGTTGTGCCCGGCGCCAGAGATGAGCTCCCATCGCTTGGGACCCGGCGCGTTGGCATAGACGGCTTCGACGTCCTCCACCGCCGCCACGTCGTCATCGGCGCCGTGGACGAGCAGGAGTGGTCTCGGGCCCAACCGGCGGGCGGCATCCTCGGGGTGGAAGTCGAGCATGGCATCCACGCTGGCCAGATAGAAGTGGGAGGTACCCAGCGACTGATGGGGGAGCCCACCGGTGTTGGCCTCGCCCGGGACGGGGACAGCCATGGCGCTGGTACCGGCCTGGTCCGACTTGAGCTTCTCGTACTGGGCCAGGAACGTCGGGCTGAACGGGAAGATGGTCTGGATGTCGACGATGGTCGGGATGCCCGTGGCCACCAGGTGGGCCCGTTCCGACTCCACCGCCCGCTCGAAGGCAATCCAGTCCCAACTGGCCCGCACCGAGCGCAGCATGCTGCGTCCGTCGCCCGGGCTCGACACGGCCACCACCGCCCCCACCCGGGGCTGCCGGGCCGCCATGGCAATGGCAACGGGGCCGCCATAGCTGTGGCCGTAGACACCGATCCGTGGACCGATACCCGGTTGGGCCGCCAACCATGTGAAGGCGCATAGGGCATCGTCCACCCGGGACCGGGGATCGATCCAGCCCCGCGCTCCGTCGCTCTCGCCGTAGCCGGCGTAGTCGAACCGAAGGGAGGCGATACCTCGGAGGGCCAGGTCCCGAGCCACGCCGGGAAGGACGAGGTGTTGCACCCCAGAGAGCCCCTGGCACAGAACCACTGCGGCTGTTGGGCTTCCTGCTCCATCCTCGGGTCGGCGCAGCACCCCGGCCAAGCGGGTCCCGTCGGATCCGAACAAGCTGACCTGGTCCTCGCTCATGATGCCTACTCGCTTCGGTCCCCTCGGAGCTTCGGCGACCCCATCATGTGCTTCGTTGCCCAGGCATGCAGCGAGTCTCACCTCGTCGTCGGTACCTGTCAACGGGGCCGTGCCGCAGACCGACTACCGCTGCTTACACAGAGCCCGGATGAGAGCATCGTGGTCGCATGCCCGGGAACACTTCTTCCCGTGACAGACATAGGCGATGAGCTTGGCCACTGCTAGGCCGACCGGCGGCCCTTTCCGAGGGCCAGGCCGACAAGCCAGGCCACGAAGAAGACGACGGCGATGATCCACAGCACGTGGAGGGCGAAGCCCGCCCCTGCGAAGATGAGCGCCAGTAATAGCAATACCAAGATGATCCCCATGGCCCTCATCTTTCCCGCCCCACGACGTGATCAAACCTGGTCCCCGTGACGCGTGACACCAAGACGGCGAACATCTGAAATGCTGTCCCTCAATGTTCAACGACCTGCTTGCTGCCAACCGCCAGTACGCGCGCACCTTTTCCCTCCAGGACATCCCTGGTCGAGCGGCCAAGGGTTTCGGTCTGGTGACATGTATCGACAGCCGAATAGAGCCACTGACCATGCTCGGCCTGCACCCCGGGGATGCCAAGATCCTCCGCAATGCGGGCGGTCGTGTCACGCCCGATGTGTTGCGCTCGCTGGTGCTGGCCACCACCTTCCTGGGCGTGACCCATGTTGCCGTCATGCACCACACCGATTGCGCCCTGGCCCGGGGGGGCGAAGCCGAGCTCAGGTCGGGGCTGAGTGAGACGCAGGCCGCCAACTCGAAAGGCTGGGACTTCCTCACCATGGATGATCCCGACGAGGCGCTGGCCGAAGACGTTGACGCGGTGCGCACCTGCGCGGTGCTGCCCGATGGCGTTCGGATCGAGGGATGGCGCTACGACGTGCAATCGGGAGTGGTGGACAGGATCATCCCGAGCGAAGGCTGAGCGGGCGTGGCCGATGAACTGCCCGAGTTGATCGTTGCTGACGGGGCGGCATGGCGACGATGGCTGCGCAAGCATCACGCCGATCCCGCCGGCGTGTGGCTGGTACTGGCCAAGAAGGGCACCACCGATCCGACCAGCCTCACCCATGACCAGGCACTGGACGAAGCCTTGGGCCACGGCTGGATCGATGGTCAGGTCGGTTCCCGCAACCAGACCACCTTTCGCCAACGGTTCACCCCCAGACGGGCCCGGAGCCCATGGTCGAAGCGGAACGTCGCCATTATCGAGCGATTGCTGGCCGAGGGGCGGATGCATCCCGCCGGTCTGAGGGCTGTCGAACAGGCCAAGGCTGACGGGCGATGGGAATCGGCGTACGCCGGTCAGGCCACCATGGAGGTGCCGTCAGACCTGGGTGCCGCACTGGCCGCCGAACCGCGGGCCCAGGCCATGTTCGAGATATTGACCAGCCAGAACCGCTATGCCGTGCTCTACCGGGTGGAAAGTGCGACCCGGGCCGACACGCGGGCTCGGCGGATCGACAAGTTCGTGGCCATGCTGGCGCGCCAGGAGACCATCTACCCGCAACGACGCACGCTCGATCCCTGACCTGACCTGACCTGAGCTGAGCTGACCTGACCTGGGGTAGGCGGGGCGACGGCCGGCGATTGTGGCCCGATCCACTGACCGCCTCCCGGGATAACTTGGCCCGGACCATCTCGTGCCGCTTGCCGTGGTAGGTGGGCGGTCGACCATGTGAGGAGACCAAGGATGATCAAGGGCTTCAAGAACTTCCTGATGCAGGGCGACCTGATCGTGATCGCCGTCGGCCTGGTCGTGGCCCTGGCCTTCAGCAACCTGATCAGGGCGTTCACCAACAGCATTGTCACCCCGGCCGTCAACGCCGCGGCCGGCGGTGGACCCACAGCCAAGGGACTGGGGTGGACCATCAACGGTCAGCGGATCGACATGGGCGCCTTCATCTCGGCCGTCGTCTACTTCATCATCTTCATGGCCGTCATCTATTTCGTCCTGGTCGTGCCATACCGGGCCTACATGAAAAAGCGCGGCAACACGGTCTTCGGCGACCCGCCGCCGACCAAGGAATGCCCGAGGTGCCTATCGAGCGACCTGCCAATCGCCGCCACCAAATGCAAGTACTGCACCAGCGAGCTCTCCGTCGCGGCATGACACCGGTTGCCGAGCACCGGTCACGACGGGCTCCGACGAAGATCGTGGGCCGGTAACGGCTCAGGAATGGTGCGGCGGCCGGTCCCTGTCCATGCGTTCGGACCAACAACGATCACAGTCCTCGCAGAAAGGGGGACCGCCCGAGTCGGGGACCGGTCGGGCATGGGCTCCGGGATGATGGCAGAACGGGCAGTTGCTCGTCAGGGTGCCAG
>DATMMO010000025.1:0-7300 GCA_035569695.1 Acidimicrobiales bacterium | reverse complement strand
AACGGTGGCTGCTCGGCCCCGTCCTGGGACACGGCGATGGCGTGGAACTGGCTGTCCCGCTCTAGGGGCCGCCCGCTCCAGGCCGCCACCTCGGACCACCGGACCCTGATGCTCTCTGCGTCCTGCCAGGCCCCGATGGGGTGGAGCAGCCGGACGTAGGCATCGAAGCCACCGGGCACGATGGAGGTCACGACACCCTCAAGGGGTGGAAGCAGGCGCCCGGCGACCCAGTCGGCCTGGCCGACTTGAGTGCTCCACGACAGAGCCGGACCGCTCGATGAGCTCATGGTCAAGGGTAGGGCCAGCGCTCAGTCGTCGAGGCGGAGGGCGGAGACGAAGGCCTCCTGGGGGACCTCCACCCGACCGATGTTCTTCATCTTCTTCTTGCCCTCTTTTTGCTTCTCGAGCAGCTTGCGCTTCCGGCTGATGTCGCCGCCGTAGCACTTGGCCAGCACGTCCTTGCGCCGGGCCTTGACCGTCTCGCGGGCGAGCACCCGGCCACCGATGGCGGCCTGGATGGGGACATCGAACATCTGTCGGGGAATGAGCTCGCGGAGCTTCTCGGTCATCCTTCGGCCATAGAAATCGGCCTGGCTCTTGTGCACGATGGTGGAGAAGGCGTCCACCGGGACGTGGTTGATCAGGAGGTCCACCTTGACCAGGTCGGCGGTGGCGTAGCCGTCGGGCTCGTAGTCGAGACTGGCATAGCCCTTGGTCCGGCTCTTCAATTGGTCGAAGAAGTTCACCACCACCTCACCCAAGGGAATGGTGTAGATGAACTCCAGCCGCTCGGGCGAGAGGTACTCCATGCGCACCATCTCGGCCCGCCGGTTCTGGCACAGCTCCATGACCGTCCCGGTGTACTCGGCCGGGGTGAGGATGGTGGCCCGCAGCATCGGCTCGTCCACGTGATCGAGGTGGGTGGGCTCGGGCAGCTCGCTGGGGTTGTCCACGTCCACCTTGGTGCCGTCGGTCAGGTAGGCCTGATAGGCCACCGAGGGCGCGGTGGCGATGAGCGACAGGTTGAACTCGCGCTCGAGGCGCTCACGGACGATCTCCATGTGCAACAGACCGAGGAAACCACAGCGGAAGCCGAACCCGAGGGCCCGGGAGGACTCCGGCTCATAGGTGAAGCTGGCATCGTTCAACCGGAGCTTCTCCAGCGCGTCCCGTAGGTCAGGGAGCTCATCGCCGTCGATGGGGAACAGCCCGCAGAACACCATGGGCTTGGGGTCCCGGTAGCCGGCCAACGCCTCGGTGGCCGAGTGGGCGGCGGTGGTGACGGTCTCCCCCGAGCGGGCCCCGCCGACGTCCTTGATCCCGGCCACCAGATAGCCCACTTCGCCGGGACCGAGCTCGTCCACGGCCACCGTGACCGGCGTGCGCACGCCGATCTCTTCGATCTCATGGTTCTCCCCGGCATGGATGAACCGGAGCTTGGCCGTCTTGACCAGCATCCCCTGCATGACCCGGATGGAGCTCACCACCCCGCGGTACTGGTCGTAGGCCGAGTCGAAGATGAGGGCCTGCAACGGTGCGTCGACGTCTCCGGTAGGCGGAGGGATGCGCGCCACGATGGCGTCGAGGAGCTCGGGGACGCCCTCGCCCGTCTTGGCCGAGATGTGCAGGATCTGGGAGGCATCCAACCCCAGGACCTGTTCGATCTCGGCCGCACAGCGCTCGGGGTCGGCGGCGGGCAGGTCGATCTTGTTGAGCACGGCCACGATCTCCAGGTTGTGCTCGATGGCCTGGTAGCAGTTGGCCAGCGTCTGGGCCTGGATGCCCTGGGAGGCGTCGACCAGCAGGACCGCCCCTTCGCACGCGGCCAGCGACCGGCTGACCTCGTAGCCGAAGTCCACGTGACCCGGGGTGTCGATGAGGTGGAGGGTGTGGTCCTTCCAGCCGACGCGGACGTTCTGCGCCTTGATGGTGATGCCCCGCTCCCGCTCGATGTCCATCGAGTCGAGGTATTGCTCGCGCATGAGGCGGGGGTCGACGGCTCCGGTCAGCTCCAGGATGCGATCGGACAGCGTCGACTTGCCGTGGTCGACATGGCTGATGATGGAGAAATTGCGGATTCGGTCGACGGGAAGCACGGGCTGTTCAGCGTACCGTCGGCCAGCCGATGCCCATCGCGGTGGCACTGGCCGGGCCGAGAGCGATCCCACGACCGTGGACGGCCGGCCGTGATCAAGGCCCCAATCGAGTTTCCGTCCCCGCTCGCACGCGGGCAACGACAGTGCGTGGTGTCCCTCGCCGATACCGCTCATCGATCGGGAGAAGAACCAGCTTGACTCCCACTTTCCGTCATGTCACTGTTACAAAAGATGCCCGACGGCGGGCATACGTTCGGGGGCTCCGGTCCCTTGTCAAAGGGAAGTCGGGGATGGGCAGCGAACTCTCACGGCGGGGATTCCTGACTCTGGGTGCAGCGGTGGCCGGGGCCGCGCTCATTCCCGTCGGGGCCACGACCGCGGCCGCCTCGGAGCGCTCGAATCGCTACCCCTATGCGCTAACGACATGGCAACAGATGGGCAACGGAGCGCTGCGCGTCGAGCTGCCCCACGGTCGGTCGACGACCATGCGCACGCAGAAGGTGACCGACCTGGCGCCGTCGGGTGGCCGGTCGAGCCAGGGCGACGAGTTCGCGTTGACCTTCTCGGTGGATGGGGCCGTACCCGCCGAGGGCACCCATACCCTCAGCCATTCGACGCTGGGCCGGTTTCCTCTCTTCTTGTCCCCAGCGGGGAACGGTGTGGTCACCGCCTTGGTCAACCGCAGCCACGGGGTGGGCCACCGATGAACACTGCGCCCCCGATGTCGACGGCGCACCGCGCGGCCCCGGTCGGGCTGGTCCTCCGGCCCCGAACCGATGATGACGAGAGCTTCCTGTACGCCCTGTACGCCGAGACCCGAGACGACGTGCTCGGGTTCGGATGGGGTCCGGCCGAGGTCCAGGGGTTCCTGGCCATGCAGTACCGGGCTCGGGAGCGTGCCTTTACCGCCAACCACCCGTCGGCCCGATCGGACATCGTGGTGGTCGACGGGCAAGCCATCGGGCGACTGCTGGTGGACTGCCGATCCACGGCCATCCACCTGGTCGACATCGCCCTGGTGGCCGAACATCGGGGCAACGGCATCGGAACGGCGCTGATCACCACCTTGATCGAGGAAGCGTTGCTGTTCGACCGTCCCCTCCACCTGACCGTCCGGACCGACAGCCGAGCCCTCGGCCTCTATCAGAGACTCGGATTCGTATCCCTGGCCAGCCCGGGCGAGCCCGATCCCACCGATCTGTACCTGGCTATGGAGTACCGAGCCTCGTGAACACCGCCTCGTACCTGATCGAATCGCCCTCCCGGCCCACGGGCACGATGAACACAGGGTGCATCCCCTCGGCTTGGTGGGTGAGCTCGTATGTTCCCTGGGCCAGAGGGTCAGCGGCCGGCCCCAGGAAGAACACCGAGAAGCTGCTCGGCTCGCTTGGGCTCGGCGGATCACCGGTCAGTGCCGTCAGCTCGAGCTCGACGGTGCTCCCGGCTGCCGTCGGCACCGAGAACCGGTGGCCGACGGTGCGGGCAAAAAACGCATACTCCGGGTCGGGCGGTGAGGTGGCGGACATCGAGGCCACAGTCTCCCATGAGCGACCAGTGGCGAGAGACCAACGGTCACGGCTCGAGGGGGGCCGCTAGATGGCAAACCCATTTATCGGCGAGATCCGGATGGCCGGGTTCAACTTCGCCCCCGTCGGGTGGGCCTTCTGCGACGGGTCGCTCCTGGCCATCAGCCAGAACTCAGCCCTGTTCAACCTGATCGGCACCACCTACGGCGGAGACGGGCAGACGACGTTTGCCTTGCCCGACCTGCGGGGGCGGATGGCTCTGCACCAGGGGAGCGGCGCGATCATCGGGCAGACGTTGGGCGAGGAGTCGGTGGCGCTGGGAAGCACCGCCGTCCTTCCGGCGCACTCCCACGCCGCGGCGGCAGTCACCAACCACGGGAACCAGGCCGGCCCGGCCGGCGCAGTGTGGGCCGCGGCCTCAGGCGGGGTGAACCCCTATTCCTCGGCTGCGACCAACGCCACGCTGCATGCCGGCGCCATCGCGACGGCCACCGGGGGGCTGGCCCACGACAACATGTCCCCGTTCGCGGTCATCAACTTCGTCATCGCCCTTGAGGGGATCTTCCCCTCGCAATGACCAGCCACCCCAGATGTGTCGTGCCGTTGATCGCCCACCCGGGCAAGGAGGACTAGGTGTCAAATCCCTACCTCGGCGAGATCCGGGTCGTCTCGTTCACCTTCGCCCCCCACGGATGGGCTATGTGCAACGGGCAGCTCCTACCCATCAATCAGAACCAGGCCCTGTTCTCCCTTCTGGGCACCACGTACGGCGGCGATGGGATCTCCAGCTTCGCCCTACCCAACCTGGAGGGCCGGGTCCCCGTTCATATCGGATCCAACTTCACCCAGGGACAGGCCGGTGGCGAAGCCACCCACGTCCTGACCACGGCGGAGATCCCCGGCCACACCCATGGCGTGGCCGTTGCCGCGGGAACGGGAACGGCCGTCAGCCCGGCCGGCAATTACTGGGCCGGGATCAAGAACGCCAACCCGTTCAGCACGGCTTCCCCCTCCACGACCCTGGCCCCGACCGCCATCGGAAACAGCGGTCTTGGGCAGGGCCACGACAACATGCCCCCGGGACTGGTCCTCAACTACATCATGGCCATGGCCGGCATCTTCCCGAGTAGGAACTGACCATGACAGACCAATACTTGGGTGAGATCCGGGTGGTGGGTTTCAATTTCGCCCCGCTGGGATGGGCCATGTGCAACGGGCAGGTCATGCCCATCACCCAGAACACCGCCCTGTTCTCTCTCCTGGGCACACAGTTCGGCGGCGACGGAAAGAGCAATTTCGCGTTGCCCAACCTGCAGGGCAGCACCCCCCTCGACCAAGGGAGTGGCACCGGTCTCACCGTTCGATCCATGGGTGATGTGGGCGGGGAGACGCAGGTGACCCTGCTCTCCTCGCAGATGCCCTCGCACGGCCACCCGGCCCAGGCGGTGGCGGCGGCCGGTAATCAAGTGGGTCCCAGCGCCAACCTCACGGCCGAGGTCAGGGCCGATTCGTATGCACCGGTGGCCAACGGTCAGATGAGCCCGTCCGCCCTCCATTCGACGGGCGGAGGCCAGCCCCACAACAATCTGCCCCCCTACCTGGTCCTCAACTTCGTGATTGCCCTCACCGGCATCTTCCCGGCAAGGAGCTAAAGAGACCGTGATGGGCGCTCGGCGGTGGAGGGCACGGCTGGCCGCCCTGATGGTCGTGGCCACCGTGGCCGTACCGCTGGCGGTGGCCGTGCAGCCGACGGTCGCCGGCGCCAGCCCGGGAGCGCTCGACCCATCGTTTGGGACGGGAGGCCTGGTCACGACCACAGTGACGGCGGGAGCCACCGATGTGGTCAACGGGGTGGCCACCCAATCGGACGGAAAGATCGTGGCTGCCGGCTACGACCAGCCCTCCGGTGGCGTGCAGCGCTTTGCCCTGGCCCGCTACAACACCGACGGGACACTCGACAGCTCGTTCGGAACCGGGGGCAAGGTGACCACAACCATCGCCGCAGCCAACGGCAACGGTGATGCCGCTCTGGCCGTGGCTATACAGGGCAATGGGAAGATCGTGGTCGGGGGGTACACGTCCACCATCTCCGGAGGATCCGCCACCGAGGACATGGCCCTTGTCCGATACAACGCGGACGGCACGCTCGACACCAGCTTCGGGACCAGCGGCATCACCACCGTAGTGGCCGGTTCCAATGCCTTCACCAACCAGATCAACGCCCTGGCCATCGACAGCTTCGGTCGGATCGTGGTCGCCGGACAATACGACAACGGCTGGGTGGTCGGCCGGTTCTCCACCAGCGGGACACTGGACACCAGCTTCAACTCGAGCGGGACCCAGCCCGGTTTCCAGTTGGCCTTCCCCTCGGCCGTGACCACTACCGACAATGCCAATGCCGTGGCCATCCAGCCGGGCGACCAGAAGGTGGTGGTGTCCGGGAGCGCCAACGCCAATGCCGATTTCGGTGTCGGACGCCTGAATACCGATGGCACCCTCGACACCAGCTTCGGCACCACTGGAGTGGTCGATACCCCAGTGGGGGGAACGCAGGGAACCGCCTATGGCGTTGCCGTCCAGGGCGACGGGAACATCGTGGCCGTCGGCCAGTCCGGCGATAACAACGTCGGCGACCACCTCGACGTGGCCCTGGCTCGCTACAGCGGCGCCGGCGTATTGGACGGCACGTTCGGAACTGGGGGTATCGTCTCCACCCCCATCGGCACCAACAAGGACGCGGCCGGGCGTGCCGTCAGTTTGCAGACCGACGGCCAGATCGTGGTGGGCGGCTACTTCCAAGCCGCTGTGGGCGGCGACGACATCGCCGCGCTGCGGTACAGCACCAGCAACGGCCATCTCGATTCCACCTTCGGCACAGGGGGCATCGTCACCACCAACACCGGCGGCGGGGCGGACGATTTCGGCAATGCCGTGGCTCTCGAGCCCGGATCCCTTGGCGCCATCGTCGTGGCCGGCAGCGACCAGCCCTCGCTGGGCTCGCCCCGGTTCCTCTTGGCTCGGTACTTTGCTGCCGATCCTCCCAGCATCACCAAGTCCTTCGGGGCGGCGTCGATCCCTGTCGGGGGCACGACCTCGTTGACCTTCACCATCTCCAATCCCAACACCGGGGGGATCGGGGGCGTGGCCTTCACCGACTCCCTCCCGGCCGGACTGGTGGTGGCCACCCCCAACGGGCTGACGTCGACCTGTGGCGGCACCACCACGGCCGTAGCCGGATCGGGCTCGGTGACCCTGTCGGGCGGTTCGTTGGCGGCCAGCGCCAGCTGCTCGGTGGTGGTCACCGTGCAGGGCACGTCGGGTGGGGTGAAGAACAACTCGGTCACCGTGACCTCTGACAACGGCCCCGGCAACACCTCGAACGCCAGCCTCACCGTGATCGCCCCACCGGTGATCATCAAGGCCTTCGGGGCCGCCTCCGTCCCGCTGAGCGGCTCGACCTCGTTGACCTTCACCGTCCAGAACAACAACGCCGGCAGCACCCTCACCGGGGTCGGTTTCGGTGACACCTTGCCCTCGGGCTTGGTGGTGAGCAACCCCAACGGGCTGACCGGATCGTGCGGGGGCGGGACCATCACGGCCGTAGCCGGATCGGGCTCGGTGAGCCTGTCCGGGGCCACCATCGCCGCCAGCGCCCAGTGCACCTTCTCGATCAACGTC
>DATMMO010000024.1:0-14829 GCA_035569695.1 Acidimicrobiales bacterium | reverse complement strand
TGACCGGCCGGGCATGTATCGGAGGTGCCGAGCATGACACGATCGATGCGTTCGGTCGTCGATGTCCCCTCAGGAGACCCCGACGGTCCCGGGCCGATGAGCTCCCGTCGTAGGTCGGCGTCCCGTGCGGTGGTGTGATCGGATCAGGTCGGGCTCCAGGTCAGGCCGGTTCGGTCTCCCCAGCTGGGCGACGGCCCGGACCGTTCGAACCCAAGCCGTAAGCTCAGAGGCCGTGGCCGGCTCGAGGAGGAACAGGTGACGACGACCGATGTGGCCCGGAGCGATGTACAGAGCGAGGCAGAGGTCGATGGGCTGGTGAGCCAGCTGCTGGCCGACGTTCCGCCCGACACCGTCTCGGCCCAGGCTTTTCTGGAAGAGCAGTTCGACCGGGGATTGGCGTGGGTGCACTTTCCGGTGGGACACGGCGGGCTGGATTTGAGCCCGGGCCTGCACGGCCGTGTGGTCCGCCAGCTGGCTGAGGCCGGAGCGCCTTCGTCTGCTCTCCGCAATGTCATCGGGTACGGGATGGTGGCGCCAACGATCGCCGTCCATGGCACCGAGGAGCAAAAGAGTCGGTACCTTCGTCCGCTGTTCACCTGCGAGGAGATCTGGTGTCAGCTGTTCAGCGAGCCCGGAGCCGGATCCGATGTGGCCAGCTTGGCCACGCGGGCTGTGCGTGATGGCGACGAGTGGGTGTTGAACGGCCAAAAGGTGTGGACGACGCTGGCCCACTTGTCGACCTTCGGGTTGCTCGTGGCCCGGACTGACCCCGACCTTCCCAAACACCAGGGCATGACGGCCTTCCTCGTCGACATGCACGCGCCCGGCGTCGAGGTCCGGCCCCTCTACCAGATCACCGGCGAGGCAGAGTTCAACGAGATCTTCTTCACCGATGCCCGAGTGTCCGATGCCGGCCGTCTGGGCGGCGAGGGCGATGGCTGGCGGGTGGCCGTCACCACGCTCATGAACGAGCGGGTTTCCATCGGCGGCAACGTGGCCCCGCGTGGCGCCGGCCCCATCGGTGATGCCGTCCGATTGTGGCGTGAGCGCTGGGCTGGCGACACCTCACCCCATGCCCTCGCCCTGCGGGATCGGCTGATGTCGCTGTGGGCCGCCAGCGAGGCGACCCGTCTTACCAACCTCCGGGCCTCCATCGCTCGGGGGGTGGGGACCCCCGGGCCCGAGGGCTCGGTGGCCAAGCTGGCCTTTGCCGAGCTCAACCAGCGGATCTACGAGCTGTGCATGGACCTGATGGGGGCGGAGGGCATGCTGTACGACTCGGACTACCCGAAGATCCGCCCGGACTTCGTGGCCCTGGGGACCCCGGACATGCACAAGGCGTTTCTGCGGGCCCGGGCCAACTCCATCGAGGGTGGGACCTCCGAGGTCATGCGCAACATTCTCGGCGAGCGGGTCCTCGGGCTTCCGGGCGAGCCCCGAACCGACAAGGACATGGCCTGGAGGGACTTGCCCCGCAGCTGAATTCGGGCATCCAATGAATGGGAACGGGGACCACCGGGCGGAAACCTGGACCGCGGACCCACCGGCATCCTGTTCACCCAGCGCTCGATGACCTCACCGGAGCCGCCCGAGGCCTTCGTCGATTTCTGGGATTGCGCCTACCGGGCCATCGAGGACTGATTGGTCGAGCGGTCACCGCTCCGTGGCGTCCCGCTGGGCCCTACTCCGACCGCCGGCCACGGCGTCATGGGGAAGCACCTGATGCTCCGAGGAGGCGGGACAGCACTTCGTCGATGGCGTCGGCGCCCAGCTGTCTCTCCCGGTCCGGTTGGTCGGAGCGGGCGATGAGCAGGGCGATCTCGTTGATGGCAGCCAAGATGACGTGGGAGAAGACGTCGACCAGCCCGGGCTCCAGTTCGCCCTGCTCGGCGATGGCGGCGAGGACGCCCTTGATCAGTCCGAGGGCATGGCGCTCTTCGAGCGCCCGCCAGCGCTCCCAGCCCAGCACGGCGGGCGCGTCGATCAACAGGACTCGCTGGACCACCGGGTCGCCCGCCAGTTGCACCCAGGCCAGTGCACCGAGGCGCAGGATCTCCTTCGGGTCGGTGGCGCCAGCCGCGGCTTCCACCACCCGGAGCCCGGTGTCGTTCTCGATGGCCTCGAGCACCGCTTCGAAAAGAGCTTCCTTGTTCTTGAAGTGATGGTAGAGGGATCCTCGGCTGACCGACGCCACCTGGAGGACCGTCTCGATCGAGGTGTCCTCGTAGCCCCGTTCCGCGAACAACGTCGTGCCCACCTCGATCAGGTGCTCACGGGTGGCCGCGCCTCGGGCCAGGTTCTGATTCGTCCGTTCGGGCATGCTCTGCGGGTCGCCTCTCTTGACAGACCGACCATCGGTTTAATACTCTAGACCGGTAGTCGGTATAGGTAATGGTACCGCCCGGCGTGCGCCGGACCATGTAACCAGTCCCTTCCCCCCAGGAGGAAAGCGCATGAACGTTTCCGAGCTCGAAACGCACCGCCGGACCATCCACACGGCGATGGGCCCCGTGAGCTGCCTCGATGTCGGTGAAGGCCCGGTGACGTTGTTCGTCCACGGCGTCGGGACCAACGCGCTGTTGTGGCGCCGTGCCATCGGCGCGCTGGCCGGAGAACGACGCTGCGTGGCCGTCGACCTTCCGCTCCATGGACACACTCCGGCGGCCCCCGACCAAGACTTCCGGCTGGGCTCGTTGGCCGCGGTGCTCGACGCCTTTTGCACGTCGGCCGACCTGGGCGTGCTCGATCTGGTCGCCCATGACACCGGGGGTGCGGTGGCCCAGGTGTTCGCGGCGAACCATCCCGGGTGGCTGCGCTCGCTGTGCCTGACCAACTGCGACACCCATGACAACATCCCGCCCGAGGAGTTCAAGCCCACGGTCGAGCTGGCCGCCGCCGGTGCCATTGCCGCGGGGGCGGCGGACCTGCTGGCTGATCTCCCGTTGGCCCGTGAAGCCCTGTTCGGGACCGGCTACCAGGACATCAACCACCTTCCCATCGAAGTGCTGCGCTCGTTCCTTCGGCCGGTGCTCGGCACCCCCGATCGGGCCCACCAATTCGAGCAGTTGCTCGTGTCACTGCTCCCCGAGGACCTGCTGGCCGTGGAGCCCGACCTGGCTGAACTTCAGGTTCCCACCCTCATTGTGTGGGGGACGGCCGACCCGTTCTTCGAGCTCTCGTGGGCCTATTGGCTGAAGGACCTGATCCCCGGGGCGACGGAGGTGATCGAGATCAAGGGTGGTCGGCTGTTCTTCCCCGACGAGCGTTCTGACGAGTTGGTGAACTCGTTGCGTGGGCATTGGTCGACGCTGGCACCCGCGGCCTGACCGCGCCGCCCCGACCCGCGGGCTCCGGCCGGCTCGATCTGCCCCAGGTCAGCCCTCGATGATGTGTCGCGGACCCGGTCCCCGCTGGGCCGCCTGATCATCGGGGTTCAGGAGCTTGCAGAAGCGCAGGGACAGACATCCACAGCCGATGCACCCGCCCAGGCGGTCTCGCAACCGCTCGAGCAACGCGATCTGCGCGTCGAGACGCGGACGCCACGAGGTAGAAAGACGCTCCCAGTCCTTGGCCGTAGGGGTGCGATGCTCGGGCAGGGACTCCAGGGCCACCCGGATCTCGTCCAAGCGGAGGCCTACTTGCTGGGCCACGCGGATGAACGACACCCGTCGCAACGTGTCGCGGGTGTAGCGACGCTGGTCCCCAGCGGTCCGGGTGGCGTGGATCAGCCCTTCTGCTTCATAGAAACGCAGAGCAGAAGCGGCCACGCCTGCCCGCTCGCTCAAGGCGCCGATGGTCAGCTCCGACTCCATGGGATGGAAGCTAACCGGGGGCCCAGTTGGACTTCAAGTGAGCTTGAGCAATGTGGCCCCAGGGCGCCCGCGGCCACGCCCCCGGGTGCAGGGACAGCAGCGCCCCTAGGGCAGGAGCTTGAAGGCAACCTCGTGGTCGTCGGAAACGTCGACATCCAGCGTCCTGTCCT
This sequence comes from Acidimicrobiales bacterium, assembly GCA_035569695.1. Classification (GTDB taxonomy): domain Bacteria; phylum Actinomycetota; class Acidimicrobiia; order Acidimicrobiales; family RAAP-2; genus DASXMT01. The sequence goes on along the minus strand of DATMMO010000024.1, from coordinate 10,847 downwards.
CGAGCAGTGGGGCCACCTGGAGATCCAGAAACACCTGCGAGCCCTGCTCATCGATGATCTGATCGGTGGGCTCAGGACTCGCCGTCACCGCCAGACCCAGCTCGATCCGGTCGGTATCCACCGGGTTCGAGGAAATGCGCAGACCGGCCCCGGGATGATCGGAAACCAGGTCTTGAATCACGTGAGCTGCATCGGGGGTGAGAGTCAACATTGGTTGTCACCTTCCTGTCGCGGGCACAAGCAATTGTCCTACCCGCTCCGGTGAGGTCGAAACATCACTGGTGCCTGGTCCGAGTAGCCGCTCAGGACTGGAAGACTTCGGACGTGAATGGAGCCGTCAAGGCATTCCGGGGTATTTCGTATTGTCCTGAACACGCCCTGGACATCTATCGCCTGCATGTGGATACCCGAGGACTTCCAGTCGTCCTGTTGTGGCACGGACGGGGCCCGGACGAGCGGCACGTTCTCGAGCCGCTTGCCCTCGCGGCTGCTTCTCGAGGGCTCGTCGTCGTAGTCCCAGACTGGCGTCCAGCGCCGACGATGGCGGAAACGAAGTACTCCGTGCCTCGTTGGACTTCGTCGGGCAACGGGCCCCCGAGTTTGGCGGCGACCCCGAACGTGTGGTGCTGGCCGGTTGGTCCCTCGGAGGAACGGCCGGCCTCGGTCTCGTGCTCAATGGCGAGTGGCATCCAGTCGGGTACGTGGGGATCGCCACCGGCTACGACGACAGATGTCCGACCACGGGTCGACCGCTTTCTCTGGTCCTGGCCGATGAGATTCCGGACACTCCGATATGGCTCCTCCATGGAACCCGTGACGAGGTCATCCCAGTTGAACGTGGCCGAGCGGTGGCGGAGACGCTCGTCGACCATGGCGCACGAGTCCACTGGCACGAATTCGACACCGACCACGCTGGCCTCATCATGTGTCGCTACGACGGTTCGACACGACGGTGTTTGCCATCGGACCGAGACCACGCCGTCGCGGCAGGAACGGGCACGGCCGAAATCCTCGCCATCGCCGCCGCGGGCGAGGGCGTCCGCTGACCGTCCCCGGCGCACACCGCCCATCTCGTCGTTTTTATGCTCGCCGTTGTTCGCGTGTAGGTTCCCAACTGCTGTAGCGAATTGGGTGAGCTACTTGGGGGAATCTGTGGACGACACGACGTTCGGTCGACGGTTCGAGGGCAAGGTCGCCATCGTGACCGGTGCTTCGACCAATCCGGGCATCGGCAGGTCCTCGGCCCGCCGCCTCGCCCTCGAAGGGGCCTCGGTGGTCATCAACGCTCGGTCCGAGGCCCAGCTGCGCGACACCGAGCGCGCCCTGCAGACCGAAGGACTCTCGGTGGTCGCCGTGGCCGGTTCGGCCGACGATGACGACACGCCGGCCCGGTTGGTCGATACCGCACTCGACCGGTTCGGTCGCCTTGACCTGCTGGCCAATACGGTTGGCGGCGCTCCCCATCCCGGGTCGGCCTTGGACATCGATCGTGCCGCGTTCATGGACACGGTGTCCCTGAACACCTGGCCCACGCTCGCCCTCATCCAAGAGGCAGTGCGCCGGGGTCTCGGCCATGACGGCGGCGGGGCCATCGTCAACATCTCCAGCGGCTCCCCCAAGAAGACGACTCCGTCGATGGCTGCCTACGCCGCGGCCAAGGCGGCTCTCAATGCGCTGACCCGGACGTTGGCCAACGATTTGGGCCGTCGCGGGGTGAGGGTCAACGCGGTGAGCCCCGGCCTGACCCGGACCACGGCCACCCAGTCGATGTGGGAGAACGACGAGGGCGCGGCTGCCGGCAGTCATCTCCTGCTCGGTCGCCTGACCGAGGCCGACGACATCGGCGCCGCCGTGGCCTTCCTGCTCTCCGACGACGCCCGCTCGGTCACCGGCGTGCTTATCGACGTCGATGCCGGGAACCATGTCTCGTCCGGAGCGTGGTCGCCGTTCCAAGCCCAGCCCAGCAGCAGCTGAGGGTCGGACCATGGGCACGACGATCGATCTCAGCGGCCGGAACGCGCTGGTCGTGGGCGGCGGCGGTGGTGGTATCGGCACGGCCATGGCCCTGACCCTGGCCGATGCGGGGGCCGACGTGGCCGCCATTACCTACGTGGCCGAACACGCCAAGGACACCGAGGATCGGGTCCGGGCCCTGGGCCGACGTTCCATCGGCGTCGTGGCCGATGTGACCGATGAGACGGCGCTGCGAGCTGCCATCGCCACGGCCGCGGCAGAGCTGGGACCGTTCCGGCACCTGGTCAACGTGGTCGGTGGCGCGCTGCCCGACGACTGGTGGCGGACGGCCGAGTACGACATGGAGGCCTTCGACCGGATCGTGTCCCGCAACCTCCGGTATGCCGTCATCACCTGCCGAGATGTGGCCCGCGCCCTCATCGACTCTGGACAAACCGGCAGCTTCGTCAACATCTCGTCCGTGGCCGCCCGAGGCGCCCCCCTACTTGCCGCCTACGGCGCGTCCAAGGCCGGTCTCGAGTCGTTCAGCCGCACCATGGCTCTCGAATGGGCCCCCTACGGCATCCGGGTCAACCTGGTGGCACCGGGGACGATCAAGACCCCTCGGGCCGGACAGGGCGACCTCTCCGATGCGGCCCAGGGGATCCCACTTCGACGTCGCGGCGATCCCCAGGACATCGCCAATGCCGCCCTGTTCTTGCTCTCCGACCTGGGCGACTACGTGACCGGGCAGACCCTGGCCGTGGACGGAGGCATGACCCTGGGTGGATCGGGCGGCGACCAACTGCCCGTCTTCGTCACCAACCCAGCGGTGCGAGCCAGGTTCGAATAAATGACCGGGAGACCATCACTGTGACCGAGATCCACCTGTACCTGCCTCAGATGCGCTTGTCGTTCGAGCAGCTGGAGGGGCACGCCAAGAACGCCGAAGCCGCCGGCTTTTCCGGCATGGCCTTCATGGACCACTTCGCCCCGCCCATGGCCGAGACCCAGCCGATGTACGAGGCGCTGGTCACAGCTACGTGGCTGGCGGCCCGGACCGAGCGGTTGCGCATGGGCCATCTCGTGTTGTGCGACGCCTTTCGCCACCCGGCCGTCCTGGCCAAGCAGGTGGCCTCGATCGACAATGCCAGTGGCGGCCGGTTCGAGCTGGGCCTCGGTTGGGGCTCGGTCCCTGCCGAGTTCGATATGTTCGGAGTCGATCAGCAGTCGGCCGGGGCCCGCATCCGCCGGCTGGACGAGACCCTCCAGGTGCTGCGTGCCCTGTGGTCGGGCGAATCAGTGGACTTCGATGGGGAGTTTCACCAACTCCGGGGGGCGATGCAACGGCCTGTCCCCGTGGGCCACATCCCCATCGTTATCGGCGCCACCGGGAAGAAGACCCTGGAGCTGGTGGCCCGCCACGCCGACTGGTGGAACCTGCAGATCGGGAACCTCCACCGCTTGGAGGAGCTTCGGGCCCAGACGGGCAACGCCCGCACGTCGGTACAGCAGATGGTGTGCTTCATCCCCTCCGAAAACGAGCGCGCCGAAGTCGAGGCTGCGGCTCGCCGGCGGTTTTCCGCCTTCGGGGACGTCATCATGTTCGGCACCGCTCCCGAGCTCGTCGACCAGATCGGTGCTCTGGCCGATCGCGGGGTGGAGCGGGTCTACACCTGGTTCACCGACTTCGCCGCCCCGGCCACGTTGGCCGCCTTCGGATCTGAGGTCATTCCCCACCTCGCCTCGATCTGACCGCGGACCGCGCCGGAGATGGCGAATCCTGCATTGGTACACGACACCTCCATCGGAGGCCTGAGAAGTGATTCGCCCGTGTGAGCTCTGATGGTGGTCCGTCTTTCCCAGCGTCTCAGGCGACGGAGGGATAGTCTCGCCCCACTACATGGGGGTGGGCGATGTTCGTGACGCGTACCAGGCTTGGTGCGATCCTAGGGATCGGAATACTCGGCATTACTGCTGCGTGTGGAGGGGCATCAGCAACCAAGGCCGTCCAACCGACGACAACCTCGCCACCAGCGACCGCTACCACTTCGGTGCCGCCCACGACAACCGTGCCGCCCACGACAACAGTTCCTCCAACCACCGCCCCGCCGCCGACGGTTCCCCCTCCGACAACTCCGCCAACGATTGGTGCACCCGCAGGCTGCTCACCAACGACCAGCTCGGGCAACTGCTACTCGGCCGGGGAGTACTGCCCTGCTGCAGACCACGGATCAAGCGGAACAGCTGCCAACGGAGAGGCGATCGTCTGCCAGGACAACAATGGGTGGCGGTGGGAACCAGCCTGAATGGCTTTAATGGCCACCTGGGCTACCGGTGGCAGTACCGAGGCCCACATCGATCCCCGGCTGCTCACAATGCGGGTCGGCGAGCGAGACTACGTACGACGAGCTGGCCCGTCGGAATTCGTTCACCCAAGTCCCAGTAGAAGGAACCCGCAACGTTCTTCGCACGATCACGTGTTTGCTCGCGGACGACCTACGCCTCCGACGCGGCGATCCGTTCGTCGCGGAGCTGGGACCGCCGCACCTTGCCCGCGTCGGTGCGCAGCGGCTCGCTGACCAGCTCGACGGTGCGGGGGATCTTGTAGCGCACGATGCGATCGGCCAGGAAGGCAACAGCTCCGCCGGGCCGACGTCGGCAATGGTGCCGTCGTGGCGCCCGACGTCGACGATGGCGTGGACCCGTTGGCCGAGATCGTCGTCGGGCAGTCCGATCACGGCCGACGAGCGGACGTCGGGGTGCTGGTCCAGGGCCGCCTCGACCTCGGCCGGGAACACGTTCTCGCCGCCGGTGACGATCATGTCGACCCGGCGGTCGGCCAGGAACAGGTACCCGTCCTCGTCCACGTAGCCCATGTCGCCCAGCGTCTCCCAGCCGTCGACGATCTGGGACTCGGCCCCCAGGTAGTGGTAGTTGGGTTTTTCCAACCGCTCGAAGTAGATGAGCCCCACCTGGCCCACGCCGACCGGATGGCCGTTCTCGTCGACGATTCGGGGTGGCCCGTACCGGGGCCGGCCGACCGTGCCCGGCTTGCGCAGCGCCTCCTCACCGGTGACCAGCGTGCTCCCTCCATACTGCTCGGAGCTGCCGTAGGCCTCCAGCAGTTTGTCGGCACCGATCCATCCGGCCCACGCCTGTTTGAGCCAGGCCGGGAAGGGGCCACCGGTGCTGAAGACGACCTCGAGGGAGGACACGTCCCGACCGAGTCGCTCCTGGTCGGGAAGCCGCCACACCCGCTGCAACATGGTGGGCACCACCTGCATCCAGGTCACGCGTTGCTGCTCGATGAGCTCGAGCATGACGGCTGGATCGAACCGGGTCATCACCACCAGGGTCGCTCCCCGCAGCAGGCCCTGGCACGAGGTGATGAACGGGGCGTTGTGGAACAGCGGACCGGGGACCAGCTGGACGCTGTCGGGTCCCAGCCCCACCGTCTCGCTCTCGGGGTCGACCACGGCTAAGACGTGGCTGACCACCACCTTGGGTCGCCCGGTGCTGCCTCCTGAGGTCAGGGCCCGACCGTAGCGGGCGAGAGCGGGAGGGAGTGGTGCATCGTCCACCGCTGGGTCCGCCTCGAACCCGATGGCTACCGAGGCGAACCGGGCCGCCGCCGGTCGGTCGCCGTCCACGCCCACCACCAGCGAGGGCTGGGCCAGATCGAGAATGGGCTCCAGCTCGGCATCGGGAAGCCGGTGGGAGACGGGCATGGGCACCGCCCCCAGTTTCCACACGGCCAGTGCGGCCACGTAGAACTCGATGCTGTTGGGCACCATGAGGGCGACGATGTCGTCGCCTTTCACGCCGAGCCGGGCGTAGGTCCGGGCCATGGCGTTGGCCCGGCCGTCGAGCTCGATGCGGGTGACGGAGGCCCCATCGCAGACGATGGCCCGGCGATGGGGGTCCTGTCGGGCCAGCCAGCTCATGGCCTCGCCGTGGGTCAGTTCGCTCATGGCCGTGTCTGTTGGCCGGCGCTAGTTGATGGCGCCGAGGTCCTTCAGGCGGACGATCTCGTCCCAGTCCGCACCCAGCTCCAACAGGATGTCCTCGGTGTTCTCGCCCAGCTCGGGGGCGCGCACGGCCTGCACCACCTCCTCGTCGAACTGGACGGGCGCGGCCACGATCTTGGCCGTCTCGCCCGTCGCCACCACGTGGTCGCGGATGAACCCGTTGGCCTTGACCTGAGGGTCGTCGAGCACCTCGAGTGGGCTCTGGAGCGGCTCCCACGGCGCCGTGAGGGTGGCCAACCGGCTGCGCCACTGGTCGAGGGTGGCCGAGGCGAAGACGTCGCTCAGGACCTGCACGCACGCGTCGCGGTTGTCATAGCGGGCGGCGGCGTCCTTGAACCGCTCGTCGGCTATCAGGTCCTCTCGCCCCAGGTGCTGGCACAGTTGCGGCCACCACCGGTCGGACTCGAGCATCAACAGCCCGATCCAGCGGTTGTCGGCTGTCTTGTACGAGTAGGCGATGGGGTTGGCGATGGGCTGCTCGATCCGGCTGAACTCCTGGTGGGTGTAGGCCGAGTAGGTGATGTCACTGGACAGTGACCACATGGCCGTGCTCAGCAGCGAGGTGTCCACCACCGCGCCCTCGCCGGTCCGCTCCCGGCGGAAGAGGGCGGCGGCCACCCCGAAGGCGATGTTCATCGAGCCGGTCTTGTCGCCGAATCCCGGACGGGACTTGGCCGGACGGGGGGCGTCGGGCTCGGTCACGGTGTAGGCGATGCCGCCGCGCAGCCAGTGGGTGGCGGCGTCGTACCCGGGCTTGCCGGCGTCGGGGCCCTTGGGGCCGGCCGAGGTGGCGCGCACGTAGATGATGTCGGGCTTGATGGCCTGGATCTGGTCGACGTCCACCCCGTTCTTCTGACGGGCGGCAGGGAGGAGGTTGGTCATGAATACGTCGGCCGACGCCACCAGCTGGTAGAGCAGGTCGCGTCCCTCGGGCATCGATGTGTCGATGCCGATGCTGCGCTTGCCCCGGTTGGCTTGCTCCATGGCCAGGTGGCTGGGGACGAGTCCGCGCCCGCCGGTCTCCAGGCCCCGCTGCGGGTCACCCCGCCTCGGGTGCTCGACCTTGATCACATCGGCACCAAAGTCGGCCAGCACGGCGGCGGCCGATGGTACGAACATCCATGTGCCGGCCTCGATGACGCGGACTCCGGCGAACATGTCGGTCACAGCAGCTTCCTCCCCTGGGTCGGCCCGCGAGCACTGTATACGGCCGACGATTGAGCCTCCCATTCCGGATTGGGATGGCGGGAGCACGAAGACGACCCCCCGGGGCCGATGCCACTAGGTTGATCCCACGATGCCCGAGTCACCGACGTCGCTGGTCCTGCTCCACGGTTTTTCCTCCTCGTTCGACCACGGCTGGCGCCAGAGCGGTTGGGTCGACATCCTGGCCGACTTCGACTGTGCGGTGCCCGAGATCGACCTGCCCGGCCACGGATCCTCGGCCCGTCCCACCGACCCCCAGGACTATGCCGAGGTCGAGAGCGAGGTGCTCGGGCTGATCCCGCCCAGTACGCGCCACGCCGTCGGCTTCTCGGCCGGTGGCGATCTCCTTCTGCACCTGGCCATCGCCAATCCGGGGCGCTTCGAGCGGATCGCCGTGCTCGGTGTGGGCAACAACGTGTTCGAAACCGCTGATCCCACCGTCATCGTCGATGCGCTGGAGAGCGAAGACGAGCCCGAGGACGTGCAAGCCCGTGTGTTCCGGCGGCTGGCCCAGTCCACGGGTAACGACGCCAAGGCCATGTCCGCCTTCATCCGTCGTCCCCGCCAACCCCTCAGCGAGGACGACCTGTCCACGATCACCTGCCCGGTGTTGGTGGTGCTCGGTGATCGCGACATGGTGGGTCCGGCCGACCGGTTGGTGGCCGCCCTGCCCCAGGCCTCGCTGGTGACCCTGCTCGGTGTGGACCACTTCTCCACTCCCTCGGACTTCGGCGCCATCGACGCCACCATGAGGTTCTTCGGGATGGGTTGAGCGGTCTGCGCTTCGGCCGCTTACGCCCGTTACGCCCGCGGGGGACTGTCGCCGTAGTTGGCCGCCGCCGCCACCGGATAGCGGTCACCGGCCCAGGCCCCGAGCGGAGACAGCTCGTCCAGCTGGGCCAGGTCCTCTTTGGACAACTCCACGGTGACCGCGGCGGCGTTGTCTTCCAGGTAGGTCCGTCGCTTGGTCCCCGGAATGGGGGCCACGTCGTCACCGGCCTCCAGCACCCAGGCCAGGGCCAGCTGGCTCGGGGTGCAACCCTTGGTCGTAGCCAGAGCCTCGACCTGGCGGACCAGATCGAGGTTGCGGGTGAAGTTCTCGCCCTGGAACCGGGGGCTGTGGGCCCGGAAGTCGTGCTCGTCGAAGTCGTCGGGGCTGGTGATCTGGCCGGAGAGAAAGCCGCGTCCCAGGGGGCTGAACGGGACGATGCCGATGCCCAGGCGCCGGGCTGCGGGCAGCACCTCGGCCTCGAGGTCCCTCGTCCACAGCGACCACTCGCTCTGGAGGGCGGTGATGGGATGGACAGCGGAGGCTCGCTCCAGGCTGGCCGCGCTGGCCTCGGACAATCCGAGGTGCCTGACCTTGCCCTCGGCCACGAGCTCGGCCATGGCCCCGACCGTGTCCTCGATGGGCACCGTTGGGTCGACACGGTGTTGGTAGTAGAGATCGATGTGGTCGGTCCCCAGACGCCGGAGTGAATCGTCGCAGCACGACTTCACGTAGTCGGGACGACCGTTGATCGACCGCCGGCCGTCGTCGCCGAACTCGATGGCGAACTTGGTGGCCAGAACCACCTCGTCGCGGTGCCCGGCGATGGCCCGACCGACCAGCTCCTCGTTGTGGCCACGCCCGTAGACGTTGGCCGTGTCCAAGAAGTAGACCCCCAGGTCGAGGGCCCGATGGATGGTGGCGATGGACTCGTCCTCGTCGGCCGGACCGTAGGTTGCCGACATGCCCATGCAACCGAGGCCCTGGGCGGAGACCTCCAGGCCCGAGGGTCCGAGAAGGCGGGTGGGGTACGGGCGATCAGTCATTGGTGCAATCTACGCGCATTGTTGCCCCTGTCGAGCAGGCCCCCTGCCCGTCAGCTTCCGAGTGGGCCCTGGGCGCTGATCTCGTACTGCAGCAACTCGACTGCGGTCACATTGAATTGGGGCGACGCCGGGGCGGCCTGCTCGGACATGGCGGCCAGATGGGTACGGAGGTCGTCCTTGGACTCCCACCGCTCGAACAGGCGCACTCGTCCCGGCTCGACGGAGTCGGCGCTGAAGGTGTACTCAATGCACCCCGGCTCGGAGTGGGTGGCCACGATCGACTCCCGCCTGGCCTCCAGGAATTCGCCGCGAACGGCTGGGTCGACATCCATGTATCCGGCAACGATGATCATGAGCCGCAGTCTGCCACGGAGGAACGAGGCCGGTCCGGCCCACGGGGGGCGAACCGACTGGCGCCAGGCGAGCGACGAGACGACCGGGATCCCATTGTGCGCCCTTCCCGACGCTCTGGCATGCTGCCGTTCGCCGCCCCGCCCGAGGAGATGAGCCATTGGAGACCACCAACATCCCCAAACCGGTGCCGGTACCCGACGTGCAGTCAGCAGGATTCTGGGAGGCGGCGGCCAACCATGTGCTCGCCATCCAACGGTGCGACCACTGCGGCTTCCTCAGCCATCCGCCGGTGGACATGTGCCGCCAGTGCCTGTCGCCCGAGCGGTCCTTCCACTACGAGCCGGTGAGCGGGCGAGCCACGGTCAGGACGTGGACCGTGGTGCGGGACGCCTTCCTGGCCGGGTTCGCCGGAGACGTCCCCTACGTGCTGGCCGAAGCCGAGCTGGACGAGCACGAGGGGCTCCGCCTGGTCCTGTTCCTGATCGACGGAAACGAGTCCGAGATGCGAGTGGGGATGCCGGTCGAGGTCGTCTTCGACGACGTGGCCGACGGCGTCTCCGTGCCCCACTTCCGGACGGCGGTGACGCCATGACCGCGCCCCGCTTCCGGGGCAGCGGCCAGGTGGCCATCGCCGGCTACGCCCACAGCCCCATCACCCGCCACATCGACGAGCCCCTGGGCACCCTGGCCGTCAAGACCGCGCTGGGGGCCATCGCCGATGCCGGTCTGACCAAGGAGCAGATCGACGGCTTCACCACCGGGGCCATCTTTCCCTCCAGTGGTGGCAGGACCATCGTCGACGGCACCCACATCGTCACCTCGGACTGGCTGGCCGAACAGCTGGGGATCCGTCCCCGCTGGCTGTGCGGGTTCCAGGGCGTGGGGCAGATCCCCGGGTCGGTCATCCTGGCCGCCACGGCCATCGCCACCGGGGCGGCCGACTACGTGCTCGTGCACCGGGCCATGTTCAACCCGCCGGGCCGCTATCACGAGAACCCGATGACCGAGGCCGACGGCGACTCCCAGTGGAACGCACCCCAGGGCTACTGGAGCCCGATCGCCCAGGCCGCCCTGCCCTACATGGAGTACATGCAGCGGTACGGGGCGACACGCGAGGACATGGCCACGGTGGTGGTGGAGGCCCGGCGCAACGGCGCCTCGATTCCCTGGTCGTACTGGCACGATCGCCCGATCACGGTGGACGACTACATGGAGGCCCGGATGATCGCCGACCCCATTTCCCTGCTCGACTGCGACCTGCCCATCAGCGGGGTCGGAGCGTTCGTCCTCACCAACGCCGAGCGGGCCCGCGACCTGCCCCACCGGCCCGTCTACGTGGCCGGGTTCGCCCAGGGCCGCTCGCGGCCCAACAACGGCATCGGCTACTGGTCCCTCGATGAGATCCACGAAGCAGGGACGGAGATGGCCGGCCACCTCTGGGAGAGCGCCGGCCTGTCGCGCCGGGACGTCGACATCCCCCAGCTCTAC
>DATMMO010000023.1:0-2061 GCA_035569695.1 Acidimicrobiales bacterium | reverse complement strand
GTCGTTGCCGTGGTGGTCTCGTCGTCCCGATAGCGGTTGGGGTCATAGAGGCCCCCGCCGGGTTCGCCCCCGAGGTCCGGTTCTTGTCCGAACGGTGGGGGTGGGTCGAAGTGCCACGTGCCGTGATCGTCTTTGTACACGACGTAGCCGGCGTTGGTCTTTTGGTCGTGGTGGTAGCTGCATAGGCGACAGAGGTTGGTCAGCTTGACCGGTCCATTCGCTTCCACCGGTTGGATGTGATCGATCTCCAAGAACCTGGTCGAGCCGCACCGAGGGACCACACAGCAGGGCTGGTCGTTCTCGAGGGCGGTGCGGATGGAGGGATTGATGTAGCGCCCCGGGTGGCAGATGGCATTGACGTCGGTGCCCTTGTAGAAGAGCACCTTCAGATAGGCATCAGACAACAAGGACTCGATGACGGGGATGGGGACTTCGCCGATCCCGTCGATCTCGGAGACCTCGTCTCCTCTGGCCTCCCGGTTGAACAGGGCCTCTTGGTCCACCCGGACGTTCACGATGGTCTTGGGTCGTCCTCGTCGGGAAGAGTCTCCACAGGCCAGGTCGACCAGGGCATCGGCGGCATAGGCGGCCATGGATTCTCGCTCACGGTGCTTTCTGGCCTCCTCGAAGCGGTCCTTGGTGGCCGCGTCGAGGACGGAGAGGAACTGAGTACCGCGATCAGGGGTGAGCCGGCCTTGGAGACAAAAGGCCCCCTGCTCGTCGGTCCAGTGGCGGAGGTGGCGGTCGGCGTGGATGGCGGCCAGCGTTTTGGCCGGATCGGCACTGGCGGCCCGGGCCCTGGTCTTGCGGCACCGGTCACGGAGGTTCTTCAACGGCTCCCCCTGGGCGGCATCGACCAGTTCGTGCTCTTTTCCGGGGTCGACGGCCACGGCGGCGGCCAGCTCTTTGACCTGGGGCTCGGACAGCTTCCCGTCCCGGAGGGCCTTGGCCGTCTTGGGGGCGTCGGCCAGGGCCTTTCCCGTCTCTAACGCCGACTGGGCCTGTCCCACCCCGATCCCCTCGGTCTCAGCGATCAACGAGGCGGCGTTGCGATGGCCGGACTCCCGCCAGATGTTGGAGGACTCGATCCGGGTGGCGAGGGAGAGCTTGGCTGCTGTGGCCAGCCGCAGGACTTCGACCACCGATGTGTAGAGCCGCTGGGCGTCGGCACCGGAGAGGCACTCGGGATCCAGGACCGCCACGGCTTGATGGAGCGAGGAGCTGGCCGCCTCCAACAGGACACCGAGGCGAGGGTCGGGGGCAGCGGTGGCAGGAGCCGAAGAGGCATTCTCGGCCCCCGAACTGCGCTTTGTCCTCTGCTTCGAACCCACCGAACTCATGTAGTCAATGATGCCAGGAGGGTGCGACAACACTTGGAACGTGCTGGCTACCGAACTGCCAATCGGCGGCAAACATGGTCGAACGGTCCCGGCCACATTCCCGGCGACACTCCCCAGCCAAGGAATCGGCAGCGGTCCGGTCAGGAAAGCAGCGGTCCCCGATCAGGAAATCAGTACGGCGGGCTGAACACCCCGGCCAGCGAGGCGCTCTCCCAGGCGACCTCTGACCATGAAGCGATGGGCAGGACCAGGACGGCCACGGTGCACGTCGGGAAGCCATGGTCTCTGAGCTGCTGCCGTCCATCGGAGCCCGATGCGGAACCCGAATCCCCCGCCTCCCGAGGCTCACCAGACTCGCCCGAATCCCCCGACTCCCGAGAACCCCCGGATTCGTCCGGCGCCGCGGACTCCCCCGTGGTGCCCCCGCCGTCACCAGGAAGCAGCTCCCAGGCCAGTCGGTAGATGGTCGGATTGTGGCCCACCACCATGGCCGAGATGAGATCGTCGTCAATCTCCCGGACGTACTGCAAGATCGTCTCTGTGCCCGCCTGGTACAGCGAGCGATACCCGTCGATCGGCAGTTTCGCTTCCATGCCCTCAGCGACCAGGGCAGCGGTCTGACTGGTCCGAGCGGCTGACGAGGTCAACACCAGCTGGGGCAGGGCCACGCCGTCCAGACCGAAGACCCCAACCCCGGCGGCCAGCCGGTTGCCCAGGGCCA
>DATMMO010000022.1:0-4406 GCA_035569695.1 Acidimicrobiales bacterium | reverse complement strand
TCGGGCTCAGGTTCGGCCTGAGGTTCGGCGCCAGGATCGGCCCCGGCATCTCGACCTTGAGCTTGGCCCATCCCGGCCGGCGTGGCGTTGACCACCAGGTCGGCCGTCCCCACCAAGTCGGCCGTCCCCACCTCCTCGGGGCGTCCCACCCGTCCGACGGGACCGGCCAGGGCGGCAGCGACGACCGCCCGGCTCTCGGTCCGATTCACCACGATCACCTCGGCCGCACCGGCCTCGGCCAGAGCCAAGATGACGGCCCGGGCCGCGCCTCCGGCTCCGATGACCAGGCACTTCTTGCCTCGAGGCTCAAACCCGTCGCCGTGCCGCAACGCGGCCACGAACCCCTCACCGTCCGTGTTGCTACCCACCAGCTCGCCTGAGGCCAGGGTGACGCAGTTGACGGCCTCCAGCCGGTTGGCCACGGGAGTGGTCCTGTCCACCAAAGCGGCAACCGCCTCCTTGTGGGGCATGGTTACCGAGAGCCCGGCGATACCCAGGGCTCGCATTCCGGCCAGGGCGGTCTGAGCTTGGCCGCCGGCCACCGGGAACCCGACCGACACCCAGTCCAGGCCCATCTCAACAAAGGCCGTGTTGTGCAGGAGCGGCGACAGTGAATGGCCTACAGGCTCGCCGATGACGCCAACGACCGTGGTGGTGGCTGAGACTCGGCCGGGTTCAGGAGCGGGTTTCAGGGCGGGGGTCATGAGGGTTTCAGGGCGGGAGTCATGAGGAATTCTGGGCTGGAGTCATGAGGAATTCTGGGCTGGGGCTAGGCGGAATCCGGACACCTACTGGAGTCCGCGTTGTCTGGCCAACGCCAGGTCGGCCCGGTGCTGAGCCTCGGTGGTGGCGAAGGACTCGGTGCCGTCCTTCCCCGTCACCACGTAGTAACGCCACGATCCATTGGGTGGGTTGAGAGCGGCCCGCAGTGCAGTCGCCGACGGGGAACAGATCGGAGTGGGGGTGAGCCCCTTGTTGGTGAACGTGTTGTAGGCGGTCGGCCGTAGCCCGTCCTGTGGGGTCACCGCTCCCCCGTTGCGATGTTGGGCATAGCGCACCGTTGCTTCCGCCTGCAGTGGCATACCGGCGGCCAGGCGGTTGTAGATGACCCGGGTGACCGCGGCCATGTTCTTCGTGATAACCGCTTCTTTCTGCACGATCGAAGCCACCGTGATCACCTCGTAGGGCGTTCGGCCCACCTTCTGCTCACTGGCGGCCAGCCCGGCTGACTGGGCCATCTGGTTGAATCGGTCGATCATCTGGATCAACAGCTGGGTATCCGTCTCGCCGGGCCCCACTCGGTAGGTACCCGCTCCCAGCAGCCCGTCGAGATTTGTTGAGCCGGGCGGAGACCACGGCGAGTGCAAAGTACCACCCGTGGCCAGGGCCAGGAATGCAGTTCCGTCGTGGCCCGGTAGCTGCGCCACCAGCTGGCTCACCTGCTCGACCGACGAACCCGGAGGGAGCTGTAGCAACAGGACGTTCGGTCCAGCCTCCAGGTCGCTCTTGACCGAGGAGAAGCTCTCGTGTTGGTGGAACACGTAGGTGCCGGTGCCGATGCTCGGCGCTCCGTGCAGGAGCAGCCAGGCCTGGAGAGCCAACGCGCTCCCCACCACCTTGTTTTTCTGGAGCTGCGAGGTCACCGTGGCCGTGTTGTCACCTTGGTGAACCTGGATGACCACCTGGCGGCCCCCCACGAGTCCCTTGTTCCCTTGATGATCGATCCACAGGACGCCGGCCCCCCCGACGGCCACGATGATGACCGCCACCGACAACGCCAGAGTCCGCCACGGATGGCGGCCGACGGCAGAGCGGACACCCTGCGTTGCGGTCTGATCGTCGGGCGTCGGTTGGCCCGAGGGAAGGTCACGAAGGCTCCGGTCTGATGTCGGGCCAGGGGCACTTGGGCCTGATGCCTGCTCTCGGGTCGAGAGGGCCGGGAGGGTCGGGAGGGTCGGGGGGTCCGGAAGTGCCGGTAGGTCTGGAGGTGCCGGTAGGTCTTGAGGTGCTGGTGCGATCGGGGGTGCCGGTGCGATCGGGGGTGCCGGTGCGGTCGGGGGTGCCAGGGAGTCCGGGGGCCGCTCATCGAATGGGCCGCCCGGGGTCAGCCCTGATCCGGAGGTGCTGGGCGGGGTCGGTGCGTCACCGCCAGACCGACGGGGTGGGTCCCCCTCGGTCAACGATCTCCCCCGGGAGACCGACGGCCGTCGAGCCAGGCCTGGAGCAGCACCGCTGCCGCGCTTCGGTCAACCACCGAACGCCGCTGGCGGGAGGACTTCCCTGTTTCTGCCAGTGCCGCGTGGGCGCTGACGGTGGTCAAGCGCTCATCGAACAGTTCCACCTCGACCCCCTCTGGCTCGAGCAGCTCGGCCAGGGCGGATGCCTCCGACTCGGCCGCTTTGGCCGCGGCCCCCCGGTCGCCCCGCAATGACAAGGGTAGACCGATCACAACCACGCCGGCTTCAGCCTCGAGCACCAGGGAAACCAGCGCTCGACGATCGGCGGCGACATCCTTGGTCCGGAGCACCGTCGTCCGCGGAGAGGCCAGCATGCCCGCCGAGTCGCTCACGGCCACACCGATCCGGCGGGATCCCAGGTCCAGGCCCACAGCCCGTCCCGCACGTCGACTGGTTCGGCTGTTTTGACTCGGTTCGCTGATTTGGCTGCGCTGACTGTCCGGACCAGGTTGGCTCGATCTGCTGTTTTGACTCGGTTGGCTGTCTGGACTGCCAGCTCGGTCCTCGTCTCCCAGCGCTGGTGTAGCCATCACGTTGCGTTCCCGGTTACCCACCCGTAAGGGCTCTGCGGGCCTCATCGAGGGCATTATCGATACCAGCCACATCCTTGCCTCCGGCCACGGCCACTTCGGGCGAGCCGCCGCCGCCGCCGCCGACCAGCGGAGCTACCCGCTTCACCAGGTTCCCCGCATGGACGCCATCAGCGACATCGGCCGCGGCCACCACCGAGGCACGTGTGCCATCCGGGCTCCCACCGAGCACCACTGCACGCAGCAGCCCCGACTTCCGGGCGTTCTGGGCCAACTCACGGAGCCGATCGGGGCTGAGGCCGTCGCGTCGGGCCACCACCACACCGTCGGCGGCGCTGGCCACCAGCTTGGACGCCTCGGCCGCCAGGTCCTTGCTCTGGGCCTGCTCCAGGGCCTTGTCCGCCGCCCGCTGCCGCTCCACCAAGCGCTCGATGGCCTCGGGGACGCTCTCGGGCTCGGTCCGCAACAATGCTGCCGCTTCGGCCAGGACCCGGTCGCGCTCCACGCCGCGATGAAGTGAGGCCGTGCCGGAAAGGGCCTCGATTCGGCGCTTGTTCGACCCGATTGATGACTCGGACACGATGGTGATGGGGCCGATCATCCCCAATGCGGCGACGTGTGTGCCCCCGCACAGCTCAGTTGAGTGCTCACCGGCGCGCACCACCCGCACCTGTTCCCCGTACTTGTCACCGAAGAAGGCCAGTGCCCCCATAGCATCCGCCTCGGCCTTGGACGTCTCGATCACCAGGACCGGCGCGTCGCTGAGAACGTCCATGTTGGCCATCGAGGCCACCGCGACCAGCTCTTCAGGTCGGACGGGGGCATTGTGGCTGAAGTCGAAGCGCAGATGGTCGGGCGCCACCAGGGAGCTCTGCTGCCGGACGTGATCTCCGAGCACGGAGCGCAAGGCCGCATGCAAGAGATGGGTGGCCGTGTGGTTGCGGCGCAGCGAGTCGCGGCGCACGGCATCGATGGTGGCCAGGGCCTCCTGGCCGGCGAATATCTCACCAGTGACGGTGGCTCGGTGGGCCGACAGGCCGGGGACCGCCGACACCGTGTCGTAGACCAGCGCCGTGCCTGTTTCGGTGACGATCGTCCCCGTGTCGCCCATCTGGCCGCCGCCCTCGGCGTAGAACGGCGTCCGGTCCAAGAAGATCTCTGCCTGCCCAACGTGTTCCGGGTCGGGATCGGCCATGACGGCGACCACCCGCGCCGGCGTCGAGTAGCCATCCGGGGAATTTCCGACAAAGAGGGTCTGTCCCTCGGCATCGAGCACGGAGCGATAGGCAGACTCGCCAGCGTCGATTCGACCGGCGCGAGCGGCGGCCCGAGCCTGGCGACGCTGCTCGTCCATGGCCTCCTCGAACCCGGCTAGATCGACGGTGACCCCGGCCTCTTCGGCCATCTCGACGGTCAGCTCCACCGGGAACCCGTAGGTGTCGTGCAGGCGGAAGGCAACGTCACCGGAGAGGGTGACCGCTCCGGAAGCCAGCTGCTCGTCGAGGATGGCCGAACCGGCAGCAAGGGTGCGGAGGAAGCCCTCCTCCTCTCGGCCGACCACGTCGGTGACCAGACGGTGGTTCTCGGCCAGCTTGGGATAGGCGGCACCGAGAATGCCCACGGCAGCATCGACCAATCG
>DATMMO010000021.1:0-10499 GCA_035569695.1 Acidimicrobiales bacterium | reverse complement strand
GGTGTCCGACGGCCCATGTTGGCCGAGAACGGAGGGCTGACGGCCATCCCCTCGGAGGTCCCCGCGGGTGACGCCATAGCGACTCTTCTCGATAGGAGGGCCAGTCCTCGTGCTCCAAAACCAGAAGATCTGTAGGGCTGGCCTCACGACCACGCTACAACCGTTTCGGCTCCCGAACGGGGCCAACCGGTTCGGCGGACAGGCGTCGGCCTCGCCAAGCCCGATGGCAGGGCCACGGCGCGACCCACGGCGCGATCGGCAGCAATAGCCAAAGTGCCCTTCTGGCCTGGGCCGAGTACCGTTCTCCGGACCAGCTCCTTCGGAAGGTACGCGCGCGCATGTCGACAACCGGTGACACGGAAGCACTGGGCGAAGCTGCGTCTGACCGAGTGCACGATTCGAGGATGATCCTCGAGAGGACCCCGGCAGAGTCACGAGCAGACAGAAAGCGAGTGAAGTGGCTGCGAATTGGCTTGGCCGGCTTCCTGGTCCTGGTGGGCGTGGGCATCGCCGCATCGTTCATCGCCAGCTCGGCCACCGCCCGACAGGATAAGGCTCCACAGACGTACGTGGGGGTCGGAGCGGCCGGTACGAACAACTATGTGGAGGTCGATGCCCGAGTCGGTCAGATCGCTCCCGTCGGCTCGACGGTCACCGTGCGGCTCGATGTACACCCTCACGGAATCTACGCAACGAAGATCTACTCGCTATCGGAAGCGATGAACCTCGAGGTGGCCGGCGTAGTCGGTGGTCATGTGAGCTACGTGGCCAACCAGCAGCCCGAACCAGTTGACGCCAGCATGGAGTTGGTGGGCAACCTGAGCCAGTATCCCTTTGACTCCTACCGATGGTTTGTCGCCATGGCCATGACCTCCGGACCGAAATCGAGCACCATCATCCCCCTCAGGGTCGTTCTGTCATCGACCCAGCACGATTGGAAGGTGACACCACAGCTCGCCAGTGTGCGGACCGATGGGACGGTGGATGTCAACCTCTTCGCCCATCGATCGGTTGGGACCGTCGCACTGGCGCTCTTTGAGATGTTCATCATGGTGGCGATCGCGGCCATCGCCCTGTGCATTTCCTACACCGCCATCGCCGGACACCACGAGCTGTCGTGGGGCCTGTTCGGGTGGTTGGGTGCCATGCTCTTCGCCCTTCCCGCCATTCGCAACACCATGCCTGGCGTCCCCGGCACCGGAACCCTCGCCGACTACACCGTCTACTTCTGGGCGCTACTCACGGTCGCGCTCTGTCTGCTGGTCATCGGCATCACCTACATCCGTCGGACGATCAAGATCGAAGAGCACGGGAAGTAGTACCGGCGACGTCCGGGCGGCGAGCTCAGGTCGCGTCGGTGGCTCCCATCACCCGCACGACCTCGGTTCGGACAGCCTCGGGATCGGGGTCGACCACCGAGGGAGCTCCGCTGGCCTCGTCGTGCCTGAGAAAGACATGGTGTACCTCTATGGCCAGCACTGCGATCTGAATGGCGCTCTTGGGCGCTGAAGCGGCCGAGATCACATCCCAATGCTGGTCAAGGAACGCCGCCGCCGCGCCCACGGCGTCGTACTCGGCCCTGGCCGCCCGGGTCGGGAAGCTGAACCGCCATCGTCGTGCCTGTTGCGCGATCGAGCCCTTGTCATCGTCGCCCTCGAGGCCGGCGGCACGAAGGACTCGGCAGTCGTACGTCCGGCAGGTCCGTGGTCGGTGCTCGTAGATCGAGCAGCGGTTGTCGATCAGCATCGGGCAGTGCCCCCGTTCGTCGTAGCCCAAGAGGACGTGACCGACCGGGAGCCGAGGGGCCGGGAACACGAGATCGGCCGGTATGTGAGCCAGCGTCTCGACCTCGTCCGGCCCAATGTGGACGAACTGAGACGACGTGCAACAGGCGGTGCAGCCATCGCAGGGGACATCAGATCGGCGATCGCCGCGCAGCGCGCCTTCCATCTCGTCCAGCCATGATGAGAAGTCGCCGGCGGCCAGGGTGAGTTCGGGGTCCGTGGGGTCCTCGGCCATGGCTGAGCAATTCTAAGGCGTCCGTGACACGATGAGGTGATGACGAGCGAACGGTTGGAGGTCCAGCGGCTGATACCGGCGGACCCAGCGTCGATCTTTCAGGTACTGAGCGACCCCCATGGACACGTGGCCATCGACAGCTCGGGCATGTTGATGGCCGCCACCGGCGAGCCCGTGACTGCCGTCGGGGACACTTTCGTCGTCCACATGGATCGTGAGGCGCTGAACGACTATCCCATGGGCCACTACGACGTCACCGTGACCATTACTGCCTTGGTGCCCGATCGCCGGATCGAGTGGACGATCCTGGGTGAGATCCGTCCTCAGATCGGGCACGTGTACGGCTACCTGCTCGAGCCGGTCGACGATGGCACCAACGTGACCTCGTACTACGACTGGTCGTCCATCGACCCGGCCTACAAGGACGCCGGCATCTTCCCGGTCATCTCGGAGGGGGCGCTGCGCGCCACCTTGGGCATCCTGGCCCGCACGATGGCCCAGACCGGGTCGGGCGCGTCGACCTAGCCCACGTCCGCCCGGCGTCCACCCATCGGGTGCCTGTGGTGTTCACCGGTTCCCGGCGCCGGCTGATTGCTCGCGCAGCCGGGCCACCCGGTCGCCGAGGGAGATGTTGAGCTTGGTCAAGACTCGCCCGAGGTCGCGCCGCTCGCCCTCGGCCCAGTCGCTGAACAGCTCATGGAGCACCACCCGGCGATCGCGCTCGACCACCCGCATGATGCGCCTGCCCTCGGCGGTGAGCACCAGTGTCGAGGACCGTCCATCGGCAGGATCGGGTCGACGAGCCACGAATCCCCCGGCCACCAGGGCGGTCACTTGTCGCGTGACCGTCGACGCGTCCAGGTGGAGCTCGTCGGCCAACTCGTTGGTGCGCACCGGTCCCAGGCGCTCGAGCGTACGCAGGGCCACATAGCCAGACCGGTCGACCCGGACGTAGAGCGAGCCCTTGCGTGCGAGGGTATCCAGTTGGCGCGCCAGTGTGAGCAGCTCTAGTTCGATCACGCTGATCGAGTCGGTGGCCTGCCCCATGTGCGACTTTTCCTATCTCTGCGGACCTCGGTAAACTAGCGAGATGTACCTGTATGGTACATGTAGTTGTCGGGCATGACCGTGGACCGAGGAGACCGAGGTGAGCGAACCGATCGAGGTTGGAACGGGGGCACCGAGGTGACGTCGACGGCTCCGGGCGCCGAACAACAGCGGAGCGACAACTACAAGTGGATCGCCCTATCGAACACCACGCTGGGCATCCTCATGGTGACCATCAACACCTCGATCTTGCTGATCTCGCTGCCCGACATCTTCCGGGGCATCGATCTACAGCCACTGGCTCCGGGCAACACCTCGTATTTCCTGTGGATCCTCATGGGGTTCCTGCTGGTGACGGCGGTGCTGGTGGTCAGCTTCGGCCGGGTGGGGGACATGTACGGCCGGGTGCGGATGTACAACCTGGGCTTCGCCGTGTTCACCCTCTTCTCCATCCTGCTGTCGATCACCTGGATGACCGGCGCCGGTGCGGCGATATGGATCATTCTGATGCGCATCGGCCAAGGGGTGGGTGGCGCTTTCCTGTTCGCCAACTCCAGTGCCATCCTCACCGACGCCTTCCCGAACGGGAGCGGGGCAAGGCCATGGGCATCAATGGGATAGCCCTGGTCACCGGGTCGTTCGTGGGCCTCATCCTCGGTGGTGTCCTGGCCCCCATCGAGTGGCGGTTGGTCTTTTTGGTGTCGGTTCCCTTCGGACTGTTCGGCACCATCTGGGCCTACATGAAGCTGCGGGACAACGGCGTCCGGGTCAAGAGCACCATCGACTGGGCGGGCAACATCACCTTCGCTGTGGGCCTGATCGCAGTCCTGGTTGGGATCGTGTACGGGATCCAGCCCTATGGCGGCCATACCATGGGCTGGACGAGCCCCTTCGTGCTGGGCACGGTCATCGGCGGCGTCGCCACCTTGGTGGTCTTCGTCTTGATCGAGCTGCGGGTGGCCAACCCCATGTTCCAGCTCCACCTGTTCCGGATCCGGGCCTTCAGCGCCGGCGTCGTGGCCTCGCTGCTGTCGGCCATGGGTCGGGGCGGTCTGCAGTTCATGCTCATCATCTGGTTGCAGGGCATCTGGTTGCCTCAGCACGGCTACAACTTCTCCCAGACCCCGTTGTGGGCCGGCATCTACATGATCCCGCTCACCATCGGCTTCCTGATCACGGGGCCCATCTCCGGCATCGTGTCCGACAAGTACGGAGCTCGGGGAATCGCCACCATCGGCCTGATCGGCGCCGGTATCTGCTACTTGTTGCTCGAGCTCTTGCCCATGGACTTCAGCTATCTCCCCTTCGCAGCCATCATCTTCTTCTTCTCGCTGTTCTCGGGCCTGTTCTTCGCCCCCAACCAGACCGCGGTGATGAACAGCCTGCCGCCCGACCAGCGAGGGGCGGGGGCGGGCATGAACGCCACGTTCATGAACTCGGCCCAGGTGCTGTCCATCGGCGTGTTCTTCTCCATCGTCACGCTGGGGCTGGCCGCATCCCTCCCTGGTCACCTCTACCAGGGGTTGGTGGCCCAAGGCGTCCCGGTGGACCAGGCCCGACAGCTGTCGCACCTCCCACCCATCGGCAGCCTGTTCGCTGCCTTCTTGGGCTTCAACCCCCTCCAGACCGAGATCCCCCATCACGTCCTGGCCAACCTGGGCACGGCGCGCGCCAACTACATCACCGGGCGTACCTTCTTCCCCAAGTTGATCTCGCCCTCCTTCCAGGACGGCCTCCATCTGGCCTTCGACTTCGCCGCCGCCACCACCTTCATTGCCGCTGCCGCCTCATGGCTCCGGGGCGGCAAGTACGTCCACTCGGCTCACTCGCTGTCCGACGACGTGGGCTCCGGCCTTCTCGAGGTCGGAGAGCTGGCGTCAGCCGAGGTCGGCGCGGGGGTCATGACCGAGACGTGACCGGGTCGGCCCCGGCACGCGTCCCGGACTCGACCGGCGTCACCGGAGAAGCCGCTCCGTCACTGGTCTTGGATCGGGAACGCCACCGCTGGATCCCGATGAGGAACAAGGTGATGACCAAGGGCACGCCCAGGAACAGGATCCCCTGGCGCACCCACTGCTCCGCGTCGAACTGCGCCGACAGCAGCGTGGCTGACTCGGCGTCGTGGAGGCTCGAGTAGAAAAGGACGGCTGAGCTGACGAGGAGGATGTATCCCCCGTAGAGCATCACCCGGGACTCGCGGGGGAACCCGCTCGAGTGGAGGTTGGTCAAGCCCTGGCCCGACGAGGCCAGCTCCCACACCAACGCCACCACCAGCACCACTGCGGCAAACAGGGCGACCCGTCCGGTGGTGTCCGTGGTCTTCCCGAAGAGCAGGTCGACCCAGGTCAAGAGCTCCAGGCTGACGGTCAGGGTGACGAGGAGGGAGATGGGGACGATGAGCCGATGGACGGCCCGCGTGGCCAGGGCGTAGAGCACGGCGGCGATGGTGGCCATGGCCGCCACCGATTTCAACCCCTCCACACCGAGGTAGGGCGCATTGGTCACCAGGTGGCCGGCGGCACCTGATGACTGGATGCCGATGGGATGGATGACCGTTCCCAACTCGTCGAGACCACTCAGGCCGTTGATCGCTCCGATGATGACGATCAGGCAAGCGGCGGCCACCCACGGGCCCGTGAGCCGACGGCGGAGGACCACGAGGGCCAGGGCGGCCACGATGGCGGCCACGATCCAAAAGGTGGCCGAGACGCCGTAGACCTTGTCGTCGAGCAAGGGGTCGGTGTGGCCCAATTGCCGCTCGGCGATATAGCCCACCGTCGAGTCAGCCAGGGCCACGACGGCAAGAGTGAGGAAGGAGACGTGGCGAGGCCAGGCCCCTCGGGGCTTGGCCACGACGGAGAGGACACCGACCACGGCGGCTACCACGGCGGCGAGAAGCAGCTCGGGGGCGACGTTCCCTCCGTTGTTGGGCATGGACAAACGCAGGCCGTTCCACAGGAGGACCCCGGCGGCAACGAGGACGATGACGCCGAACAGCCAATCGTGGATGGAGGAGCGCATGCGTCGGACGACCCGATCGACGACGAAATCGGACCAGTTTCCGAATTCGGAGCCGGCCAGGACCAGCACGGGGATGAGGAAGAACTGGATATTGGCGAGCTGGTGGGCCACGTCGTCGGTGAAGACAGCGACGTGACCGGCCGACCGGTTGGCCAACCACGCCGTCAGGTACAGGGCGCCGACGCAGACCATGAGAACGGGGGGCAGGAGACGGCGGCGGGTCCGCCATCGCCCACTGGGCTCCGCGTCGGGCACGGCCCAGTGGCCCGCCGTGCTCTCGGGAAACCAGGACGCCACCCCGATGGCGACGATGAGGGCTAAGAGGAGGCAGCAGGCGACCGCGTCCGTCGTGCTCACACCGTCCAGCACGTCGTGTTCGCTCCACATGGCCCACACGAATATGGCCATGACGGAAACCCGGATCCCCCAGTCCGCTCGAAAGGCCCCGGCCAGGATGAGCCCCCAGGCCGCGGAGCAGAAGATGATGCAGGCCACGAAGATCAGGATGGGGATGGTGGCCGTGGTATGGGCAAAGTTGTCGCTCTGGATGCTGGCCAGGTGCGCGTTGCGAGCGAACACCAAGATGGCCGCAACCACCAGCTGAGCTACCACCGCCCCCAAAAGGAGCTTGGTCTCGGGGCGAAGGGTGGCCAGCCGCAGCAGTCGGGCTCGCAGGGCGTCCCCGAGAGGCTGCTGGGCGTGCTCGTCTGCCGGGCCACCATGCGGGTCCGGCTCCGGCGGCTCGTTGCCGCTCATGCCCGACCCCTTCCTCTCGCCCAACGCCACGTCGTCGCTCGCGGTGTCGGTACAGTAGGCGAGAGCGGTTGACCCGTCGAGTATGCACCCCCGGCTCTACCGCGCCGGCCCGGTCGGCTAGGGCCGGTTCGACGATCCCTGATCGACGGGCAGGACCGTCCCCGTCACGTAACGAGCCTCGTCGCTGGCCAGGAAGACGAGCGCGTTGGAGACGTCCACGGCGTCGATCCACTCATGGCCCATGGGCGACGACCGACGAAAGGCCGGAAGGCAATCCTCCAGGGTGGGGTTCTCCAGGTCGGGCCGGAAGAAGGCCAGCTGGTCCGGGTTGTCGGTCACCATGGGCGTTCCCACTGTCGCCGGGCACAGGGCGTTGACCCGGATGTTCCGGCGGGCCAGTTCGTTGGCCAAGGTCAGGGCCATGCCGATCACTGCGTGCTTGCTGGCGTTGTACCCACCCAGGTGGCGAATGCCCTTGAGGCCGGCCCCCGAGCTGGTGAGGATGATGGATCCTCCGTGGCCGAAGTCGAGCATCGAGGGGACGCAGGCGGCGATGGTGTGGAAGACACCGGTCACGTTGACGGCGAACACGTCATCCCACGCCACCGGGTCGATCTCCCACAGCTCGGCCAGCGGCGGGCAGATGCCGGCGTTGGCGGAGACGATATCGAGGCGCCCGAACGCCGTTGTCCCTTCGGCCACCACTGCGTTGAGGGACTGGCGATCGCGGACATCGGCCCGTCGAGCGATGATCCGACGACCGGTCGCCTCGACCAGGCGGACCGTCTCGGCCAAGTCGTCGGGCGTACCCATGGCATAGGACACGGCCGGCACCGGTTCGAGAAGGTCCACGCCGATGATGTCGGCACCCTCCTCGGCCAGGCGCACGGCGTGACTCCGACCCTGGCCTCTCGCCACCCCCGTGATGAAGGCCACCTTTCCCGCTACCCGTCCCATCAATGCCTGTTGGCGATGAGCGTCTGGTCTACCCAGGTGCGCAACTGTGCCGCCGGTGCCGCTCCCACTCGTCGCGCCACCACCTGGCCGTCGCTCATCAGGATCAGCATCGGGATGGACTGGGCCTCGAAGCGCCGGGCGATGGCCGGCGCCGTGTCGACGTTGACCTTCACCAGCTTGATCCGACCGGCCAGGTCATGGGCAATCTGTTCCAGAGCGGGGCTGACCATCCGGCACGGTCCACACCACGGGGCCCACAAATCGAGCAGCACGGGGACGTGGGCGCGGTCCACGATGGCGGCGAACGAGTCGTCGTCGGCATCGACCAACCAGGGCAACAGTGCCTTGCAGTTGCCGCACCGCGGCTTGCCGTCGGCGGCCACCGGTACCCGGTTCGTCTTGCCGCACTGATCGCACCGAATCGTGGTGACGCCGGAGTCCGAGGGCATGACCATCATGGTATGCCCGAGCGACGCCGGTCGTGCTGCCCACTGGGTCCCGCTCGCTACCGACCCCGTGGTGCGGACCCCGAGCTCACCGTCGGCGCAGACCG
This sequence comes from Acidimicrobiales bacterium, assembly GCA_035569695.1. GTDB lineage: Bacteria > Actinomycetota > Acidimicrobiia > Acidimicrobiales > RAAP-2 > DASXMT01. Next base: position 2,146 of record DATMMO010000021.1, on the reverse strand, counting down.
CCCTCACCCGTGGTCGGAGGCGAGGACGGCCCGAACAGACGATGGACCCCCTTGACTGGGCCAGCTGCTGTCAGGAGGCAGCAGGTGTGGATGCCCCACTCGACGCGGACGAGGACGGCGCCGCCGACCCGGTTGGGGTCGTCGGAGTGGATGGCGTGGTCGGTGTGGTCGATCCAGAGGTCGTCGGGGTGGTCGATCCAGAAGCTGGGGGCGTCGAGGGATCGGACGATCCCGACGACGTGCTCGGATCGGTGGAGGTCGTCGGAGCCGGGGTCGAGGACGGCGACGGTGTCGTCGGCGCGCTGGAGGCCGCCGGCGTGATGAGAGGAAGGCTGAGGAGATTGAGCGAGTTGTCGGAGCCAACGTTCACGCTGTTGCCGCTGCCCGAGATGTGGATGTTGGTGATCGGTGCATTGATGGCCACGTTCTGGAACTGCATGCCGATGTCGCCGAAGCCGCCATCGTTCCCCTGGGTCTGGTTATGGCTGCCGAGCACGCCCAAGATGTCGTCACCTGATCCACTGGCCCGTGGGCCCGAGACGTTGGCCGGGGGGGCAACGGGGAGAACGGGGGCAGCAGCTATACCCACTGTTGCGGCCGGCTGCGGCGATTGGCATATAACGGGCGTCGAGGTCGTCGAGGCCAAAGCGGGTTGGGTCCCTGCTCGAAAGCCCATGGCCAGTACCAACATGATTGCGGCAGCCAATACCAGGCTGAGGCTTGCGGGAGTCTGCCAGCGTTTCAGTGTGGACATCGTGTTCCTCCGGTGCTTGGGCGTCCCCGTCACCAGGAATGCACACCAACGACAGTGCCGAATAGCTGCATGAGGTCTGATGAGCCACCGTGAGAAAGGCCACGCGTGAATGGGCACACGTTAGCTCTGAGTGCCGCTGGGAACACGGATTGACGTGCCGTTGCGTCACTGGCCAAACTGTCGCCAGACGAGCTGTGGCCTTGCGGGCAACGGCGGAGAACTCGGGGGTCGCCATGGATGCATTGACGGACGACGTGACACCGGCTCAGGCCTTCAGTCTGGTCGGTCGGGTGGCCGTTCTGACCGGGGCGGCCAGTGGCATCGGGAAAGCCACGGCCCTGGTGTTGGCCGGTGCGGGGGCCACCGTGGTGCTCGGCGATATCGACGGTCCCGGGGTGGAGGCGACAGCCAAAGAGGTCGCCGGCCGCGGGGGCACGGCGGTGGCGGTGGAGATGGACGTCACCCGGCGGGCCGACGTCGAGTCCCTGGTGGCGCGGGCGGTCGCCGATCACGGACGGATCGACGTGATGGGCAACATCGCCGGGGTCCGGAGCGATGGCCCCGTGGTCGACGTGACCGACGAAGAGTTCGACAGGGTCTTCGACGTCAACCTCCGAGGCGTCTTCTACGGCAGCCGGGCGGCAATGCGAGCCATGATCCCCCAGGGTTCCGGGCACATCGTCAACATCTCATCGGGGGCCATAGACAGCCCGGCTCCCACGATGAGCACTTACGCCATGACCAAGGCGGCGGTGGCTCAGCTGACCAAGACGGTGGCCGCCGAGGGTGCGCCCCACGGGATACGGGCCAACGCGCTGGCCCCCGGCGTCATCCTCTCCAACTTCTCGCGAGCACACTTCATCGACGAGTCGGGCGAGGTCGATCCCGTTCGCTACCAGGCCTACGTGGACTGGGCCTCGAACATGGCCCCGTTGGCCCGGGTGGGTATGCCCACCGATATTGCCTTCGCCATCTTGTATCTCGTATCCGACGCCGCCAGCTTTGTCACCGGGCAGATCCTCCGGCCCAACGGCGGCGCCGGCATGCCCTGGTAACGGCCCGTGGCCGCCAGCCGGTAGACAGGGTGCCTGACCGGGTAGGGACGATTGCGTCGGAGACGCCAGAGGAGAAGTAGTGCTGTGGTTGATTTCAATACCGAGATCATCAATGAGTTCCGGGCCAACCAGGGCAAGGTCGGCGGACCCTTCGAGGGAGCCCCGGTGCTTCTCCTGCACCACGCCGGGGCGAAGTCTGGGACCGAGCGGGTCAATCCGCTGGTCTATCAACCATTGGACGGCGGCCGCTACGCCATCTTTGCCTCCAAGGGCGGCGCTGACACCAACCCCGACTGGTTTCACAACCTGGTGGCCCACCCCCGCACCACCATCGAAG
>DATMMO010000020.1:0-3049 GCA_035569695.1 Acidimicrobiales bacterium | reverse complement strand
CGCCCTGGCGCTTGGCTGGCTGGCCAGCGAGTTCACGACGGCGAGCAGCGCCGGTGTCTTCAGGAACGACAGGCGCCGGGTACCGAAGTGGTAGAGCAGTTCCGGTATGGCCTGGACGCGCCGATCTGCCTCACCTGGGAGCTGACCTACGCCTGCAACCTGGCCTGCGTCCACTGCCTGTCCAGCTCGGGCCGGCGCGACCCTGACGAGCTCTCCACCGAGGAGTGCAAAGCCGTCATCGACGAGCTCCAACGGATGCAGGTGTTCTACGTGAACATCGGCGGGGGCGAGCCCACCGTGCGTCGGGACTTCTGGGAGCTGGTCGACTACGCCACCGCCCACCATGTCGGGGTCAAGTTCTCGACCAACGGGTCCCGCATCACCCCCGAGGTGGCCCGGCGCCTGGCCGCCAGCGACTACGTCGACGTCCAGATCTCGCTCGACGGTGCCACCGCGACGGTGAACGACGCCGTACGGGGCGAGGGTTCCTACGCCACGGCGGTGGGGGCCATGGAGAACCTGGCCGACGCCGGGTTTGCCGGATTCAAGATCTCGGTGGTCATCACCAGAGAGAACGTTTCCCAGCTGGACGCGTTCAAGGCCATCGCCGACCGGTACGGAGCCCAGCTCCGGCTGACCCGGCTTCGCCCGTCGGGGCGGGGAGCCGATGTGTGGGACCAGCTCCATCCCACCGCCGGCCAGCAACGGGAGCTCTACGACTGGCTCATGGCCCACGGCGAGCAGGTGCTGACGGGAGACTCCTTCTTCCACCTGGCCGCCTTCGGCGAGGCCCTCCCCGGGCTCAACCTGTGCGGCGCCGGCCGGGTGGTCTGCCTCATCGATCCCGTCGGTGACGTCTACGCCTGCCCCTTCGCCATCCATGACGAGTTCAAGGCGGGCAACGTCCGGGCCACGGGCGGGTTCGCCGGCGTCTGGCGCCAGTCGGACCTGTTCCTCGAATTGCGCCAACCCACCTCGGGTGGAGCGTGCAGCTCGTGCGGTCACTACGACTCGTGTCGGGGTGGATGCATGGCGGCCAAGTTCTTCACCGGGCTGCCCCTGGACGGCCCTGATCCCGAGTGCGTCCGGGGCCTGGGCGAGCTGTCGCTGGCCGAGCGGGGCGACGCCGTGGCCCCCAAGCCCTCGCTCGACCACTCCCGCATCACCCGACGCGCCTCGGTCGAGGTGGCGGCACCCGAGCAGGCGGCTGTGGCCGTGGCCTTCACCCCCCGCCGGCCTGACCGGGCCTGCGACGAGAACCCTTTGGCCAGCTTCGAGCCCAGCTCGAGCAGTTGCTGACCGATGCCCGGGCTCGTCGACGCCGTTGAGCTAGCCGGACGGCACGCGCCCTCCCGGGTCGTCTTCGGCCCCCACGAGACCAACCTGGGCCGGGGCCGGGGCCGGGACATCTCGGACCGACACGTCGCCTACTACCAGCGGCGTGCTGCCGGTGGCGCCGGCGTCATCGTGACCGAGACCGCATCGGTGCACCCGTCCGACTGGCCCTATGAACGCGCACCACTGGCCACCGGCTGTGGTCCGGGCTGGACGGCGGTGGCCGACGCCTGCCATCCCCACGGCGCCCTGGTGCTGGCCGGGCTGGGGCACGCCGGGGGCCAGGGATCGAGCGCCTATTCCCAATCCGTCCTGTGGGCCCCCTCCCCGGTGGGCGACGCCGTGAGCCGGGAGATGCCGGCCGAGATGGGCGAGGTGGAGATGGCCGCCGTGGTGGCCGGCTTCGGCCAGGCAGCGCGGATCGCCGCCGCCGCCGGTCTCGATGGGGTCGAGATCGACATCGGCCCCATCTCCCTCCTGCGCCAGTTCCACTCCGGTTTGACCAACATGCGCACCGACTCGTTCGGCACCGATCGGCTGCACCTGACCCGCCAGGTCCTGGCCGCCGTCCGCCGGGCCATCGGGAGCGGCTCGGTGCTGTCGGTACGACTGTCCTGTGACGAGCTGGCCCCGTGGGCCGGGGTCACCCCCGACCACGCGGCCGAGCACGTGGCCGAGCTGGCCGGCCTGGTCGACCTCCTGGTGGTGGTGCGCGGTGGTCCGTTCTCGGCCTCCGCCTACCGTCCCGACGCCCATGCCGATCCGGGGTTCAACCTCGACCTGTGTGGCCAGATGCGCGACGCGGCGGCCGGGCGGGTGCCCGTCGTCCTCCAAGGCAGCGTGGTCGACCCTCTTGCCGCCCAGGCGGCCCTGGATGCAGGCGCGGCCGACCTGGTCGAGATGACCAGGGCCCAGATCGCCGATCCCCGTCTGGTGGAACTGGTCCGGGCCGGGTCGCGGGAGCGCGTGCGGCCCTGCATCCTGTGCAACCAGGCCTGCCACGTCCGCGACAACCGCAACCCCATCGTCAGCTGCGTAGGCGAACCTCGGAGCGGCCACGAGACCGACGAGCCCTCCATCGAGGGCATGGACGCGGCGGCCCGGGACGTTCTGGTGGTGGGCGGAGGACCAGCCGGCCTCGAGTGCGCCCGGGTGCTGGCCGAGCGAGGGCACAGCGTAGAGGTGGCCGAGCGCACCCCGGCGGTGGGCGGCGCCTTGCGGGCTGGCGCCGTGGGCCCGGGGCGCGAGCGTTTGGCCCTGTTGACCGACTGGCTGGAGTCGGAGTGCCGGCGGCTGTCGGTGACCATCGCCCTCGACGCCGAAGTGACTCCGGACGATGTGGACCGGGCCATGATCGAGGGCCGGGACGTGATCCTGGCCACCGGGGCGCAGGCGTCGCCCCTGGACATTCCGGTGGACGGGTCCACCATCGTGCTCGATGCCGCCGCCCTCCTCGCCGGCGGTCTCGACCTGGTTCCCGGTGGGCCCGTGGTCGTGCACGATCCGATCGGCGGCCCGATCGGCGTGGGCATTGCCGAGTGGTTGGCGGGATCGGGGCGCGAGGTGGCTCTGGTCACACCGGACCAAATCGCCGGCACGCTGCTGTCGCTGAGCGGTGATCTGGCCGACGCCAACACGCGCCTGGCCCGCGCCGGTGTCCGTCGCGAGCTCCGGGCCCGGATCCGCGCCATTGCCGACGGCCACGCCCTGCTCG
>DATMMO010000019.1:0-8884 GCA_035569695.1 Acidimicrobiales bacterium | reverse complement strand
CGTAGCGTTCGAGAACGTTCGGTCGACCCTTGGTCGGCATGGTCAGGGGCCGGACACGCGGGGCGACGGCACCGATCTCGGGGTCACCGAACAGCCCCACCAGCTCGAGGATCCAGTCGGCGGGGGGTACGCAGTCGCTGTCGAGGAAGGCGATCAGATCGGTGCGCACCTCGGCCAGCGCATCGTTGCGGGCCACGGCGGGACCGCCGCAGTGGTCCCGGACCATCAGCCTGGCCCCGTGGCGACGGCAGACCTCCTCGATGGCGTCAGGACAGGCAGACCCGTCGTCCACCACCACCACGCGCACCTTGGGGCCTACTGCCGTGAGGCAACGCTCGAGCAGGTCGGCCCGGTCCTTGGCCGGGATCACCACCGTCACGTCTCCGATGTCCTGGACGCTCGGCGGCCGGGGGTGGGCCATGCCCGTGTTGACCAGTCGCCGGCCCAGGCGGCGGGCGGCTACCGACCCCCGGCTCCCGGCGATCAGTCCGGCGACGGCCGCCCGACCCGACCCGCTGAGCCGCAGCATTCGGCCCGGGTACCCGCCGACCAGGGCATTCCCGTCATCGAGGGTCCGGACCGACGGGTCGATGACCAGGCGCCAGCCCGGCGGCAGCGGGGTCAAAGGGTCAGGCCGCCGTCCACGGCGACGTTGGCCCCGGTCATACCGCTGCTCTCGGGACCGGCCAGCCAGGCCAGGGTGGCGGCCACTTCCTCGGGGTCGAGCAATCGCTCGAGGACCTGCTGGTCGGCGAAGGACTGGGCCGACTCCAGGCGGTACAACCGAGCGCTCTCGATCAGGATGTCGGTGTCCGTCGACCCCGGGCTCACGGAATTGGCGGTCACGCCCGTACCCCGCAGCTCGGCGGCCAAGCCCCGGACCAAGCCGACCACTCCGGCCTTGGCCGCGCTGTAGACGGCCAGCATGGGCATGCCTCGGGCGGCGGCGGCCGAGGCGACGGCCAGGAACCGTCCGTGGCGTGGCACCGGCTGACGCAACAGGGCCGGGATCCCCGCTCGAGCCGCCACCAGCACCCCGCCCAGGTTGATGTCGAGCAGGGCTTGCTGTTGCTCCTCGGGCATCTCCCATTGGGGTACACCTCCGGCGATGACTCCGGCGGCGGCGATGATCGCATCCACACCCCCGAACCGGCGCTCCGCGGTGTCGATGGCCTCGGTCATGACGGCGAGCGAGGTGGCGTCGCCGACCACGGCGATGGCCTGATCGCTGACCGCATCGGTGACGGCATGGAGCTGTTCGGCCGTGCCCATGGCGTAGGGCAGGCGGGGATCGTCGGATCCCCGATCGATGGCCACCACCGACCAGCCGTCGGCGACCAGCCGTCGGACGGTGGCCGCCCCGATGCCACGGGCTCCGCCGGTGACCACGGCTGTCCGGTTCATCGGTCGGGGGTGGCTGTCAGAACCTGCATCCAGTCGATCACCAGCGCCTCCAGGTCGTCGATGGCCGCGTCCAGGAGACGACGACCCTCGTCGGCCGACGCCCCGGTCGGGTCGCCGAGTACGCCATTCTCGCTCACGGCCTGGGTCCCGCCTGTGGACAGGACGGGTAGGAGCTCGGCCAGGGGCGTGGTGTTTCCCGATGTGGCGCGGTCGAGAGCGACGCGATCGGGAGCCACGGCCAGCATGACCGAGGTCTCGACCCGGCCGGCATGGGCGTCGCCCTCCCACCGGGGAGCCCAGGCTCGGACGTCGCGCCCTTCTTCCCGCAGGCGGGTGACCGCTCGGTTCACCGGGTCGGCATTGCCCCCATGGGTGGATACCAGCAGGGTTCGTCCGAACGAGTCGGCCCCCGAGCGCCCCAGCTCCACCAGGAGGAGCTCGGTGGCGTCGCGCCCGATGGAGAGGGTGCCGGCGAAGCCGGCATGTTCGCCGCTCGATCCATACGACACGGCCGGCGCCACGACCACGTCGGGTCGCCGTTGGGACAGGCCGTCGACGATGGCTTCGGCGATGTCGGTATCGGTGGTCACCGGGAGGTGGGGCCCGTGTTGCTCGGTGGAGCCGACGGGAACGGCCAACACCCCGGTGGGAACGTCGGGCCAGGCCAGCGCGGCGAGCCGCGAGCCGCTCATGCTGACGGCCCGGCCTGGTCGTCGTCGAGATACCCGTGGCGAGCCAGGAAGGAGAGCAGGGCATCGGCGGCCTCGACGGCCTCGACCGGGCCGATGATGGTCGGTGGCTCGTGGGCCACCAGGGCGCCGGTGAGCGACAAGAGACGCTGGCGAGGGGCGGCGCTGTCGGGGGGCGGTATTACCCGGGTCCGCGGACGGTACGGGACCACAGGGCCGGTGGTGACCGGTCCGGTGCCGACGTGGGTTGCCGTGACCCGAGCAGGGGCAGTGGGGACGGCGGAGCGTCCTGCGGCCAGCGTGGCCGGGAGCGGCGCCCTCCGGAGCCGGACCCCGGCCCCCTCCACGGAGCACACGGCCGGCCGGGGCACCCGGAGCCGCTCGCGTCGCCCACCGTCGAGTCGGCGCTCGGCCAGGACCCCTCCGTCGTCCGGCTGCAGTTCGACCAGGCCGAGGGCCTGGGCCGCACCGAGCTCGTGGGCCAAAAAGGCAGGGAAGGCGCCCGTGCCCCGGTCGGCCGAGCGATCCCCGCAGATCACCAGGGCGGGATCGCCGGCGGTCCGGACGGCCGCGGCGACAGCTCGGGCCACTGCTCGTTCGTCCCCTCCGATGTCGTCCACGAAGCTCTGGTCCGACCCCGGTCCGGCGCTCTCGCCGGGCCAGGGGATCCGGAGGACATCGCAACCGAGGGCCATGATCTCGCGGAGCGTGCCGTCGGCCGCCGCCGGCCCCGCCGTGACCACCAGGACGCGGCCCGACCAGGCCTCGGCGATCCGCAGTGCGTGCTCGGCCGCGGCTTCGTCGGCTGCCGACAGCCCGGCCCGATGCACGTCCCGGGTGATGGCTCCGGTCAGGGGGTCGACGTCGGGTCGTAGATCGGTGTAGCGGACACAAGCCACGACGAGCGGGGTCTGCGATGGGGGGTCGGCTGGGGGCATGGACCTCAACCGTGCCGGAATTCGACGCCGTGGCCGCCGTCGGGATAAGTCCAGCTCAGGGCGCCCTCGTGATTGCAGACCATGTAACAGGTCCCGCACTCGAAGCACTCCTCGTAGTTGAACAGGATGCCGCCGTCGGCAGTGGGGGCGAACAGGTTGGCGGGGCACGCGGTCACGCACGCCTTGGTGGTGCACGATCGGCAGACATCCGAGTCGACGACGATGTGGGCCCGCGAGCCCACCCGGAAGTCGACCGTGGCCATGAGCTCCTCGAACGAGGTCCCCAGGTAACGATGCTCCAGCCCGGGAGCGGCCGTGCTGTGTCCCGCTGTGCCGTGTCGTTCGTGGGCCGTCATCCGAAGATCCTCGCCGCTCGGATGGTGTCGCTGGCCAGCTCCCAGAGCTTCACCCCGTGGTGGGCCGCGGCCCGCCGGGCCAGGCGCACCGCACCGGGCTTGGGGGTGGGATTGGTCACGGTGAACATGCTCTCGACCAGGTCGCACACCATCCCCGGATAGCGGTGCTGGATGCGGTCCGAGAGCACCAGGGCCGGGGCCCGCCTCAGACGCTTGTGATCGGCCAGGACGAATTGACCTTCCAGGTCTGCCCGGTACGAGGCCAGGCCCAGCTCGGACACGTCGCCGGCGGCGATGGCCCGATCTGCCGCTCGGCCGGCGGCGTACCCCGACCCGATGGCGAAGTTGACACCCTCGAGCCAGATGCCGGCGGCCAGGGTCATGGCCGCCGCGTCCCCGGCGATCAACATCCCGTCCATGGCCAACTTGGGCATGGTGTCGTAACCGCCCTCGGGGATCAGGTGGGCGGCGTACTCCTTGACGTCGGCCCCCCGGAGGTAGGGCGCGATCGAGGGGTGAGCCTTCAGGTCGGTGATGATCTCCTCGGGACGCACGCCCGACTTGGCCAGGTCGGGAAGCGACAGGACGACGCCGACGGCCACCGAGTCGGCATTGGTATAGAGGAAGCCCCCTCCCGGGATTCCCCGCGTGCAGCCGACCATCTCGATGTCCAGCCCCTCGTGGCTCTGCAGGCCGAACCGGTCGTTGATCACCTCGGCCGGCAGGCCCAGGACCTCTTTGACCCCGAGGGTGTGGTGGTCGGCCTCGGCCCGGGGGAGGAGTCCGGCCTCCTTGGCCAGGAACGAGTTGACGCCGTCACAGGCCACCACCAGCTTGGCCGGCAGGTCGCCATCGGGCCGATCGGTTCGCACGCCGACCACCCGACCGGCCGGGTCGCGGAGGAGGCCCGTCGCCACCGTCGAGGTGACCAACTGGGCCCCGGCTTCCACCGCCTTGCCTGCCAGCCAGCTGTCGAAGTCGGCCCGGTAGGTGGTCATCCCGTTGTAGGGCGCAGACCCCCACGCCTGGGACCGGTAGTCGACCGACAAGGATTGGTCGGCCGTCATCATCATGGTCGAGCGGCGGACCACCCACCGCTCGACGGGCACCTCCTCCCACCAGCCGGGGATGAGCGCGTCGAGGACGCGCCCGTAGACGACCCCGCCGTAGACGTTCTTCGACCCGGGGAAGAGTCCCCGCTCGACCAGCACCACGGACCGACCGGCCCGGGCCAGGGCCAGAGCCGCAGCCGAACCAGCCGGGCCGGCCCCGACCACCACGGCATCGAGGATCGCGGTCCCAGCCCCCGTCGTCCTCGACTGGGTCGTCCTCGGCGGAGTTGTCCTCGGCGGTTTTGTCTCAGGCATTGGGCACCTCGTTGGGAACGGGAAGGTCGAATCGGCGGGCCAGCTCCACCAGTAGCCCCGCCGCGTCGGTCACCAGCCCGAGATCGGCCATGGCTGTCATCGGACACGAGGGGTCGGTGTTCACGCTGACGATGTGGCGGGGCGCACCGATACCGCCGGTGTGCTGGGTGGCACCCGAGACGCCGAGGGCGATGTAGAGATCGGGGTCGATGGTGACCCCGGTGGTGCCGATCTGGCGCTCGTAGCCGATCCATCCGGCGTCGGTGGCCACCCGGGTGGCGCCGGCCGATCCGCCCAGGGCGCCGGCCACCAGCCCGACCAGTTCGAACAGGGCGTGAGCCCCCGCGTCGCCGCCGGCGCCGGCGACGAGGCCGGCCCCGCCGGCCAGCACCCGCTGCGCCTCACTCAGATCCATGGTGGCCGGATCGGGCTCCAGGACCTCGAGCACCTCGGGGTCCAACACGGTTCCGACCGGGTCGGCCAACACGACCGGTTGGCTGGGCTTGACTGCGGCCACCGGCGTGACCGTGCGCACCCCGGGGACCAGCGTGGCCACCGCCGGTCCCTCGACCCGAACCGGGATGAGGACCCGGTCGTCCAGTCGGGACAGCTGGGCCATGGTTCCGGCCGAACTATCGTCCATGGTGACCTGGACGGCGGAGGCCAACAGGGGCCGGTCCAGTGCCGCCGCCAGTCGGGGAGCCAGATCCCGACCGTCGGGGGAAGCGGGCACGATGACCAGGGGAACGGCGTTCACGGTCTGGGCCAGCGCACTGGCCAGGGCCCCCACTCCGAGTCCTGGGCCGGTGTCGCACCACCAGGCTTGTTCGGCCGCGCTGAGAGAGTCGGCCGCTTCCTCTGCTCCCGAGCCCACCACCAGAGCCAGGCCGCCGGCCTCGGCCACGGCCTCGTCACCGCCGCGGGGGAGCTGGCCGGTTCGGGCCACGATGATGGCCAGGGGCCTTTCCGCCGGGAACGGGCTCCCGGGCTCACCACCACGCGGCGACGGACTCACAGCGCCACCGCCACGCGATGACCCTCGATCACCGCGGCGTGGGCCCGGCGGGGGGCCAGGCAGTCACCGACCCGGTGGACCGGGAACGGGGAACCCAGCAGCTCCCGCCACAGTGCGTCCTCGGGTTGCTGATGGACGGCGCAGACCACCCAGTCGCACGGGCGCACCTCGTCCCGGCCGGTCGGATGGTGCTGGAGGGTCAGGATCACGCCGTCGCCGTCGCCGTCGGCCACCCCCATGGGGACGAGGTCGGTGCTCTGGCTGATCCCCTTGGCGTGGGCCTTGACGTTCCACGTCTCCATGTCGAGGGTGATCCCCAGGTCCTGACCGACGACCATGCCGTTTGCGGCCACCTCGACCCGGCACCCCCGGTCGGCCAACAGCTCAGCGGTAGCCGTGGCCTGGTGGAACCCGAGCTCGTCGATGAGCACCACGTCCCCGGACGGAGCCACCCGCCCCTCGAGCACATCACGCACGTCGACGACCCGGGGATGGCCGCCCGACCACCACGGGGCCAGCGGTCGAGCCCCCGTGGCCAGGACCACGACGTCGGGATGCTCGGTCCGGACCAGATCGGCGTTGGCCTCGGTGCCCAGGCGTATCTCCACCCCGAGACGGCGCGCCTGGGTGATCAGGTTGCGCACGATGTCGAGGAACTCGGCTCGGCTGGGAACGCTGGCCGCCACCTGGACCTGGCCGCCGAGCCGCTCGTGTCGTTCGACCAGGGTCACCTGGTGGCCCCGTTCCGCCGCCGTCACCGCCGCCTGGAGGCCACCGGGCCCACCCCCGATGACCAGCACCCGCGACCGGCGGTGCGGTGGGGGGAGGGCAATCGACTCGAGCCCGGTGCGCGGGTTCTCGATGCAGCCCAGCCATCGGTTGAGCCCCATGCGGCCCACGCACTCCTGGTTGCACGACAGGCAGCTGCGTATCTCCGTGGCATGGCCGGAGTGGGCCTTGGCCGCGAAGTCGGCATCGGCAATCTGCCCTCGTACCACCCCGACCAGGTCGCACTGTCCCGACTCCAGGGCCCGGTCGGCCTGGAGCGGGTCCTTGAACCGACCCACCCCGACTACCGGGATGGCTACCGCCTCCCGGATGGCACTGGGGATGAACATGGCGTACCCCGGTGGCACCTGCATGCTGGCCTCGATCATGTACAAGGTGGCGGTGGCCACGCCGATCGACGTGTTGATGTAGTCGACCCTGCCGGTGGCGTCCACCATCCGAGCCACGGCCACGGCGTCGTCGATGGTGGTGCCGCCCTCGATCAATTCGTCACCGCAGATGCGCACGCCCAACGCCTTGTCGCTGCCGATGGTCTCCCGGACGGCGTCGACGATCTCCAACAGCAACCGGGCCCGGTTGGCCAGCGTGCCCCCGTAGCGGTCGGTCCGCTGGTTGGTGGCCGGCGACAGGAACCCCCGGACGATGGAGGAATGGGAGCACTGCAGCTCGATCCCGTCGAACCCGCCGGCAATGCAGTGGCCGGCCACGGTGGCGTAGCCGGCCACGATCTCCCGGATCTCGTGGGCCTCCACCGCCTTGGGTACCTCCCGGAAGAGCGGATCGGGAACCGGGCTGGGCGCCCACACCGGCAGGCGCGAGTACATGCTCGAGGCCTGGCCGCCGTTGTGGTTGATCTGGGCCAGGATGGGCACGTCGTGGGCGTGGACGGCCTCGGTGATGCGCCGGTAGCCGGGGATGACCGCCGGGTTGAAGCCGTGGATGAGCTTCTCGTAGGGCCAGTCAGTGATGTGGGTGGAGTGCTCCTCGGTGACGATCAGCCCGGCGCCGCCGGCCGCCCGGGCCGCGTAGTAGGCGGCGTGCTGGTCCGTGGGCAGCCCGTCCTCGGCGTAGTTGGTCAGGTGGGCGGAGAACACGATCCGGTTGCGGACGGTCAGGGGCCCGATCCGTAACGGCGTGAACAGGTACCGGTAGTGGCCGGCGCTGCTCATCGGTCGGTCTCCGCGCTCATGATGGGGATGGCCCCGGCCTCAGCGGACGTTGGCGCCGGCGTCGACGGACAGGGTCACCCCGGTGATGTACTTGGCCTCGTCGGAGGCCAGGTGCAGCACGGTGCTGGAGATATCTCTCGGTTCCAGCACCTCGACCGGCAGGGTGTTCGAGAAGATGGGGGCGAGGTCGGGGTGGGCGTCGAGGAGGCTGTTCATCGAGTACATGGCTTCGAGCAGGGGGGTGTCGACCCCGGTGGGGTGGACCGTGTTGACCCGGATGTGGTGCTCGGCCAGCTCGTTGGCCAGCACGCGCATGATGCCGACGACCCCGTGCTTGGCGGCGACGTAGGGAGCGAGGAAGGGCTGTCCCTTCAACCCGGCCGTCGAGCTGATCAGGATCATCGCCCCCCCGCCGGCCGCAATGACATGCGGAGCGGTGACGAAGCAGGTGTTCCACACACCGGTGAGGTTGATGTCGGTGACCTCCTTCCAGACCTCTGGGGTCACCTCGTCCCAGGGCTGCAGCGTGCAGATGCCGGCGTTGGCCACCACCACGTCGATCTTGCCCAGCTCCGAGGCGCCTTCGGTGGCGGCGCGGTGCAGCGCCTCCTGGTCGCGCACGTCGGCCGTGAACGTCACCGCCCGCCGACCGGCCGCCTCGACATGCTTGGCCGTCTCGGCCAGCTCGTCGGCCGTACTCATGGCGTAGGTGGCCGAGGCCACGTCCTCGCAGATGTCCACCGCGATGATGTCGGCGCCCTCCTCGGCCAATCGGATGGCGTGGCTGCGGCCCTGTCCCCGGGCCGCGCCGGTGATGAACGCCACCTTTCCTTCAACGCGTCCCATTGAACTGGTTCCTCCTCGTCTCGGAGCTTGCGCCCCGCTATCCATGGGTCGTTCGGTCAGCTGCGGTCAGGGTGCGCCCGTCAAGGCCAGCGGAGCTTGCCCCGTCGCCGTACCGGTCAGCTCGAGGGCCCGGCGCCGACCCTCGAGGATGGCCTCGAGCACCGTCCTCGGGGCCACGCAATCACCGGCCCGGGCCGTGCCTGGTCGGGCCAGGTACAGGGACTCGTCGGGCACCCGGTGGCTGCCGTCGACGAGCACGGCACAGGGGATGGACCGTTGCTCCCCGGTCCAGACGTCTTCGAGCAGGGCGT
>DATMMO010000018.1:0-7781 GCA_035569695.1 Acidimicrobiales bacterium | reverse complement strand
CGCGCCTGGACGTGTCCGGGCCCAGTGCGTACGTGACCGACAGCAATGGTGAGGCGGTCGGGGGGATTCGTACTCCCCAGGTGGCGGCGCCGATCGCGGTCGTGAACGGGACCGGGGACACCTCCAGCGCCGGAGGCGGGTTCTGCAAGCTCTTCGGGACCACCGTTCCGTTCACCGCGGCGAAGCTGGCGCAGTTGTACCCGACGCACCAGACGTTCGTGAAGAAGTGGAACCAAGCCGTCGCCTCGGCCGTGGCCAAGGGCTACCTGCTCAACTCCGATGCCAAGGCTCTGGACAAAGTGGCCGCCCAGTCGAGTGTCGGCAGTTGAGCTGCCGACCGCGAACCGTCACCGCCATTCAGCTCGTCCAGTCCCGATCTACTCGAACCTGCCACTGATGGAGCAAGTCTGAAGCGATGACGCAGCGCCCCGTCGACGGTGGCCAGTAGAGGCTCGCTATCGTCGCAAGCAGATTCGACAGACATGAGACGAAAGAGGGGACGCCATGGACGACGACGCCGTGCAACGGTTGGCCGACGAGCAGGAGATCCGAAATCTGGTGGCCCGGCTGGCCCACCTGGCCGACATGGACCCCGACCTGGCCGACTACCTGGCTTGCTTCACCGACGACGCCGTGTGGGAGTTTCCCGGCAGCCAGCGCCAGCAGCTCGGCCACAGCCGCACCGAGGGGAAGGACCAGATCGCTGCTGACCGGCGCAAGCGCCGAGCCGACGGTTTCCAGGGGCCCGGAACCAACACCCGGCATGTGAACACCACGCTGGCCGTGCGGGTCGATGGGAGCGACACGGCCGAAGCCGAGTCCTACTGGCTGTTCGTGGGCGACACGCTGGGCGCACCCGTCGTTCGATCCATCGGCCACTATCACGACCGCTTCGCCCGAACCCCGGGGGGCTGGAAGTTGGCCTTCCGCCAGATCACCACCGGTTGAGGCTGGGAACACCTTTGTCCGGCCGGCCGTTTCGGGCGTCCGACTAGACGAGGTAGTAGTCGCCTTCCTCGTAGTCCAGGACGTGGCCAGCCGGGCACATCTCGGTATGGACCGAGGCGACGTCCCGCGTGACGGCATCGATCACCTCTTGGTAGGCACTGGCGAAGGCAACTCCACAGTGGTCACACCTCGTCATTTTCGTTACGTATCTCAGCGGTTCCGCAAGCATCACCTGTCCGATCCGTCGATGTGCTTCTCTGGTCGTCGACCAAGCGTACCGAGGGCCTCGAACCGTTGGTCAGGACGCCACGAAGATTTCACTCTGCGCATACCTTCCTGTGACCCATTCTCCGGCATCTTCACTCGCTCGTCACTCAACACGCTAGGTCGGCCACGCTTCGCCTTAACCGGGGGGCGGGAAGCCGGCATTTGATCAGAGGCTCATGAGTTGGGCCCCGTTCGTCACCGCGACCGGATTCTTTGGCCAGCATCTCGCCTATCTTGGTTTCGACAAAAGGCGGTGCTCAATTTCCTGGCTTTGCCTGGTTTACGTCGCGCTCTTGTGTGTCGCTTTCAAGCGAAAGAAGTGGTTCTGATTGTCGAGTCAGCGCCTTTGTCCCCAACCCAAAGCTTGCCATTTCTCGCCACAAGGTGGTCAGGCCACCGCCGACGCCGGTCCCTCGATCGAACCGTCTCTGGAACGGACCGACAAGTAGTTGCCATCCATCGTTACCGGCCTACGATGAGGCCGCGACGCGAGCCGAATCCACGACACGTGCGGCGTTCAGGCTGGATTTCACCCAGATGCTTCAACAATCAAGGAGGCAAGAGCTGTGACCGCGCTCAATTCGGATCTTGACTTATTCATGGTGGTTGACGACGGTGATGACGAACCCATCTTGTACTGGAAGGATGGTCGGGAGGTCGATACGTGGCGAGAGGGCTACCCCTACCCAGACCGCTTCGACCATGAGGAGTACGAAGTCACCAAGCGCAAACTGCAGATCGAGCTTCTGAAGCTCCAGAACTATCTCAAAGAGAGCGGCCGTCGGATGCTGATCATCTTCGAGGGGCGGGATGCAGCCGGAAAAGGCGGCACGATCAAGCGCTTCATGGAGCACCTGAACCCCCGGGGCGCACGAGTTGTGGCCCTCGAGAAGCCCAACGAACGAGAGCTCACCGAGTGGTACTTCCAGCGCTATGTCCCCCACCTCCCCTCCGGGGGCGAGATCGTCCTGTTCGACCGTTCCTGGTACAACCGTGCCGGTGTGGAACGGGTCATGGGCTATTGCAGCAATGACCAATACGACCAGTTCATCGACCAGGTGCCGGCCTTCGAGAAACTGCTGGTCGACGATGGGATCGACCTGGTGAAGCTGTGGTTCTCCGTCTCCAAGAACGAGCAGCGCACCAGATTCATGGTCCGCCAGATCGATTTTGTCCGCCGATGGAAGCTCTCACCGACCGACCTCGAATCCCTCGACCGTTGGGATGACTACACCCACGCCAAAGAGGCGATGTTCGTGGGGACCGACACCGACTGGGCCCGATGGACCGTGGTGAAGAGCAATGACAAGCGCAGGGGACGCCTCAACGCCATGCGCCACGTCCTCAGCACCATTGACTACCCCCACAAGGATCCCGAGATCGCCATCGCGCCCGACCCACTCATCGTCGGCCCCGCCACCGAACTGTTCGAGTAGGGCGAACGTATAAAGACGTGACCAAGGACGGCGGAATCGGGTAGTCGCCAGTGTGGCGGTGTTGCGCTCTGCCCTCGGTCGTCACGCGGCAAATAGCATCAATTCCTCGAGGCTATGGATCCGATGGCTCAGTGCTGCGCTCGCCGATAGGTTATGCACATGACACGACGGCGTGAACGTGAGATTAAATCTTCTGCTCATGGGCGATCTTCACCCATTTGGGCACGACAATCCGGGGAACGTCTGTTAAGTCTCTCGGCATGAGCGGTTCGAATGACTTCATCCTGGCCATGGTTGTCATCGTCGGCCTGAGCTTCGACTTCACGAACGGCTTCCACGACTCCGCCAACGCAATGGCGACTTCAATCGCCACCGGTGCCCTCAAACCGAAATTGGCCGTCGCCATCTCGGGGATCGCCAACCTGCTCGGTGCGTTCCTGTCCCTTTCGGTGGCGGCGACGATCGCCTCGGGCATCGTCAACCAGGACATGGTGACCATCGAAGTGGTGTTCTCGGGTTTGGCCGGTGGGATCGCCTGGAACGTCGCGACCTGGTACCTGGGCATTCCCTCCAGTTCGTCCCATGCCCTGATCGGAGGCGTCATCGGAGCCACCATGGTGCACGCCGGAGCCAGCGCCGTGATTTGGTCTGGCGTGGCGTCAAAGGTATTCATCCCGGCCATCTTCGCTCCGATCATTGCCGGACTGGTGGCCGCGGCGGCCACCTGGCTCGCCTATCGGGCGACCACCAAGGTCGTCGACAATGTGCGAACTTCCGGATTCCGTTGGGGTCAGATCGGGACTGCCTCGCTCGTCTCACTGGCCCACGGCACCAACGACGCCCAAAAGACCATGGGCATCCTGACGCTGGCCCTGGTGGCAAACAAGAGCATCACGGCGGCCGCCGGCACCCCCAACTGGGTCATCGTCAGCTGTGCTCTCGCCATATCCCTCGGAACCTACATCGGAGGATGGAGGATCATCCGCACGTTGGGCAAGGGCCTGATCGAAATCGAATCACCTCAGGGTTTTGCCGCCGAAGCCACGTCCGCCGCCGTGATCCTGTCCTCCACCCATTTCGGCATACCCCTCTCCACCACGCAGGTATGCGCCGGTTCGGTCGTGGGCGCCGGCGTCGGTCGGGCCCAGCCCGTCCGGTGGGTCGTCTTTGGCCGGATGGTGGTCACATGGGTGGTAACGCTGCCCGCCGCCGCCGCAGTGGGTGCGCTTTCCTTTGCGCTGGTCAATGGCATCGGGGGCGATGGCGGGGTCATCGTCATGTCTGTCATTCTCGCCGCCTTCTGTTCGTTCATCTACTGGCTGTCCCGAAAGTCAGCCGTCAACTCCAGCAACGTCAACGACGACTGGGAAGAAAAGGGCGGTGCCCCACACGAGCCCGCACTAGCCACGTGAGAGGAGACTGATGATGCACCTGATCGCCGCGAGTTACGTGGATTGGTCTTCGATGTGGAAGATATTGGTTATCGGGCTCGGTGCCGGAGCAGGATTGACCCTCGTCTACTCCCTCGGTCTCGTTGCCCTCTCTGCATCGGGATACATGCACTCGGGGGCGACCGGCACCAAACCGCAGCGCAATCTCTTGGCCTTCGTGGGAGCATTGTTCTGTCTGGTGATCGTCCTGGCCGCCGCCGGCTACGGGATCAGCGTCATCTTCTCAAAGTAGAAGGGCAGGGAGCAGCCCCACCCGAACCGCAAAAGACCCTTCGCCGGGTCTGCCCGGACCACGGACCGACAGTGATATCGAGGAGGGAGAGGCCATGGGATGGTTGCAAAATGCAATGGGTGAACGCGGACAGCGACTGACGGTTCTGAGCGTCCTACCGAAAGCGGGTGCCAATTCTGACCTACCTGCTGAGGCGTCGACCATGTCATTACAGGAGGCCGTTGACGAGATCTTCCGCCTCTGCGGCGAGGACGGCGAAGCACAAGCGGTCCTCACTTTCGCCTCCGAGCAGGAGTCGGACCCTCAGTTCACGTCGGAGGAACATATTGCCCTCAAAGACCTGGCGGCGCGCCTGTACCAGTCCTGTGGCGAGGGAGCCACGGTCTCGACGACCTTGGGCGTCATCAACCCCAACGATGAGCTGTTCGGGCCCGCTGAAGGGGCCGGCTCCACGACGGCCGGCTCGGATGATTCGAGTGATGACAGCAGTTCCGGACCGCTCGATGTCCTCCGTCGATTTCGGGAGGCCGTCTATCGATTGTTCGGCGGATCGGTCGAGGAAGAGGTGACGCCGACGGTGCTGGCCTTGTTGGTGGGTCCGACTCGTGCCGCGGGCAGTCCGGATTCGGAGGCAGCGCAACCGGATTGAGGGCGAACCGGGGGGGAGCCGAACCCATCGCCACGTTCAATCCCGACGCGTCAGGCCGGGACTCCGGCGAGGGCCACCACGACACCAACGGCCCCGGCGATGAGAAGGGCGCTCACCACACCGTGCCGCACAACGAAGAGCCAGATCAGTGCCCCGGCCAGCACCGGGATCTGCCACAGATGGCTGTAGGAGAGACCGAGCGGGATGGCGGAGCCGGCGATGGCGCCGATGACCGCTGGTCCCGCACCGGTGAGGAACGACACGACCGAGTCGTTGGCTCGGATCCGGTCGAAGTGCCGTCCGCCCAGCAACACGAAGACGAACGAGGGGGCAAAGGCAATCGCCGCGGCCAGCAGTCCCCCGCCGATCCCTCCCGCGGCGTAGCCCACCACGGCCACGGTCTGGACGACCGGCCCCGGAGTGACCTGGCCCAGGGCGACGGCGTTCAAGAACTGGGTCCCGGTCATCCAGTGGTAGGTGGTGACCGCGTCGTGCTGCATGAGCGGGATGATCACGAACCCGCCGCCGTATGAGAGGGCCCCCACTTTGAGCGCCACCCAGGACAAGGCCCCCAGCCCGCCGACGGCCGCCCCGTGAAGGACGGCGGCCGGGGTGACAGCCCTATACGAACGCGGTGGCGATGGACGGCCGGCTCGGCGAATCATGATCTCGGTCACACCACAGGCCACGAGCACCAGGACCAGGTAAGGACCGACGGTCGCCGATGCGGCTCCCCCGACCAGGGCGTAGACGACCCAGCGGACCTGCTGGCCATGCTCGGTTCCGATGCGCTTCCAGCTTGCCGGGGCCAGTCCCCATGCCGCGTGGAGGGCGACCGCAGGTACCGCGGCACCGGCTCCTGCCGCCGCACCGAGAATCCATCGTGGCGCATTGCTGGCCAGGAACACCGCCGAGAGAGCGAGGATGAGCGCCAGCCCCGGGACGATGAAACAGAGGCCACCGAGGAGGGCACCGGCGCGCCCGCGCAGGCGCCAGGCGCAGTAGATGGCCAGCTGGGTCGATGCGGGGCCGGGGAGGAGATTGGTGGTGGCGATGGCGTCCTCGAACTCCTTGGCCTCGATCCACTCCCGCTCTTCGACACACAGGCGACGAAGGAGGCTGATGTGGGTCGGCGGGCCCCCGAATCCGATGCAACCGAGGCGGAGCCACTCCCTCCCGATGGTGCTGAAGGGCACGGGCACGGCCGGCTGCTGATCGAGCGGGCCCTGGTCGCTACTCACGGCGGCCCATCGCCGAGCACCTCGTCGGCTAGCTCCCTCAGCTGGCGCTTAGCCGATGCAAGCGTCCTGCGACCCTTGGCCGTCGCCACGTATGAGCGGCGGGCCCGACCGTTGACGACCTGCTGACGCGATCGGATGAGCCCCTCGGTTTCCATCTTGTGCAGCGTGGGGTACAGCGAACCGGGGCTTATCTGGTAGCCGTGGTGGGCCAGCTCCTGGGTCAACCAGGCCCCATGCACCTCGCCCTGCGCCGCGTGGTGGAGGATGTGCAGCCGCACGGCACCTCGGAGGAACTCCCGCATGAGGCGACAGTACTTGATATCGGATTTCGATATCTCACTTCGATATCAAAGACCGAGAGGCCGGTCGGCTCGATCGCCGGCCGCCCAATCACCATCGATTGCGGTGAACGACTTCGTCGAAGGGACGCCGATCAGGCTTGATGATCGGCGTCAGCGGCCGATCGGCCGGATAGCCGAGGGCGACCATGTACGCGCCCATGTGGTCCGCCGGGCTTCCGATGATCCGGCGGAGCCCTTCTTGGTCGCCTACGGCGGAATGACCGGTCCCGATCCCCAAGTCGGCCGCGGCCAGCATCATGGCCATGGTCGCTTGGCCCAGGTCGTACTGGTCAATCGTCCGGTAGCGCTCGCTCTCCGGCTCGGGGACGACGAGGACAATCCCGGCCTGGGCCCGAGCCAGATGACCGGCACCCTGCCACACCGTGGAAAGTGCCTGGAGCTGGTCCGGATCCGTCACCAGGACGAAATCCCACTTCTGGCGATTCGATGCCGAAGGCGAGCGCCAGCCCGCCTCGAGAATCCGATCGAGGTGCTCGGGAGGGATGGCCCGATCGTCGTAGGACCGAACGTCACGGCGAGCGCGAATGGCATCCCAGGTTTCCATGTCGTCGAGGCTATCCAGTCATGCCGCCCCGGCCGGGTGGGTTGGGCTCAACCGTTGGCCCTCCGGCGAGGAGCTATCCGAGCCGACCTTGACAGGCACCCATTTGGCTGCGTATAGTTTAGGCATCCGAATGGCTGCGTATCCCTGATTGGCGGTCAAGTCGGCGAGCTCAAAGGAGGATCAGGTGCCCGATATCAGACACCGCGTGGCTATCTCAGCCCCGTTGGAAGACGTGTACGAGGCAGTAGCGACAACGGACGGGATCTCCAACTGGTGGACCCGTGACGGCGTCGGCGGGGAGTCGTGTGAGGGCTCCCGGATCCAGTTCTTCTTCGGTCAGCCCGAACCGGCGGCGGTCATGGAGGTCACCCGGCTCGATCCCGCCGGGCACGTGAGCTGGAGCTGTGTCGAGGGTGCTGACGAGTGGGTCGGGACGAAGATCACCTTCGACCTCTCCCACAGCGGCGACGAGACCGCGGTGTTGTTCGCGCACGCCGATTGGCGAGAGCCGGTCGAGTTCATGGCCCACTGCAGTGCGAGGTGGGCCTACTTCCTCCTGAGCCTCAAGAGCTACCTGGAGACCGGTAAGGGCACCCCCTTCCCCGATGACTTGAAGTTCTAACCGCTGGAGTGGAGCCGATCATGGTCGAT
>DATMMO010000017.1:0-8115 GCA_035569695.1 Acidimicrobiales bacterium | reverse complement strand
CGACACCGAGACCGAGTACCTCAGAGTGCTCATGGCCCGGGTACGCCGGAAGCTCGAGACCGACCCGTCCCGGCCCGAACACTTCCGGACCGAATCGGGTATGGGCTACCGCTTCGTGCCCTGATCCAGCCCGTAGCATCGGTGGTTGTGCAGCACGACACGGTGGCCATCTACGAGGATCGGGGGCTCCGGTGGGCGAAGACGCACGCCCGGGCCGGTCGGCGGGGCGACGCTGAACGCTTCGCCGCCCAGGCCGGCGAGGGCAGGCTCCGCATGGACATGGGGTGCGGTGCCGGACGGTATGCGCCATACCTGGGCCAGCCGCTCATCGGCCTCGACGCATCGCCGGTGATGCTCAACCAGTGCCGGCTCCAGGCCCCCGGCGGGCTGTACGTGGTCGGTGATGTCGAGGCGCTTCCCTTTGCCACTCGCTCGATCGGCGGGGGCTGGTCGTTCATGACCCACCTCCATGTGCCCCGGCTCCGCCTTCCTCTCGCCCTGTGGGACCTCCAGCGGGTCCTGACCGTCGGCTCCCCTTTCGACATCCAGGTGCTGGCCGGTGACTACGAGGGGACCGACCTGCCCGATGACGACGTCGGGGGCCGCTTCTTTGCCGGCTGGCAACCCGAGTCCCTGATCGATGTGGTCACCGGGGCCGGGTTCGAGGTCGACGCCGCGTCCGTCACGGTCTCGGGGGACGAGGTCCGGTTGCGGGCAACCCGGGCCCGGACGCTGGCCGACACCGTCGGCCCGGGCATGCGCCTGTTGGTGTGTGGGCTGAATCCCAGCGTGTACTCGGCCGATGCCGGCACGCCCTTCGCCCGACCGGGAAACCGGTTCTGGCCCGCGGCACTCGGCGCCGGTCTGTTGCGGCGCGACCGTGACCCGATCGACGCCCTGGCCGCCTCGGGCATCGGGCTGACCGACCTGGCCAAACGAGCCACCCGGACGGCGGCCGAGCTCGACGATGGCGAGTACCGAGAGGGCCTGGCCCGCGTCGAGCGATTGGTCCGGTGGCTGCAGCCGGGAGCGGTGTGCTTCGTCGGACTGGCCGGCTGGCGAGCCGTCGTCGATCGGAGGGCCAAGGCCGGTCGGCAGCCCGAGCCGCTCGGCGACCGACCTGTCTACCTCATGCCCTCGACCAGCGGGCTCAACGGTCGGTCGAGCCTGACCGACCTGATCGCCCACCTCCGCGCCGCCGCCTCGCTGGCCGATGCCGCCGCGTCCTCGGAGCGCTGAACCGAGGGATCAGCCCGAAATCGTCCAGGTGTAGGTGGAGGGCAAGAAGCCGTGGTAGTCGATCGAGGTCGGGTTCACACCCGAGTTGACCTTGAAGGTGACATGACCGCTCCGGCAGGAGTTGGCCGGGACCGTGACGCTACCGATGTCCGGTGACACCCTCGCGGTGGTGGACCCGGAGACGGAGTTGCCGCCCCCGGTGTTGAGGAAGAACAACCCATCGATGACGCCGGTGCTCGAGCCGCTGTTCCCGGCGCAGATCCGCACGTCGGCCACCACGTAGTCGCCCGAGTTCGGTCCCGACGGCTGGCTAAGCGGCTGGACATTGCTGATCTGCATGGTGGATATGCCCAAGCTGAACGAGTCGCTCACGTTCACCGTTTGCCCCTCGGGCACGGTCACGTGATGGGCGTTGGCCCCGACCCACGCCACCACCGACCAGGTGGCGGCCGCTCCGAGAATGCCGATGATGCCGACGATCAGGCCGGCGATCGACAGGCCCCTGCCCTTCAGCCGTCCCTGGGAGGCGGCGATCTGCCGGAGGGCGATGATGGCGAAGATGACGGCCAGGATGGCGCCGATGCCGCCGAGCCAGATGATCGACAGCACCAGCGAGGCGATGGCCAGGCCGCTGTACTTGGCCGAGGGTAGGCCGGGCTGGTAGCCGCCGGGAGGGTAGGCGTACCCGCCGGGTGGAGGCGCCACCGGAGGAGGAGCGGCATAGCCCGGTGCCGCGTATCCCGCGGCAGGCGCGGCGTAGGTGGGTGCACTTGGTTGTGCCGCAGCTGGCTGGGCCTCCCCCGACTCGGGCGGGGTCGCCTCAGCCCTGTAGTCCGGGTGCTGCTCCGGGGCGTACCACTTGCCGTCCGAGGCCTGCCACCAGCCCGCTCCCTGCTGCGTATCACTCATGGCGAGAGCGTACTCCCGGGGGCCTGGATCGATCAGGGATCCTGGAGGCGGCCACGGGCGGAGGGCGCCAATCGCCTCAGTCGAACAGGGTAAGGATGGAGGTGAGGGTGGGGTCCATCTGCGCACTGGACAGAAGACTGCCCCCCTCGACCGGGATGTTGGCCCCGGTGACGTAGGTGGCCAAGTCCGAACAGAGAAAGAGCATCACGTTGGCCACCTCGGCCGCCGTGCCGACTCGACCCAGGGGTGTGTTCTGGTCGAAGGCGCGACGCGCCTCGTCATTGCCCAACAGAGGGGCGGTGAGCGGCGTCTCGATCAGCCCCGGTGACACACAGTTGACCCGGACGGTCGGTGCGTACTCCAGCGCGCCCGACCGGGTGAGGGCGATCACGCCGGCCTTTGCCGCCGAATAGGGCGCCTCGCCCCGGGTGGGGCGCATCCCACTGACCGACGCCATATTGACGATGGCGCCGCCCCCTCCGGCCACCATCAGCGGAGCCACCACCCCGATGCCGTTGAACGTCCCTCGCAGGCTGGCATCGATCACCGCGTCGTACTCGTCCGCCTTGTACTGATGGAGGCGGTTCATGGCCCCCACGCCGGCGTTGTTGACCAGAACGGTGATTCCCCCGAGGACCTCGTTGGCCCGTTCGATGGCTGACTCCAGTTGCCCGCGGTCAGCCACGTCGGCCACCGCCGCTTCGCCGCCGATCTCCCGGGCCACGGCTCGGGCCGACTGGGGCTCGATGTCAAGGGCCACCACTGCTGCACCCTCGGCGGCGAAACGCACACACGTCTCCCGCCCGATGCCCGACCCGGCCCCGGTCACCACGGCTCTCGCGCCATCGAGCAACCCCATCAGCGTTCCCCGGCGACGAGCCCGAGCAAGAGACACCGCCCATCGGGGATCTCCTCTGCACCGTGTTCAGTGTTCATGGGGCTCGACGCTACTGCTCGTCGTTCCACCCCGGGAGCCTGCCTCGATCCGAGCCGGCCCACGACGACTGAGGATCACTGGCCGGAAAGGACTGCACCTCGGCCTCGTCGAGCGCCGACTGCAGACGATCCCAATCCAGCCCGTTCGCGGCGTCCGGGTCTGTCGAGCCCGGGACCGACTCGGTGGTGCGCTGGCCGGGTTCGTCCATGTTGTCAACCTCGCTCTCGCCGCGTGCGGCCGGGCCAGCCCGCGGGCTAGGGCGCGCCCAGCATTCCG
Source organism: Acidimicrobiales bacterium (assembly GCA_035569695.1). Lineage (GTDB taxonomy): Bacteria > Actinomycetota > Acidimicrobiia > Acidimicrobiales > RAAP-2 > DASXMT01. The sequence continues at coordinate 4,754 of DATMMO010000017.1, read as the reverse complement.
TAGGCCCGCTCCACCCGGAGCCGGGCCAGTACCCGCCCATCGTCCACCATGGCCTGGCGGAATTCGGCCCAGTCAGGATGCTCACCTTGGGCCGCTCGGTACATCTCGGCCAGCCCGTCGACCACAGCGTCATCGGGATCGGCCGCCACCGGCGACAACGCCACCGTTCCCTCGAGCACGACGTAGGCATAGAAGTCGGCCCTGGTGACGTGCAGCGAGGCGCGGGGGTCGCGACGCAGGTTCTTGGTCTTGGCCCTCGATTCGGTCACCGAGATGCGAATGGTGTCGTCGTCATCGGGGACGTAGATGATGTTCGACAGCTGCGGCTGTCCGTCCTTCCGGATGGTGACCAGTACTCCCCGGTCGTGTTCCCGGACGAAAGCGAGCGCCTGGGCAAGATCCATGGCCATGGACCCACTGTAACGATCCGGGTGGTGAGGGGCGAGCGTCCCTCGGCCGATCAGCTCAGGGCGAAGGCTCCCGCCCGGACCAGGACCGTCGCTCCTCCCAGTTCGTGGGAAACGGCGTGGCGGCCCAGGTCGGCGTCGTCGGAGAAGGCCACGCAACGGGTTCCGGACGGCGTCTCCCCGATCACCACCGTGCGGCTCGGCTCCCCGCCATCGAAGGTCACGGTGTAGGAGACCACCGACGCCGTTCCCGCATACTCGTCCAGCGTGGCGTGGACATCGACCGTCTCGGTGGCGGCGGCTGCGTGGTCGGCCAGGTCGGCGATCAGGGGCGGACGGTCACCGGGCTCGGTGCTCCAGATGCCGATGCCGGGCTTGGTCAACAAGCCGCTCACCGTCGTCACCAGGCCCAGGGCGCCGGGCGCGGCTCGAAGGTTTTCGACCACCGCCGCCGTGGCCTGGTAGACGAAGTTGTTGAAGGGGCCGCCGGCGAAGGCCATGCCCCCGGTGACCGTCGGGGTCGTCTCCGGGGCCAGACCCAACGCTCGTTGCTGCACCCGCACGGCAGCGGGAAAGCAGCTGTAGAGCTCGGTCACCTCGACATCGGCCAGCGGTCGCCCGATCCACTCAGCGGCCCGGGCGCCGAGGATCTCCATGGCCGGCCACCGATGGGGCTCGACCCGCCGGAGCAGGGACACGGCATGGCTCGACTCCAGACCGACCCAGGGGAACACCCACCGATCGGCGGCGATCCCGAAGCGCTTTGCTGCCTCCACCGAGCACACCAGCAACGCCGCGGCCTGGTCGACGGTCCACTGCGTCGAATGCCACTTGTTGTAGGGAAAGGCCAAGGGCCGATTGTGCCGAGAGGGCGTGGCGATCTCCGACGCCGACATGGGGGCGGGGAAGGCAGCGTAAGGATTGCCTTGGGCCACGCCGTTGAACCGGCTCCACAGCTCGGCGATCTCGTCTCGATGCTCGTCCAGGTTCCGACCCTCCCCACAGCGGAGGGCGTTGTCGATCATGGCGTATTGCTGCACCGGGTCCCACAGACCGGTGGCCACCTCCACCGGCTCGAGGAGGTCGCCGGGTCGCCGGTGAAAGACGTCGGGCACGGACCCCGGTTGGGGAGTCTCCGGTGCCGGTCGTCCGCTCCGCTCCGCCTGCTGGGACCGACGCTTTGCCTCTCCCCCGACGACGACGGCCAAGTCGCAGCTGCCCTCGAGGATGGCCGCCAGGGCCTCGTTGATCAGTGACTGTTGGGGGATGCCCAGCTCCACCAGGTGGGTGCGAGCCCGGGTGGCGCCGACCCGATCGGCCACCAGCCGGGCCGGGTCGGGGTAGGCCCAGTTGCCCTGGGGCACGGCGATCCGGTCGACCGAGCCCAAGATGCTGGTCGACCCCGCATCCTCGGCCGCAGCGACCAGGGCCACGGCCATGAGCTCGGCCGGCTCCGCGTCGTCCGAAGCCACCCCCACCCCGATCAGGACGGGCGTCCGTGGGTCGAGGGTCGTCGGGGACATCGGGTCAGTATGCACGATGGCAGGCCGGACCGGCCGGTGACTACGGGGCCGCCGACGGTCGCGGTTCGGCCGCTCCGAGCGCCTGTTCTCGCCGTTCGCGCATCATCCGGCCGATGTCCCGCCAGGTGATGGCCACGGCTCCCAGCGAAATGGCTTGGCGGCGAAGGGCCTCGGTCACGTCGTAGTGCGACCGGTGGGGTCGCCGGGGATCGGTTTGGAACCAGGCCTGCTTCATCCCCAGTCGGGCGGCAAAGCGATGGAGCTCGTCATCGCTGTCGGCGATGAGGTGGGACCACTGGGCATCCACATGACCGAGACGGGCGCGCTGTCGCCAGTCGTCGACGTAGACGGTCATGTCCGGATGAGCTCAGACGACCTCGCCGGGCGTGCCGGCATCGGTGACGACGGGAAGACCGGTGGCGGCCCAAGCCAGCATGCCTCCGTCCACGTTGCGTACGTCGTAGCCGCCGGCCACCAGGGCCTTGGCCACCGCACCCGACCGACCGCCCACCCGGCACATGCACACGATCGTGCGGTCCACCGGGATCTCCGACGCCCGGTCCTGGATCTCGCCCATGGGCACGTGGGTTGCTTGCGGTGCGTGACCGGCCACCCACTCCTCGTTCTCACGGACGTCGAGCAGAAATGCCCCCGCATTGACGAGGTTCGCCGCCTCGTCCGGTCCGATGTCTTCGATCACATGGTGCGTCGGCTCGCTCACGCACTTACCGTACTCGGCACTGCGCCACAGCCCCGTGCCGACCCGTCCCTCTCCCAGGAAGCCGGCCCGTCGAATTTCGAACCCCACGACATGGCGCGGGCGTACAGGAAAGGAGATGCGGGTAGAGATGCGGGTAGAGGAAGGGCGCCTCCACACGTCGCCCCTGCCGACGGGCAAGAACGAGGACCAGCTATGCCTATGACCAGGAATGGGAGTGTGCAGACAGATGAGCTGCCCTCCACCTTGCGACGCTCTCCCAAGAAGGCGCAGGAAACCTTCGCCAAGGCCCGCGATGCCGCGGTCGAGGGCTACGGCGTCGGCCGACGAGCCAGCCAGACCGCCTATGCCGCCCTGAAGCACAAGTTCGAGAAGGTCGGCGATCACTGGGAAGCCAAGCCCTCGGGCCGATCCGCTCGGCCCCGGAAGGGCCCGGCCTCGGGCCCCGTTCGTGGCGGGCGCATGTCCGCGGTGGCCCAAGGTGGCGGTTCGGCCCAAGCCAAGACGACGGCCCGGGGGAAGCGACCCCACGACGCAACCGACGGTGTCGATATCAACGCGTCCAAAGCGCACCTCTATGACGTCGCTCGCCGTCTCGACGTCGCCGGTCGGTCCTCGATGTCGAGACAACAGTTGGTGCATGCCATCCGGAAGGAGAACCGGAATGCCACCAGGCGCGCCGGTGTTGGCTAGGACCATGGTGGAGGTCAACGAACCACAGCGGGTACAGACCATCCGATCTCCATGGGCCGTCGACAACTCTGGTGACCATGGCTGACACGACCGACACCGCCGACACCGTGGCTCTGTCGAAGACATCGGGCAGGGTGAGCCCTCACTACGGCATGGCCGTGCTGTGCTTCGTGCTCTTTCTCACCTTCTTGGACAACACCATCATCAGCGCCACCCTGTCCAACGTGCAGTCGGATCTGCACGCCGGGGTCAGCCAGCTGCAGTGGGTGGTCAGCGGGTACGCCCTGGCCTTCGCCAGCCTCATGCTCATGTGCGGCACGTTGGGAGACCTCTACGGTCGCAAGAAGATGATGCTCATCGGCGTGGTGGTCTTCTGCGCCGGATCGGTGATCGCCGCGGTGGCCGCCGACACGGCGACGCTGATCGCGGGTCGAGTGGTCATGGGCATCGGCGCGGCGGCGTCGGAGCCGGGCACGCTCTCCATGATCCGGCACCTCTACCCCGAACGGAAGGCCCGAGCTCGGGCCCTGGGCATCTGGGCCGCCGTCTCCGGGCTGGCGTTGGCCCTGGGGCCGGTCATCGGTGGAGTGCTGGTCGGGCTGTGGTCGTGGCATGCCGTGTTCTGGTTCAACCTCATCTTCGGGGCCCTGGCCTTCGTGGCCGCCGCCATCGTGCTCCCCGAGAATGCCGACCCCGTCCGGGCCCGGTTGGACCTCCCCGGGTTCGTCCTCGGTGCCCTGGCCTTGGGCTCGGCCACCTTCGCCACCATTTCGGGGGAGACCGCCGGCTACCGGGCGGAGTGGATCCTGGCCCTGTACGGGTTCGCCGTGCTCACCCTCGTCGCCTTCGTGCTCGTCGAACGCCGGGCCCAGAATCCCGTCCTCGACGTGAAGCTGTTTCGCCGCCCGGCCTTCGCCGGCGCCAACACGGTGGCGTTCACGACGTACTTCGGCATCTTCTCGATTTTCTTCTTCGTGGCCCTGTACCTGGAGGTGGTGGGCTCCCAATCCCCCTACGGCCTGGCCCTGGACTTCCTCCCCCTCACCGCGGGCATGGTCATCGCCTCGCTGCTGACCGGTCGGTGGGTGGCGGCGTGGGGGGCCAAGATCCCCATGGCCATCGGCTGCGTGGTGGCGGGGGCGGGCATCTTGCTCACCGACCTGGTCATCAAGCCCAACGCCGGACTGTCCACCGTCGGCTGGACGCTGGCCCTCGCCGGCATCGGGTTCGGCATCGCTATCGTGCCTGTCACCTCGTCGGCATTGTCCTCGGTCCCCAGCGAGCACTCGGGCATGGCCGCCTCGGCCACCAACACCAGCCGGGAGCTCGGCGCGGTGGCCGGAGTGGCCATCCTCGGCTCGGTGGTCAACGGGCAGCTGACCGTCAACCTGATCAAGCGGCTCACGGCTATCG
>DATMMO010000016.1:0-4767 GCA_035569695.1 Acidimicrobiales bacterium | reverse complement strand
CGACGACCATGGCGGGCCGATCGTCTCGGGTTCGGTGGCCAACCTGTGCGTCATCGATCCCGCCGAGACGTGGACGGTCGACGCCACCGCCCTGGCCAGCCGCAGCCAGAACACCCCCTACGCGGGCCGCACCCTGCGGGGCCGGGTCCGCCACACCGTGCTGCGGGGTACGCCGACGGTCTTCGAGTACGAGGCGCAGCGGTGAGGCTGCGACCATGAGCACCGACGCACTGCTGGTCCTGGCCGACGGCCAGGTGTTCGAGGGCGAGGCCATCGGGGCGGTGCCCGCCGACGGCGTGGCCACCGGGGAAGCCGTGTTCAACACCGTGCTCTCGGGGTACCAGGAGGTCCTCACCGACCCGTCGTATGCCGGCCAGGTCATCGCCTTCACCTACCCCCACATCGGCAACTACGGCGTCACCCCGATCGACGAGGAGGCGGCCGTCCCCCACTGCAGTGGCGTCATCGTGCGGGACCTGGCCGAGCGGCCGAGCAGCTGGCGTTCCTCCGAGGCGCTCGAGCACTTCCTGGTTCGCCACGGCATCCCCGGGGTGACCGGGATCGACACCCGCCGTCTCACCCGCCGGCTCCGGGACTCGGGTGCCATGCCCTGCGCCTTCGGCACCGCGGCCGAGTCGGATCTGCTGGCGGCGGCGCGGGCGGCGGCGCCCACCGACGGGCAGGACTTCGTCTCCCGGGTCACGACCAAGGAGTCGTACACCCGCGGCGAGGGTCGTTACCGGGTGGTGGCCTACGACTTCGGTATCAAAGAGACCATGCTCCGCCATCTGGCCGACATGGCCACGGTAACGGTGGTCCCGGCCTCGACGCCGGCCGACGAGGTGTTAGCCCATTCGCCCGACGGGGTGTTCCTGTCCAACGGCCCCGGCGACCCGGCGGCGCTGCCCGGTATCAGCGCCGAGATCGCCGGGCTGGTGGGCCAGGTCCCCATCTTCGGGATCTGCCTGGGCCACCAGCTCCTGGCCACCGCGCTGGGCGGGTCGACCTTCAAGCTTCCCTTCGGCCACCACGGCGGGAACCACCCCGTGCAGCGGCTGTCCACGGGCCAGGTGGAGATCACCTCCCAGAACCACAACTATGCGGTGGCCGAAGGATCGGTGCCGACGGCCGACGTCACCCACCTGAACCTGAACGACGGCGTGATCGAGGGCATCCGCAGCCGGGACGCTGCTGCCTTCAGCGTGCAGTACCACCCCGAAGCGGGCCCCGGGCCCCACGACGCCCGCTATCTGTTCGAGGAGTTCCGCCTGTTGATGGACGAACGGGGGGCAACCTGATGCCCCGCCGCACCGACATCGAGACGATCCTGGTCATCGGGTCCGGGCCCATCGTCATCGGCCAGGCCTGCGAGTTCGACTACTCAGGCACCCAGGCCTGTCGGGTCCTGGCCGAGGAGGGGTTCCGGGTCATCCTGGCCAACTCCAACCCGGCCACGATCATGACCGACCCGTCCATGGCCTACCGGACCTACGTCGAGCCGCTGGAGCCCGACGTGCTGGCTGCCATCATCGAGCGGGAGCGCCCCGACGCGCTGCTCCCCACCCTTGGGGGACAGACGGCGCTGAACCTGACCATGGCCCTGGTGGAGCGGGGGGTGCTCGACCGGTTCGATGTCGAGGTCATCGGGGCCAACGCCGAGGCCATCAGCACCGCTGAGGACCGGGACAAGTTCAAGTCGGCCATGGAGGAGATCGGGCTGGAGGTTCCCCAGTCCGGCTTCGCCCACAGCCTGGACGAGGCCCTGGACATCGCCGAGACGATCGGCTACCCGATCATGGTACGGCCCAGCTTCATCCTGGGGGGCGCCGGTACCGGCATCGCCCGGGACCGCCAGCACCTGACCCAGCTGGCCGCCGAGGGGATCGACGCCAGCCCCGTCTCCGAGGTGCTGGTCGAGCGGTCCATCGCCGGCTGGAAGGAGTACGAGCTCGAGGTCATGCGGGATCACGCCGACAACTGCGTGGTCATCTGCTCCATCGAGAACTTCGACCCCATGGGCGTCCACACCGGCGATTCCATCACGGTGGCGCCGGCCCAGACCCTCAGCGACGTCGAGTACCAGACCATGCGGGACGCCGCCTTCGCCTGCATCCGCCGGGTGGGGGTGGAGACGGGCGGCTCCAACGTGCAGTTCGCGGTGGACCCGGCCGACGGGCGCCAGATCGTCATCGAGATGAACCCGCGGGTGTCCCGGTCCTCGGCCCTGGCCTCCAAGGCCACCGGGTTCCCCATCGCAAAGATCGCCGCCCGGCTGGCCGTGGGCTACCGGCTCGACGAGATCACCAACGACATCACCGGGGTCACCCCGGCGTCCTTCGAGCCCACCATCGACTACGTGGTGACCAAGATCCCCCGGTGGGCGTTCGAGAAGCTGCCCGGGGCCACCAACGAGCTGGGCACCCGCATGCAGTCGGTGGGCGAGGTCATGGCCATCGGCCGCACCTTCCCCGAGTCCCTGCAGAAAGCGGTGCGCTCGCTGGAGCAGGGTCGCTCGGGCCTCAACGGGGATCCCGGCGAGCGCGACGTCGACTCGGTGCCCACCGACCAGCTGCTGAGCCAGGTGGGGACGGCCACCCCGGAGCGGCTCTTCGAGCTGGAGTCGTTGCTCCGGCGGGGGGTGAGCGTGGACGAGGTTGCCGCGGCCACCGGCATCGACCCCTGGTTCCTGGCCGAGATGGGGAAGATCGTCGAGGCCCGGCTGGGCCTGGCCCAGCGCGTGGTCGGTGGTCTCCGTCCGTCCGATGTGGATCGGCGGACCTGGCGGCGGCTGAAGCGGCTCGGGTTCTCCGACGCCCAGCTGTCGTACGTGTTCAGTGGGGGAGCGGGGGCAGCCGGGAAGGGCGCGGCCGGGGGTGCCGAAGCTGCCGGTGGGGCCAACGGTGGTGCCGAAGCTGCTGGTGGGGCCAACGGTGGCGCCGAAGCTGCGGGCACCCAACGGGGACCGAAGGCGGTGACCGAAGAGGCCATCCGGACAGCGCGCCTGGACCTCGGGGTCCGGACCACATTCAAGACGGTGGACACGTGCGGGGCCGAGTTCGAGGCGCACACGCCCTACCACTACGGCACCTACGAGGACGAGGACGAGGTCACCCCGTCCGATCGGCCCCGGGTCATCATCCTGGGGTCGGGCCCCAACCGGATCGGCCAGGGGATCGAGTTCGACTACTGCTGCGTCCACGCCTCCTTCGCCCTGCAGGCGGCGGGGTACGAGACGATCATGGTCAACTGCAACCCAGAGACGGTGTCCACCGACTACGACACCTCCGACCGCTTGTACTTCGAGCCGCTGACGCCCGAGGACCTGGAGAACGTGTTGGCCGCCGAGCGCGACGCCTCGGTGGGAGCGGGGCGTCTGGTGGGGGTCATCGTGAGCCTGGGGGGACAGACCCCGCTCAAGCTGGCCGGATCCCTGCCGCCCGATCTGGTGTTGGGCACCTCGCCCGCCTCTATCGATCTGGCCGAGGACCGCGAGCGCTGGAACGAGCTGTGCGGACGGTTGGGCATCCCCCAACCTCCGGGGGGCACGGCGGTGACGGCGGCCGAAGCCGTGGCCGTGGCCTCGGGCATCGGCTACCCGGTGCTGGTCCGGCCCAGCTACGTGCTGGGGGGCCGGGCCATGGAGATCGTCTACGACGACGAGCGCCTGACAGAGGCCGTGAGCGACATGGCCGCCTCCCTCAACCGGGAGGGGGGCGTCACCGCCCAACGTCCCGTCCTGGTCGACCGGTTCCTGGAGGACGCCGTCGAGGTCGACGTGGACGCCATCCGGGACGCCACTGGCGCCGTGGTCATCTGCGGGGTGATGGAGCACGTCGAGGAAGCGGGCGTGCACTCGGGCGACTCGGCCTGCGCCCTGCCCCCTCAGACGCTGAGCGCCGGCGTCGTCGCCGTGCTCGAGGACCACGTCCGGGCCATCGCCGAGGCCCTCGATGTCCGCGGCCTGTGCAACGTCCAGTTCGCGGTGAAGGACGACCAGGCCTACGTGATCGAGGCCAACCCTCGGGCCAGCCGCACCGTGCCCTTCGTGGCCAAGGCCACCGGCGTCCCCGTGGCCATGGTGGCGGCCCGGGTCATGGTGGGGGCCACACTGGCCGAGCTGGCCGAGGAGGGATTGCTGTCCGATCCGGTGGGTGGGCACGTCAGCGTGAAGGAGGCGGTTCTGCCCTTCAACCGGTTCCCCGGAGTGGACACCCTGTTGGGCCCCGAGATGCGCTCCACCGGCGAGGTCATGGGCATCGACCGGACCTTCGGGCTGGCCTTCGCCAAGAGCCAGATCGCAGCGGGGAACCGGTTGCCCACTGAGGGCACCGTGTTCCTGTCCCTGGCCGATCGGGACAAGGCTTTGGGGCTGGAGGCGGCCCGCCAGTTCTCGGTGCTCGGCTTCGACCTGGCCGCCACCTCGGGGACGGCGGCGGCCCTGGAGGCAGCGGGGATCCCGGTCTCCACCGTGGTGGCCAAGGTGGGCGACCCCGAGGGCGAGGACGCGGTGGCGCTGATCGCGGAGGGGAAAGTCCAGCTCGTGGTGAACACGCCGCGGGGTCGGGGGCCCCGGGCCGATGGCATCCACATCCGCTCCACGTCGCTGCTGCACCAGGTGCCCTGCCTGACCACAGTGGCCGCGGCCCGGGCGGCCGCCGCCGGGATCGCCGACTGGATCAAGCACCCATTGTCGGTGCGCTCGCTGCAGGAGTACCACGGCGTATGAGCGGGGTGTGCTCGTCCGGCGGGATTGGGTGGCGTGGGGTT
>DATMMO010000015.1:0-2445 GCA_035569695.1 Acidimicrobiales bacterium | reverse complement strand
GCCTTTACCAGCTCGGCCGTGGCCTGCGAGCTGTCCAGCCGGGTGGCCGCCGTGGCCCCGGTGGCCGGGCTGCAGGCCTTCTCGTGGTGTCGTCCGAAGCGACCCGTCCCCGTGGTCGCCTTCCAGGGCACGACCGACCCGTTCGTCTCCTACACCGGCGGTCCCGGTCCGGCCGCCCTGAAGCTGCCCGCTCCGGACGGCTCCAAGAAAACCGTGGGCCAGGAGCTCAAGACCCATCCCCACGCCTCCGGCAACCCCCTGCCCCCGAGCATTCCCACCCAGGTGGCCACCTGGGCCAAACGCAACGGCTGCGGCTCCAAGCCGACCAAGACCCAGATCGCTTCTGACGTGACCCGGGTCACCTACCCGTGCGCGGCCGACAGCTCCGTCCAGTTCTATGTGATCAAAGGCGGGGGCCACACCTGGCCAGGGGCACCTCCGGGCGCGTTCCCAGTGGCCGTGGTGGGTAAGACGACCACCTCGATCAGTGCCAACCAGATCATCTGGAACTTCTTCCAGGCCCACCCCCTCACCGGCCGGGTCGGATAGCGGCAAGAGGCTCAGTTTGTGGGTCCGCCGGTCGACCCGGTCAGTCCACCCGGGGTTGCTGACCGGTCGTCAGGTGATGGAGGTGGCAGCCTCGGGTAGGTTCAACTGGGATATGGATGGCTCCTGCCTTCGGGCTCGGCCGCGGGGCGGCTGACGATGAATCCGGTGACCGAGGCACCCGCTCCGCCGGTGCCGGCCCACCGGTTGTCGTGGTCGAGCGCGGCCACATGGGTCAGGACCAAGGATCCCGAAGGCCTGGCCATCAAGCGGTCCATACGGGCCGCAGTGGTGGTGCCCGGTGTCTTCGGCCTGACCCATGCGCTCTTCTCCAACTCGCAGATCAGCCTGTTCGGCGCGTTTGGCTCGTTCGCCCTGCTCCTCCTCGTCGACTTCTCCGGTCGTCCTCGGCTTCGCCTGGTTTCCTATCTGGCGCTGGTCGTCGCCGGAAGCTGCTTCATCGCCGTGGGCACCGTGGCTTCGACCCACAAGGTGGCGGCGGTGGCGGCCATGGCCGTGGTGGGGTTCGCCGTCCTCTTTGCCGGCATCGAGTCGCCGCAGGCGGCGACGGCTTCGACGGCGGCATTGCTGCTCTTCGTGTTGCCGGTGGCCGTGCCTCAGCCCGCTGGCGAGGTCGGCCCCCGACTGATCGGCTGGCTGATTGCCGCCGCGTTCTGCGTTCCCGCCTGCATGCTGGTGTGGCCGACGCCGTGGCACGACAACCTGCGGCGCCGCCTCTCGGCCACGATCGCGGCCGTCAGCCGGCTGGCCTCGGCCTTCGCCGAGGGTAGGCCCGACCCCGAGGTCTCCGGAGCGGTGAAGTCGGAGCTGGACTCCTTGCGCAAACAGTTCGCCGGAACCCCGTACCCGCCCACCGGTGCCGCGGCCAGTGCCGCCGCTCTGACCAAGCTGGCCGGTCGAACCGAGTGGGTAGCCGGCAACGCACTGCATATCTGCGAAGAGCTCGGTCCCCTCGATCTGTCACCGGTCATGGCCGTGATCGGTGAGGCGGCCGAGACGCTCCAGTTGAGTGGAGCGCTGGTCTGTGATGGCGCCGGTCACCCGATTGACGATCCGACTCTCGTGGGCAAGGTCCAGGACTCCATCCGACGGCTCGACCGGCTGGTCGAAACCGAGCTCGATGCTCGGGTGTCCACGCTGGTCGACCCGGACGCCCACCGCCAGGCCATCACCTCCGACAACGATAGGGAGAACGGCGTGGTGGACCGAAGCGGGGGATTCCAGCCGTCGTTGGATCCGACGTTTCCGTCTCGGGCCCTGGCCATCGCCACCGAGATGGTGGCTGACGCCGCGCTGGAGGCAGCAGGAGCCCAAGCCGTGGGCGACAGGAGGCTCGGCCCCGGCAGCGAGACATCGTTGCCCCAGTTCTGGCGCAGGCTCACCTCGCACCTCTCGTTCCGTTCGGTGTGGTTTCGCAACGCCCTCCGCGGCGCCGCCGGTCTGGCCCTGGCCGTAACCGTCGTCGAGATCACCGCCGTCGAGCACGGATTCTGGGTGGTGCTGGGCACCCTGTCGGTGCTGCGGTCCAACGCCTTGGGGACAGGAGCCACCGCCCTGCGGGCCATCGGCGGCACCGCCGTGGGTTTCGTGGTCGGTTCGGCCATCATGATCGGGGTTTCCAATGAACCCGTGGCCCTGTGGGTGCTGTTGCCCGTGGCCGTCCTGGTCTCGGGCGTGGCCCCGTCGATGATCTCCTTCGCTGCCGGGCAGGCCGGTTTCACGCTGGTGGTGATCATCCTGTTCAACATCATCGATCCCACCGGCTGGACGGTCGGTCTCACCCGGATCGAGGACGTGGCCATGGGGTGCGGAGTGAGCATCGTGGTCGGGCTGCTGTTCTGGCCCCGAGGGGCGACGGCTGCACTGGGTCGGGCCATG
>DATMMO010000014.1:0-3357 GCA_035569695.1 Acidimicrobiales bacterium | reverse complement strand
GCCGCGAACCGATCGGCGGCGGCCTCGTTGGGTTGAGCCATGAGCCTCTGTGTGGCCCGGGCGGCGCCGTCGGTATCCAGCGCACCATGGAGGCTGAACTTGGTCATCATGGGCGGACTCTCCTTTGCTCTCGGCGAGGATTGATGCCCACGTACCGTTGTAACCGGGAGATGTTTCGTGCCGGTAACGGGCCGGTAATTTGCCGTCGAATGTGCCTGGCGCGGGACGCCCGTGGCCGTGGGCGAGCGGTACCGTGATGTGTGACTTCTCCGACGGCTGATGGGGTCCTGCTCGACATCGACGGGGTGTTGACCGTCTCGTGGGACCCGCTGCCCGGAGCAGCTGAGGTGATCCACTGGCTCCAGGCCGAAGGAATCGAATTTCGCCTGGTCACCAACACATCGTCGAAGTCTCGAGACCAGATAGCCGCCCGGTTGGCCCGAGCGGGGATGCCCGTCGACGCCGACCGCATTCTCACCGCGGTGACCAGCGCGGCCCGATACCTGAACGAGCACTTCGCCGGGGTGGGCTGTCTGGTGGTGAACGAGGGCGACATGGGCCAGGACCTCGAGGGGGTGGCAGTGGTCGATGCCCGCTCTGCCGGTGTGGTGCTCCTCGGCGGTGCCGGTCCGAGTACCGGCTACCGCGAGCTCGACGCGGTGTTCAAACTGGCCGTCGACGGCGTTCCCGTCGTGGCCCTGCACCGTAACGCCCGCTATCAGACAGCCGACGGGCCGGCCCTGGACATGGGTGCGTTCATCGTGGGCATCGAGGCCGCGGCCCATACCGAGGTCACCGTGGTGGGAAAACCGGCGGCGGCCTTCTTCCACGCGGCACTGGCCGATGTGGGGACGAGGGCCGAAGCCACCGTCGTGGTCGGGGACGACATCGACTCAGACGTCCTCGGGGCCCAGGCGACGGGGATGATCGGCGTGCTGGTGAGGACGGGCAAGTTCCGCCCGTCGGACCTGGATCGCACTGAACCCGGGCCCGACCACGTGATCGATGGCATCGGTGATTTCCCCGCCCTCTGGCCCCGGTTGGGTCCGGATCGCTGACCAGACCGGCGAGACGCCGGCGCGTGCGCTCGCCCTCTGACTATCAGGGACGTTGGCGCCAGCCCCGCTCGAAGGGCAAGCGCCACGACCGCGGCTCGATGAGATCTTGGATGGCCGGCGGGCCCCATGTGCCCACCCGGTACGGCTGGACGTCGGGCGGGGAATCGAGGAGCGCCTGGGACACCTCCCACAGCCGCTCGATGCCCTCGGCATTGGTGAACAAGGTCTGGTCCCCGCTCATGGCGTCGTAGATCAGGCGCTCGTAGGCCTCGAGCACGCTTTCGGCATCGTCCGTCTCGTGCAGGGCGAACTGCAGGCTGAGCTTGTCGAGCTTCATTCCCGGGCCCGGGTGCTTGCCATAGAAGGACAGCGACAGCTTGGACGAGTCGGCCAGATCGAAGGTCAGATGGTCGGGACCGTGGGAGCCCACGCCCGATCCGGCCGGGAACATCGACTTGGGCGGCTCGCGAAAGGCGATGGAGACGATGCGCGCCCCCTCGGCCATCTGCTTCCCCGTGCGCAGGAAGAAGGGCACGCCGGCCCATCGCCAGTTGTCGATCTCGCACCGCAGGGCGATGAACGTCTCGGTGTCGGATCCGGGCAATACCCCGGCGTTGTTGCCATACCCGTCGTACTGGCCCCGGACCACGTCGGCGGGATCGATGGGCCGCAGCGAGCGGAACACCTTGTTCTTCTCCTCGCTGATGGCCCTGGGCTCGAGCGCGGTGGGCGGCTCCATGGCCACGAAGGCCAGGATCTGGAAGAGGTGTGTGACGACCATGTCCCGGTACGCCCCTGTCTCCTCGTAGAACGGCCCCCGGGAACCGACCCCCAGCGTCTCGGGCACGTCGATCTGGACGTGGTCGATGTGCTGCCGGTTCCAGATGGGCTCGAAGAGCCCGTTGGCGAAGCGGAAGGCCAGGATGTTCTGGGCCGCCTCCTTGCCCAGAAAGTGGTCGATCCGGAACACCTGGTCCTCGTCGAAGATCTGCTGGACCATGCCGTTCAGCCGCTGCGCACTGCCCAGGTCGGTGCCGAAGGGCTTCTCCATGATGACCCGGGCCCGCTCGTTGAGGCCGGCGTCGCCCAGTGTCCTGACCACCGACGGCGTGGCGTGGGGCGGGATGCTCAGGTAGTGCAGGCGCCGCGCCCCGACATCGAGGGCCGCTTCGGCGGTCCGGACCGCGGTGGCCAGCCCGTCGACCCCGTGCCCTCCGGGCACGTAGTGGAGGTGCCGGCTGAATCCCTGCCACTGCTCCTCGTCGACCCCGCCCCGAGCGAATTCATCACAGGCCCGCCGGGCCAGGTCGCGATAGCCCTCGTCGTCGAGGTCCTCCAGCGAGGTGGCCACGATCCGGCACTCGGGGAGCAGGCGCGCCTGCGACAGGTGGAACAGGCCCGGGAGCAGCTTTCGTCGGGCCAGGTCACCGGTGGCCCCGAAGAGCACGACGACGTGGGGAGGCAACGGGGCATGGTCCCCGTCGGTCTCGGCCGCGCCCGATGGGGTGGCCGTTCGGGCCTGCTCGTCGGTCAGGGTCACCCGCGGTACGTCAACACGTCGAACATCAAGGACCTCCTCGGCCTCGGACTTAGCAGGCGACCGCTCTCGAAATTGCCGTCGGACGCCCTCGGACTAGCCGGCGACCCGTATCGGCTGAGCAGTGGACCGCTCTCGAACTAACCGGCGACCGGTCTCGGACTAACCGGCGACCGGTCTCGCGCTCTCGACCCTAGCCGTGGACCGCTTTCGACCAAACGCTACGGCTACTTCGTTTCCAACACGTTGCCGGGATCAATCCGTACGGTGAACTGCGGGGAAACGTCACGCATCGGCCCCCCGACGTCTGGTCGCGGCGCAGCACCGACAGCAGCTCGGGATGATCATGCAGTGTTCATCGTTCGTCAACCGTGGCGTAACACAGCATCGGTACTGTCGGTCTCACTCACTTGAGGCGAGTTGAGTCGACGAAACCCCACCCCGTCCCCCCTGGTGGGGTTTCGTCGCGTCGGCGGGTGCCCCGATCCTGCCGGGGCCCCTCCCCGCAGGAGCCGCGGCATGATTCTGTCGGCGGGAGATCCTGACGCCCGGTGTCGGTGCCGGCTCAGTATGGACGAAGGGGGCCCTGAACTTGGCCTTGACAAATGGAGTAATACACCCTCCTGCGATGATTGATGTATGGCCACATCGGACCAGCGCAGCAGGAGAAAGGGCAGTCAGAGGCCGCCCGCCCGGAAGACGGCGCCTTCCTCGGCTCGTTCTGCCGATTCCTCGGCTCGTTCTGCCGCCCGCTCTGCCCGC
>DATMMO010000013.1:0-16606 GCA_035569695.1 Acidimicrobiales bacterium | reverse complement strand
GGTTGGCGGCCAGCAAGGTGACCGTGGCCCCCGGGGAGACGTCCAGTTCACCGTGGAGGGCGCCGCCGATGGCGGCGGCGTTGTGCACCAGCTCGGCGTAGGTCCGGGTGCCGTCGGTCTCGGTGATGAGAGCCAGGGCGTCGGGCTGCGCCCCAGCCCACTGGTCGAGCGCTCCGAACAAGGTGCTCATGACATCTCCTCTGTACAACATCGACGAGAGCGGGCACGCCGCCCGCTCTCAAGTCCGGTCGCGCAATACCTGTTATTCGGCCAGGTAGGTGGCCAACAGATCCTCGCGCGACGGCAGCTCTGCGTGGGTTCCCGACACGGCGACCCGACCGGTGGCCAGGACATAGGCCCGGCCGCACAGGTCGAGGGCCAGTCCGGCGTTCTGTTCGACCAGCACCATGGCCACCCGGTGGGCGATCGAGTGCAGCGCCTTGAACACCGACTCGACCACCAGGGGGGCCAGACCGAGCGATGGCTCGTCGAGCAGCAGGACCCGGGGTGAGGCCAGCAAGGCCCGGCCGATGGCCACCATCTGCTGCTCACCGCCCGAGAGCGTCCATCCACCCCGCTTGCGGAGGCCCCTCAACTGAGGAAAGAGGTCGTAGGTGTCGTCCAGGCTGAAGATCGGATCGCGTCCGCCTCGTGCCGTTCCCCCGATGAGGAGGTTCTCCTCGACACTGAGGGAGCCGAAGAGCCGGCGGCCCTCGGGGATATGGATGATGCCCGACCGGGCGATGATCTCGGGTTGGCGGCGGTTCTGGTCCTCGCCATCGAAGATGACGGCGCCGGTCGAGGAGATGAGGCCCGAGATGGCTCGCAGCGTGGACGTCTTTCCCGCCCCGTTGGCCCCGAGGAGGGCGACCGCCTCCCGTTCGCCGACCTGCAGATCGACGTGATCGACCGCCGGGGTGGGCGTGCCGTAGGTCACGGTCAGGCCTCGCACCTCGAGCAGGGGACGGCTGGCCGTTTCGCTGGCGGCGCCGCTATCGGTCACCGGCTCCGTGGTCATACCGACATCGGTGGTCACACTGCCTCCCCCAGGTACGCCCGCATCACCGCGGGGTCCAACCAGACTTCCTTGGGCGGCCCGCTGGCGATCTGACTCCCGAGCTCCAACACGATGATCCGATGGCAGAGCTGCTCGATGAAGGCGATCTTGTGCTCGATGAGGACCAGGCTGATCCCGTCCGCCGTCACCTGGCTCAACAGGTCGGCCAAACGGGCCGTCTCGGTGGTGTTCAGCCCGGCGGCGGGCTCGTCCATGAGGAGCAGCCGCGGCTTGGCCATCAGGGCCCGGGCGATCTCGAGTCGCCGGCGCTCACCATAGGAGAGGCCGCCGGCCGGCCGATTGGACCGGTCCAGCAGCCCGACACGATCGAGAATGTCGCACGCCTCCTGCCAACGCCCCTTCTCGCGCCGCCACATGGCCGGCCGCAGGGGCCAGGCGCCGAGGAGCCCGCGGAGGGCCAGATCGGGCGAGGTGACCAGGGTGTTCTCGATGCATGTGAGCTCGGCGTCCACCTGGGGTGTCTGATACGTCCGGAAGACTCCGTTGCGGGCCATGACGCCGGGGCGACCGAACGCCACCGATTTGCCTTCCACCTCGACCCGGCCACGCGCCGGCACCAAGCCGGACACGGCGTTCAAGAAGGTCGACTTTCCCGACCCGTTGGGGCCGATGAGCCCGACCACCTCTCCCCCGCTGTCGATGGACAGGGATACGTCGTCAACGGCGACGACGCCCCCGAACCGGACCGTCATCCCTTTGCAGTCGAGGTACACGCTCACTGTTCCGCTCGCTGTTCTGCTCGCTGCTGTGCTCGCTGCCTCAGCTTGGCCCGCCGCGCCCGGAACTCGGCGGGCAGCGAGGTGATGCCACCGGGCAGGACCAGGATGACAGCGAGAATGGCGATGGCATACACCAGCTGCTCGTAGTTCTGCCAGCTGCTCAGGACCTGGGGCAGCACGGTCAACACGATGGCGCCGATGATCGGGCCCCACACCATGCCGCTGCCTCCGAGCAACACCATCAACAGGACCAGCAAGGCCACGCTGACCGAGGCGGCCGAGGAGAACGAGTTGAGATCGACGAACCCGGTAGTGGCCCCCAACAGCGACCCGGCGGCACCCATGTAGGCGGCGCCGGCGGCAAAGGCCACCACCTGCAGATAGTTGGCTCGGAGTCCCGACGTCCGGGCGACCAGGCCCATGTCACGGACGAAGGTCAGGTCGCGTTGGGCCGGGGAGCGCTCGAAGAGCAGCAACAGGGCCGTGCAGATCAAGACCACCCCGGCGATGAGGTAGTACTGCTTGGTCTGGGTGTCGAACTGGTAACCGAACAGGGAGGCCGGGGGAATGCCGAACTTGCCCTGGTCTCCGCCGGTGAACGAGGTCCAGTTCTCCAAGACGATGATGACCAGTCCGCTGAAGGCCAGGGTGGCGATGGCGAAGTGAATGAGCGGTGACCGGGCCAACAGCAGCTTGGTCAGTCCGCCGAGGATGGCGACGACGACAACGGCGGCGATGAACCCGAGCAGGAAACCGTGGCTGTTCGACACCCATGCCGATGTATAGGCGCCCACGGCGTAGTAGGCCGGCGTGGCGAAGCTGAACTGACCGGCCAACGCGAACTGGAAGTAGAAGCCCAGCGACAGGATGGCGAACAGGCCGGAGTTGATGGCGATGTTGTACCCGTAGCCACTGGTCACCACCAGGGGGACCAGTGCGGCGACGACGGCGACGGCCAGCCAGGTGCGCCCTTGGTGACGCGAGTAGATCGCCGGACGGACCAGGCGGGCCGCCACCTTCTCCGATGCGCTGGTCAGCGGGCTGGCCGGCGCCTGCGATCCGCTCTCAGTAACGGACACCGACGGTCGCTTTCACGAGTCCTTCGGGACGGAAGATCAGGGCCACCAGCAAGATCATGAACGGATAGGCCTCGTTCAGGTTGGGGGCGACGTAGCCGGCCAGCAACTGCTGGGCTACGCCCACCACCACCGCTGCGGCCACGGCCCCACCGATGCGATCAAAGCCCCCGAGCACGACGGCGGCAAAGGAGCCCAACATGAGGGTGAACCCCAGCGTCGGCGAGGCAGAGAGGATCGGCGCGATGAGCAGCCCACCGAGCCCGGCCACCGCCGCCGACAGTCCGAACATGATCATGGTCAGTCGCCCGGCCCTGATTCCCTGGAGGAGGGCGGCCTCCCGATCGGACGACACGGCTCGGACCTGGCGCCCCAGCGTCGTCCGCTGGAGCATGCCCTGGACCAGCAAGAAGACGACGAGGGTCACGGCAATGATGAGCACGTCCTGGTACGGGATGGCCGCACCGAACACGTGCCATACCCCGCTGCCGAACGGGGGAGGCAGCGTACGGGGAGTATTGGTGAAGATGAGCCCGATCACCGCTTCGATCAACAGCGACAAGGCGAACGTCGAGATGACGATGGCCAGCAAGGGCCGTTTTCGAAGGGGGGCGTACCCGACCCGCTCGACCACCACCCCCACGCCGAACGACAGGATGATGGCCATCACGTAGGAGAGTCCGGTGGGGAGGTTGAGGTCGACCAGGAGCCAGATGCCGAAATAGGCGCCCAGGGTCAAGAGGTCGCCCTGGGCGAAGTTGACCACGCCCGTGGTCTTGAACAAGAGCACGATGCCGATGGCGATGAGCCCGGTGATGGCCCCGTCGGCGATGCCGGAGAAGAGGATGGCGATGAATCGGGCCATGGACGAGCTAGGCGATCTGGAGCATTTCGGGCGACGTGGTTCTCATCATGTTTCCCCCTAAATCGTGCCGCCTCGAGGGCCGGCACCATCACGAACAGTGCCATTGTGGCCGTGACCCGACCCGGCGTCAAGAATCTACCAATCGGATGTTTGACACTGGAATCGGTTGGCACTAGACCGATGTGCTGGGTGTCGTGTCCCCCGCTCCTCGATGCCCGACCGGCGAGAGGGAGTGGGATAGCGTCTCGGCCCATGCTGCCCACGGTGGTTCTCATCCACGGGTCGGGCCACACCTCGCTGATCTGGGACGACGTGGTGCCCAAGCTCCAGGCGCCGGCTCTGGCCGTCGACCTTCCCGGTCGGCGGCGGCGGCCGGCCGACCTGACCCACGGGACCATCGAAGCCTCCAGTGCGGCGGCAGCATCCGACGTGGACACGGCCGGCCGGCACCGTGTCGTCCTCGTCGGCCACTCGTCTGGGGGCCTCCTCCTCCCCTCGTTGGCCGCCCGGTTGGGGGACCGGGTCTGCCATCTGGTCTTCGTGGCCGGGCTCATCGCCCGTGACGGCCATTCGGTGAGCGAGGTCATCGCCCCCGACGACCCTGACGCCATGCTGGTCACCCGCGACGCACTCGTCCAGCGCTACCGGGGGACCACGTTCGGCGGGCTGTCCGACGGAGAGGCGCCCGTCGACACCGATCTGTCCGTGACCGAGGACGTCCGCACGGTGGGGAGCATCGAGTCGCTCACCCTCATGTACCAGCCCGTGTCCTGGCAGGGCGTCTCCCCGTCGCTGCCCCGGAGCTTCGTCCGGTGCCTGGCCGATCCGATCCAGCCGCGGGACATGCAGGCCCGGTTGATCGAGAGCGCCGGAGCCGGCGAGGTGTTCGACGTCGAGGCCGACCACACGCCGGCGGTCAGCCGACCCGATGAGTTGGCCGCCATCGTGAACCAGGTGGCCGCCCGCTATGCGGTCAGCGATCCATCCGGACCATGACCACCGCGGCCACCCGATCGTCGTTGCCGGTGTCCCGGGCCTCCACTCGCACGGTGTGGTCGTCGAGGGCCAGCGCCGAGGTGCGGGCCGGACCGACGCGGACGGCGGAGAGATAGCGCACCTCGAGCTCGAGCACCCGGGCCCCGGTGAGGCTCTCGGCCGCCCGCTCGGCCAGCACCGCCACCACCCCGCCCTGCAGGGTGCCCGCCTGCTGGTTCACGTAGGGCCCGCGCTCGATCACCACCACGCCGGGCGAGAGCACCTGCATCCCCAACGCCTCGGCGATGGGCCGGCTCAGCGCGTTGCCCGAGGTCCGGGCGGTGGACAGCGGGCCGATCACGTCCTGGGGGCGCGGCGAAGCGACGAAGGTGGCGTGGGACAGCGCCACCACGGCACTGGTGACCGGGTGGCGAAACTCGGTCTCGGCCACGATGGTGGTGCGGCCCTGCTTGAGCAGCGTGCCCACGATGTCGAGCCGGTCCCCACCCACGTCACTCACCAGGCGCGCGGTCAGGTCGAGGGTCAGGGCCAGCTTCGGGGCGCAGGCCATACCGGCCAGCGACCCGGTCCACACGTCGGCCATGGTGGCCAGCACCGAGGCCCGGACCTGTGAGGAACCGGGCGCACGCAGCTCGTCGGTGATCTGGAGCCACCCCCGGGAGACGCCACCGCTGATGTCGTGGGTGTACCCGATGTCCTGGAGGAACATCCCCTCGGACGCGTGAGGAAGCGCGCCCACGGTCATCGGGCGCCGGAGCGAGGGCGGGTGGCGCGGACGGGATCGGGCCGGAGCCGACCGGTGCTCAGCGACCGGTGAACGTCGGCTTCCGCTTCTCGATGAAAGCGGAGGACGCCTCTTTGAAGTCGTCGCTCAAGAATGTGGCCCCCTCCAGAGCCAGCCCGATCTCCAGGATCAGGTCGAGGCGTTCCCGCAATACCTGGTTGACCGCCTTCTTGGTCCACTTGAGGGCCAGAGTGGGGCCGTCGGCCAGGCGACGGGCGATGGCGGTGGCCTCGTCGAGCAGCTGGTCGGCGGGCACCGCCTTGTGGATCATGCCCATGCGGGCGGCCTCGGCGCCGGTGATCCGGTCCCCGGTCAGCAGGTGGTACTTGGCCTGACCGAAGGGCAACAGCAAGGGCCACAGGACGGCACCGCCGTCCCCGGCCACCAGACCCACGTTGACGTGGGTGTCGGCGAAGTAGGCGTCCTCGGCCGCCAGCACGATGTCGCAGAAGAGGGCGATGGTGGCCCCGAGGCCCAGGGCGAAACCCTGGACGGCGGCGATGATGGGCTGCTCGATGGCCAGCATGGAGTAGAGCAGTTCCTTGCTGCCCAGAATGGAGTCCACCCGCTCGACGGCGGTGGGCGTGGCCGCGGACATCATCTTGATGTCGCCCCCGGCACAGAAGGCCCGCCCTTCTCCTCGCAGCAACACCGCACCCACCGACTCGTCTTTGCCGATGAGGGCGATCAGGGCGGAAAGATCCTCGCTGACACCCCCGTCGATGGCGTTCATGTTGTCGGGACGGTTGAAGGTGAGCGTCAGCAGACGGCCATCCTGGTGGGCCAGAACCTTCTCGAACCGGCTGTAGTCAGACATGCGACATCCTTCTCCCCGCAACGTGACGTTTGTGTCTCATCGGACCCTACCAATCCGCTCCGGGCCACGCCTCAAAGCTTGGTGATGACCTCGTCGGCGAACCGGGCGGTGAAGTCGCGCACGTCGTCGGCCGAGACCCGGCCGTTCACCGGCATGGCCCCCGCCACCACCCGAGTCACGCCCAGCTCCTGCGCCCGCCGGATGGTGTCCAGGTCGGCACCCACCCCGGCGGTGAACTCAAAGGGGAGGTCCTGGCGTTCGGATCGGCGACGGTGCTCCCGGACCACGTCCATCTTGGCCGCCAGCTCGTCGAGATCGTTGCACCCGATCTCGATCCATCCGTCACCGAGCTGGCCGGCCCGGCGAAGGGCGGCCGGTGAGGCGCCGCCGATCTCGATGGGGATGCTCGGCTTCTGCAACGCCTTGGGCGAGAAGGTCAACGGGCCGACGTCATAGAACTCGCCGTGGTGCTCGACGGTCTCCCCGGTCCAGAGCTCACGGAGCAGGCCCATGATCTCGTCCATCCGCCGCCCCCGATCGGAGAAGGACTGGCCGACGATGTCGAACTCGCCCTCGAGCCAGCCCACGCCGGCCCCCAGGGTGACCCGTCCGCCCGACAGTCGGTCGAGGGTCACCACCGATCGGGCCGTGGCGATGGGGTGCCGCAAGGGAAGGATGAACACGTTGGTGGCCAGGCGGATGGTCTCGGTGGCGCTGGCCACCGAGCCCAGGACCACCCAGGGGTCATACAGCGGGGTCTCGGGGGTGATGGGGGGAAAGCCGCTCTCGGTGTAGGGATAGGTGGCCGGCATCTCCGCCGGGATCACCAGGTGCTCAGGCATCCACACCGATTCGAAGCCGTTGTCCTCGGCGGCCCGGGCCACCGAGGCATAGTGCCTCGGGCTCAGTCCGAAAAAGGGTAAGCCGAACTTCATGACCATCTCCTCGCTGGCCCGCCTTCAGGCCGGTTGCTGTCGTGCATGTGGCGGTGCTACCCCGCCGTCCAGGGGGCATGCTCGGGCTCCTCGTCACTGAGCCGGAACTGGGGCAGGGCGAAGTCATCGGCCAGGTCGACGAAGCAGACTTCCACCCGCTTGCCGATGGCCACGTTGGCCTCGTCCTCGGGACGGGTCGGGTCGTCCCGTTGGACCAGATTGGTGACCAACCGGACGGAGACGGTCTCGTCCTCCAACCCCCAGCGCCAGGGGACGCCGCGCTGCTCGTCCAGCTCGACCAGCACCACCGGGTAGGGAACCCAGTCGGCGAAGGCGGGTTGGATGGCCTGGGTCACGATCTCGTAGCTGTAAATGACCCCCTTGCCGCTCACCTCGTGCCACTCCCAGCTCCCCGAAGTACAGAAGGGACACGCCGCGCCGATGATGCCGCGCAAGCGGCCGCACGCCGTGCAGCGCTGCACGACCAGCGATCCGGCCCGGGCTGCCTCGTAGTAGCCCCGGTGCTCGGAATCGGTCGGCTGTACGTCCAAGATCAGGTTCATGTACTCGGCCATCACTACCGCCCCAGGATCAGGGCGCTGGAGACGGCCGGCGTGCCCCACCCCATGTTCATGGCCAGCTCCACCTCTTTGACCTGGCGGCACTGGCCCTCGCTGTAGTCGTAGCTGTGCTTGCCCTCCTGCCAGCCGGGACAGGCGTCGTCGGCCTGATGGCGAAGTTGGCGGACGTTCTCGATGACCAGGTTCATCCCGTGGGTGTAGCCCTCGCACAGCTGACCGCCGCTGGTGTTGTTCGGTCGTGAGCCGCCCAGGTCGATAGTGGCACTCGAGACGTACTCCCCTCCCTCGCCGGGATCGCAGAACCCATATCCCTCGAAGAGCAGGACCGGCGTGAAGGTGAAGGCGTCGTAACACCCGGTGACCTGAATGTCCTCGGGCTCCACGTCGGCATTGCGAAAGGCCACCCGGCCGGCGTAGTACCCGGCCTGCCTGGTGATGGGGTCGCACTGGTAGTGGCTGTACATGCCCTGGAACGGCTTGTTGACCCGGCCCGCCACCGACTTGATGGCGATGGGGCGCTGGCGCAGATGGCGGGCACGATCGGTCGAGGTGACGATGATGCAGGTGGCATTGTCGGTCTCGATGCAGCAGTCCAGGAGGTGGCAGGCCGGCTTCACGATCCAGCGGGAGTCGAGCACGTCGTCCACCGTGACCCGCTGGTTGTAATAGGCCCGGGGATTGTTCGAGGCGTGGTTGGAACAGGCCACCTTGACGTGGGCCAGCTGCTCGCTGGTCGTCCCGAACTCGTACATGTGGCGGGCGAAGGTCAGCTGAAAGTTCTGGGCCGGGCTGGTCACTCCGTAGGGCGTGGTGTCGAGGTCGGGGCCGACCACCACCTTGGCCGGCGGGCGGACCGTCCCCGGCGAGCCACCCTGGCGCAACCCCGAGTACCCGTTCATCGAGCGGTAGACGGCCACGGTGTGGCACAAGCCGGCCTCGATCACACCCGTGGCGATGCCGATGATGGTCTCGGTGCTCGAGCCCCCGCCGAAGGTGTCGGTATAGAAGTCGAGCCGGATGCCCAGGTCGGTGGCGATTGTCTGCGACAGGGTCGAGTCGCCGACGTGGTAGTTGAGCATGCCGTCGACGTCCCACGGATGGAGGCCGGCGTCGGCCATGGCATTGCGCACCGCCTCGGTCCCCAGGTCCCGGGTGCTGCGGCCCGAGTTCCGGCTGTAGCTGGTCTCCCCGATCCCGACGATGCAGTACTTGTCTCGCAAACCGGCCATGTATCCCCCCTTTGTACCGCTGTCAGCCTAACATCCGTTTGATAGGTATTTCCGGGCCCATGGGACCGGGCGCCTCTCAGCCCTCGCCCAGCCCGAACAGGGGGACGGGGACCCCGTCGTCATCGGTGACGAACCGCGGGCTCGGGCCCCCCTCACGCCGGGTCTGACGCTCGGACATCATCAGAAAGGCGGCAGGGACGGCGGCGGCGGCGGTGATCCCCAGCGCCCACCAGAACGTGTTGCCGAAGGCCCGGGCCAAGCCCGCCTTTCCCGAGCCGGTGGAGGCGGAGGCGTCGGCGATGTTGTGCGACAGGATGACGGCGAGGATGGCCGTCCCCAGCGATCCACCGACGCGCTGGATGACGCTCAGCTGCGGGCTGGCGTCGTGGATCTCATCCGGTTTGAGCACGGCGAAGGCCGCGGCCATCGACGGCATCATCGACGAACCCACCCCGAAGCCCCGTACCACCAGCGTGGCCCCGATCCAGACGTAGGAGGTATGGGCGCCCAGGAACACGAGGGGCAGGGTGAACACGGTGGTGATGATCACGCCGCCCAGGGCCACGATGCCGCCTCCCATCCGGTCGACCAGGCGACCGGTGAAGCCCATGGCGATGGCCACCCCGATGCCCTGGGGTATGAGGAGCAGGCCGGTGACCACCGGGTCGGTGCCCCGCACGTTCTGGAAGTAGAGGGGCAACAGGATCATGCCCCCGAAGATGGCCGCCCCCAGGCAGAAGGTGGCCACCGACGCGGCCACGAAGGTCGGTTTCTGGTACAGCCGGGTGTCGAGGATCGGTTCGGGCACCCGCCGGGCGTGCCAGGCGAAGGCGGCGATGAGGAGCAACCCGACAATAAGGGACACCACCCACCGAAGGGTGCGGCCCGACTGGATCTCGGCCAAGCCGTAGATGGCGGCGGGCAGCCCCACGGCCAACAGGGCGAGGCCGGTGACGTCGAGCCGACCGGCCGGCTCGGGCCGGTCGGAGGGCAGGAAGCGCACCGACACCAGCACGGCCACGATGCCGACGGGAATGTTCACGTAGAAGATCCAGTGCCAGCTCAGGTGCTCGAGCAACAGCCCGCCCACGGTGGGCCCGATGATGGGGGCCATCACGGTGGGGATACCGACCATGCTCATGGCCCGCCCGATCCGGCGCGGTCCGGCCGCCCGGGCCAGCGCTGTTTGGCCCACGGGCAGGATCAGGCCGCCGCCGATGCCCTGGATCACGCGGAAGGCCACCAGCGAGGTGGTGGACCAGGCCAGCCCGCACAAGGCCGATCCCAGCGTGAACAGGATGATGGACGCGATATAGAGCCGCTTGGTCCCGAAACGGCGGGTGGCCCAACCGGAGATGGGGATGACCGCGGCCAGGGCCAACAGGTAGGCGGTGACCACCCACTGAATGGAGTCCAACGTGGTGTGCAGGTCGTGCGACAACGTGTTGAGGGCGACGTTGACGATCGTGGTGTCGAGCACCGACATGATCGACCCGAGCACCACGGCACAGCCGATGCGGACAAGGGCCCGGTCGAGCTGGTCACCGCCTGCGGGGCCGGAGTCGGGAGGCGGGCTCATGGTGCCATCACGATAATGGCCCAGCAGGTGGGCACCAATTGCACCAACCAATCGGTAGTTTGCCTTGTCGATGCCGGCGCCGTAGCTTCACTGGCGGCGACGCGCCGTCGCCGTTCGACGGGAAATGGGGGACGACGTGCTTGCGCTCTCGCAGCTGCTGGACGCACTCCGGATGGAACGGGTGGGCGAGGGGCGGCTGGTGGCCCAGAACGTCGGCGGAGGGCGCGACGTCGTCTTCGGTGGACAGATCCTGGCCCAGACCATCGTGGCCGCCACCGATGCGCAACCGGGGAAGGAAGTGAAGACGGTGCAGACCATCTTCGCCCGCGGCGGCAGGGTCACCGAGCCCCTCGACCTCGTGGTCGAGACCATGCATGCCGGGCGTACGTTCGGAAGCGTCACCGTGACCGTCTCCCAGGGACCGCGGTTGTGCGCCCGCTCGCTGGTGCTCCTGCACGACCCCGAGCCCGACCTCATCCGGCATGCCGATCCGGCGCCCACGGTCGACGCCCCGGGCACGACCCCGTCGCACGACTACGAGTTCGACGGCTGGGAGATGGGCGTCGTCGGTGGCGTCGACCTCTCCGATCCCGACGACGTCGGGGAGGCCGAGCTCCTGGTCTGGACGCGGTTCCGCGATGCGCCCGATGACCTCGTCACCAGCCAAGCGCTGCTGGCCTATTCCACCGACGGCTTCCTGATCGGGACGGCCATGCGGCCCCACGCGGGCATCAGCCAGGTCCAGGCCCACCTGGCCATCTCCACCGGTGTGGTCAGCCACACCCTGACCTTCCACGAGCCGTTCCGGGCCAACCAGTGGATGCTCCTGGCCCAGGAGAGCTCGTACGCCGGCCGAGGGCGGAGCTACGGACGGGCCCACGTGTTCACCGAGGACGGCACACTCGTCGCCTCGTTCGTCCAGGACGCCATGATCCGCAGCTTTCCGGACTCGGCCGGGGAGCGACCGGTCCTTTGAGCGGCAAGGCCTGCGTCGTCGGCATCGGCGAGACGGCGTACACCAAGCGGGGGGCGGCCACCGAGCGGGAGTACGTGTTGGCCTGTCGGGCCATCCTGGCCGCGCTGTCGGACGCCGGCATCGCCCCGGCCGAAGTGGACGGCCTGGCCCCCTTCGCCGACGAACGCAGCAGCCCCTGGACCCTGGCTAGCGACCTCGGCCTCTCGGAGCTGCGGTTCGCCGCCACCACGGCCATGCCCGGTGGCGGCGGGGCCTGTGGGGCCATGCTCGAGGCCGCGCTGGCCGTGGAGTCGGGTCAGGCCGAGGTGGTGGTGGTCTACCGATCCCTGTGCCAGGGCCAGTTCGCACGCATCGGCCGGACCGTGACCACCGGCGGCGATGCGTCCCCCACCGTGGCGGAGACGGGGTTGGAGGCCGATGCCCTACAGGGCTTCACCGCCCCCTTCGGAATCCTCGGGCCTTCGGTCATGTTCGCCCTGCCCATGCGCCGTCACATGGAGGTGTACGGAACGACGAGCGAGCAGCTGGGTCACGTGGCTGTCACTCAGCGGGCCCACGCCTCACGCAACCCCCGGGCGGTCATGGGCTCTCGCCCCCTGACCCTGGGCGACCACCAAGGAGCGCGAATGGTGGCCGACCCCTACCGGCTGTTCGATTGCTGCCTGGAGACCGACGGGGCCTGCGCCGTCGTCGTCACCACCGCGGAGCGGGCGGCTGACGCCCGAGGTCGCCCGGTGGCGGTGTTGGCCGCAGCCGAGGGAACCGACGGGGCCCAACTCGGGGGTGCCGCGGCCAACGCCGGGGCCACCGCCGCCAGCTATGCCCGCGGCGGGGGCGCGGGGGTGGCCCGGCGCTTGTTCGGGCGGGCCGGGGTGAGCCCGGGCGACGTGGACGTGGCCCAGCTCTACGACAACTTCAGCGGGCAGGTTCTGCTCGGCCTGGAGGACTTCGGCTTCTGCGCGCCGGGGGAGGCCGGACCCATGGCCCAGTCGGGTGCCCTGGCATGGCCCCATGGCTCGCTCCCCACCAACACCGCAGGGGGAAACCTGTCCGAGGCCTACATGCAAGGGCTCAACCACGTCATCGAGGGCGTGCGCCAGATGCGCGGCGAGTCCACCAGCCAGGTGGCCGATGCCCGGCTCTGCCTGGTGACCAGCTCGCCCGGCATCCCCACCAGTGCCATCCTGTTGGCTCGATCATGACCGAGCGCTGGTTCCCCGACGCCATGCCCTCCCCCGCTGTCACCGACGACACGCGGCCCTTCTTCGACGCCGCCCTTGAGCACCGACTGGTCATCCAGCGCTGCGCCTCCTGTGGCACCCAC
This sequence comes from Acidimicrobiales bacterium, assembly GCA_035569695.1. Taxonomy (GTDB): domain Bacteria; phylum Actinomycetota; class Acidimicrobiia; order Acidimicrobiales; family RAAP-2; genus DASXMT01. The sequence continues at coordinate 3,647 of DATMMO010000013.1, read as the reverse complement.
CGTCACCCGCCGCGGCCGCTGTGCCCGTACTGCCACTCCTTTGCCGCAGCCTGGACCGAGGTACCGGGAACCGGGACCCTGTTCACCTACTCGGTGGTCCACCAGCCGCTGTTGCCCGCCCTGGTCGACGTGGTCCCCTACGTGGTGGCCGTGATCGAGCTCGACGGCACCGGGGGGACCCGGCTCTCCTCCAACCTGGTGGACGCGCCACTCGATTCTCTGGGCGCCGGACTCTCGGTGGAGGTGACGTGGGAGGACATGAGCCCGAGCCTGACCCTCCCCCGGTTCCGCCTCCATCCCCAGGCGTGACCGTCGACGCCCAGTCGGCCGAACGCGGTTGACCGCCGTTCGGGGCGGTCGTAACCTAACATCCGTTTGATAGGTACACGCTGCCCCCCGGTGGCAGGGACACCTGCCGCAGAGCGGTCAGGCCAACTCGACGACACGCATCGGAGCCCGAAGCCCATGATCGCCCCCTCGCTCGACGAACCGACCCGCACCACCGACGCCATCGTCGCCGCCTTGTCCGAGGCGGGCATCGAGCTGGTGGTGGGCATGCCCGGCGGCTACACCGGCACCCTGTTCAGCTCGCTGCACGATCACCCGACCATCCGGGTGGTCCAGGTACGAGAGGAGGCCATCGGCTCGGCCATGGCCGACGCCTACGGGCGGACCACGGGGAAGCCGGTGGTGGTGATGGGCCAGGGCGAGTGGATCGCCGGCAACGCCGGCCAGGGCTTCCTCGAGGCCCTGCTCGGGAGCGCGCCAATCCTCATCCTGACCGAGATGTCCGACGGCGGGCCGCTCTCCCACCACGGCTACTACCAGTCGGGCACCGGCGACTACGGGAGCTGGGATGCGGTCTCCGCCCTCCGGGGGGTGACCAAGCGGGTGATGGTCAGCCATGACCCGGCCCAGGCCGTCCAGCACACCCAACTGGCCATCAAGCACGCCCTGGTGGGCGAGCCCGGTCCGGTGGCGGTGATCTACCACGGCGACGCCCTGAAGGGCACGGTTGGGCCCGGCTCGGTGCCCCGCATCTATCCCACCAGTGCCTATCTGCCCCGACGGTCCCAGGCGGTGGACGCCGAAGTACTCGAAGCCGCCGCCGGCGCCCTCCGCTCCGCCACCCGACCGGTGATCATCGCCGGCAACGGGGTCCGGGTGGGCCAGGCCGGTGACGCCCTGTTCGCCCTGGCCCGGGCCCTGGACGCGCCGGTGGCCACCACCGCCGCCGGCAAGGGGGTGTTCCCCGAGGTCGACCCGCTGGGGGCCGGGGTGATGGGCACCTTCGGGACGCCCGAGGCCAACGTCGTGGTCGGAGGGGCCGATGTGATCCTGGCCGTGGGGACCAAGCTGGCCCCCATCGACACGGCCGACGAGAGTACCGCGTTGCTCGACCCCACCCGCCAGACCCTCATCCAGATCGACGTCGAGCCGCTCAACGTCAGCTGGACGTACCCGATCGACCACGCGTTGGTGGGCGAAGCGGGCTACATCATGGACCAGCTGGCCGACGCGGTGAACGGCCAACCGGGTGCGGTTCGCCCCCAGCGGGGGGCGGCGCGGGTGGCCGAGGCCATCGAGGCCCACGGTGAGCTCGACGGGGCCGAGTTCACGTCGGACGAGGTCCCCATCGCCCCCCAGCGAACCATCAGGCTCCTGCAGGAGACCTTCCCGGCCGACGGCATCATCACCTGCGATGCCGGCGAGAACCGGCTGTTCATGATGCACTGGTACCGGACCAAGTCATCGAGCAGCTACCTGCAGCCGGCGGCGGGTGGGGGCATGGGCTACTCGGTGGCCGCCGCCCTCGGGGCCAAGCTGGCCTGTCCCGAGCGACCGGTCCTGGCCGTGTGCGGCGATGGCGGGTTCGCCATGTCCATCCACGCCCTCATGACCGCGGTGCAGGCCCGCATCCCCATCACCGTGGTCGTGTTCAACAACAACGCCTTGGGCTGGGTGCTGCACGGCATGGGCGAGCGGGCCGTGGCCGCCGGGTTCGACGAGTTCGACCATGCCGCCATCGCCCGGTCGGTCGGTTGCGACGGGGTTCGAGTCACCAGCACCGATGAACTACGCGACGCCTTGACTTCGGTGGCCGATCGGACGATCCCCTTCGTCATCGACGTGCCCACGTCGCTCAAGACGTCGTTCAAGGACATCGTCCAGTCGCTGGCCGGTGACCGCTGGAAAGCGGGCGAGTAACCCGGCGAGTAAACCGATCAGCCGCCGGGCTTGTCCCACTCCGACGGATAGCGGACGAAGGACCGATCGAGATCGGTGACGGCCTGGCAGCCCAGGAGCCGGAGGGTGCGGTCGATGTCGACGCGCAGGGTGGACAGGATCGCTTCGATCCCGGGCTCACCGGCAGCAGCCAATCCGTAGGCCCAGGCCCGGCCGAGCAGCACGGCCCGGGCCCCGAGGGCCAGGGCGCGGATGACATCGGAGCCCCAGCGCACACCACCGTCGACCATCACCTCGACCGAGTCGCCCACGGCGTCGAGCACCTCGACCAGAGCGGGGAGGGTGGCCGGCATCCCGTCGAGCTGACGGCCGCCGTGATTGGACACCACGATGGCCGACACACCGCAATCGACGGCGCGGCGCGCGTCGTCGCCGGTGACGATGCCCTTGGCGATTATCGGCCCTCGCCATTGTTCTCTGATCCACGAGAAGTCCTCCCACCGGGGTGGGGCCGCGGTCCACTCCCACAGCGCCTCCTCCACCGTCATGGGGTGATCGGGAGGGCCGAGGGTGGTGGCGTTCACGATGTCGAGCTGAAATCGGTCTCGGGCGAACTCCATCAGCCAGTCGGGGTGCCTGGCCACCTGGGGCGCGAACTTGACCATGTTGTGCAGGTTCATCTGGAGCGGAAACTTGACCGGATTGCGCATCTCTCGGACGCGGTTGCCGGGGATCTGGGTGTCCATGGTCACCACCAGGGCTTCGAATCCGGCCTGTTGGGCCCGATCCACCAACTGGGCTGCACCCGGCCTTCCGCCCAGGAAATAGAGCTGAAACCAGGCCGGGCCGGTGGCCGCGGCCATCACCTCCTCCATGGTGTGCCCTGACATGGAGCTGAGGGTGAAGGCGGTCCCGGCCTGACCGGCGGCCCGGGCCGCGGCCACGTCGCCGTGCCGGTCCATCATCCTCGTGAAGCCCACCGGACCGAGGATCACCGGCATCGACAGGGACCGGCCCAGCACGGTGGTGGACAGCGAGGGAGCCGGCTCGCCCGGCGTCACCCCCATGCGGGGTCGGAAGCCGACGGCCATCATCGCCGTGCGATTGGCCCGCAGGGTGCTCTCGGTCTCGGCCGCACCGTCGAGGTAGTTGAAGACGGCCGGGGGCACCCGCCGGCGGGCCAGGGTCCGGGCCCGGTCCACCGTGGTCAGCCGGGACGGGTCCCGGTAAGCCGCCCGGAGGCGACGGCCGATGGTGCGAGCCTGCTCGCTCAGTTGACCTCTCGGAGCCATGTCACCACCATCGCACAGCCGGAGGCGAGCGGCCCCGGTCAGGCCGGGGCGGGGACCTTGGTGCCGAGCAGGCCCATCATGTTGCCGCCCATGATCTTTCTGATGTCTGCTTCGGGCAGGCCGGCCAGCTCGTCGACATAGGACACCGGCTGGGCCAGGCCCTCGACG
>DATMMO010000012.1:0-4357 GCA_035569695.1 Acidimicrobiales bacterium | reverse complement strand
CGAGATGCCGGTATGCCAAGCCCGCATGCCAAGCCCGTAAGCTACGGGCGTGCCCGAATCGCAGCCCCCCGACCGCCCCGACCGCCACGACAGCAATCAGCGTCTGTACTTCCGGCAGTTGCTGGCAGGACGGGACTTCGCCGTCGGTGACCCCATCGCAGTCCAGATGGTCAATTTCGTCTATCTGCTCGGCGATCGGGTGACCGGCGAGGCCCTCATCATCGACCCGGCCTACGGCGTCGACGAGCTTCTCGGCATCCTGGCCGCCGACGACATGACCTGTGCCGGCGCCCTGGCCACCCACTATCACGCCGACCACATAGGCGGCGACATGATGGGCTTCGGAGTCGAGGGGATCGCCCGCCTGCTGGAGTCGGCGCCCGTGCCGGTCCACGTGCAGAGGACCGAGGTCCCGTGGATCCTCCGCACCACCGGGGTGGGCGAAGGCGATCTGGTCGCACACGACGGAGGCGACATCGTCACCGTGGGGGAGGTCCCTGTCACCCTGGTCCACACCCCCGGCCACACCCCCGGGAGCCAGTGCTTCCTGGTCGACGGGAAGCTGGTCTCGGGCGACACGCTCTTCCTGGACGGCTGCGGGCGGACCGACCTGCCCGGGGGCGATTCGGCCGCCATGTTCGAGTCGTTGCACACCCGGCTGGCCCGTGTTCCCGACGATACCGTGCTGTACCCGGGCCATCTCTATTCGCCCGATCCCTCGGCCACCCTGGGCGACACCCGCCAACGGAACTACGTGTTCCGTCCCAACACCCCTGAGCAGTGGATGGCCATGTTCGGCGGGTAAGGGTGTCCCCCTCCGGGCGTCGGCTGTACCCCTCCGGGCCTCGACCTACACTGTGCCGCTCATGAGCCCACCTCTTTCCCCCGACTCGACCGTCGTCGTCATCGGCGCCTCGCTGGCCGGGCTGCGGGCGGCGGAGGAGGTCCGCCACGAGGGCCACAGCGGCCCCGTCATCGTGATCGGGGACGAGCGCCACGTCCCCTACGATCGGCCGCCTTTGTCGAAGCAGTTCCTGGCGGGCAAGTGGGACGTCGACCGGCTCCATCATCACGCACCGGACAAGCTCGACACGTTGGGTATCGAGTTCCGGCTCGGGCGTCGAGCCGACGCACTCGACGTCGACACCCGCACCGTGTCGCTCGATGACGGCACCGACCTGCACTACGACGGTCTCATCGTCGCTACTGGCGCCCGCGCCCGGTCCCTGCCCGGTACCGAGGGTGTGCCGGGGGTACACACGTTGCGAACCCTCGACGACGCCGAGGGCCTGATCGCCGACCTGGCCGCCGCCGGCCCGGGCGCTCGGGTGGTGGTGATCGGGGCCGGGTTCATCGGGGCCGAGGTGGCCGCCACCTGTCGCGGCCTCGGGTTCGAGGTCACCGTGGTCGAGGCCCTCCCCACCCCGCTCGGTCGGGTCCTGGGCGATCAGATGGGCGCCGCCTGTGCCGCCCTGCATACCGACGCCGGCGTCGCCCTCCGCACCGGGGTCGGCGTGGACCGGGTCGTGGTCCAGGCGCCAGACTTGGCAGCCGCCGCAACCCTGGATGCAGCCGAGGACTCAGCACGCGGCACCGGCCCGATATCGGTGCACCTGGACGACGGCGAGGTCCTCCATGCCGATGTGGTGGTGGTGGGCATCGGCGTCACCCCGGCCGTCGACTGGTTAGCCGGATCGGGGCTGGAGGTCGACAACGGCCTGGTGTGCGACGAGTTCCTATTCGCCGCCCCCGATGTGGTCGCCGCCGGCGATGTGGCTCGATGGACCCACCGTGGCCTCAACCGGTCCCTGCGCGTCGAGCACTGGACGAATGCGGCCGAGAGCGGGGTGGCCGCCACCCGAAACCTCCTGCACGGTCGGGACGCGGCCGAGGCGTACGAGCCGGTGCTGTTCTTCTGGTCGGACCAGTACGCCACCAAGATCCAGTTGGTCGGTCGCCCCTCGCCCGACGACGAGGTGGTGATTGTCGACGGGTCGGTGGAGGAGCGAAAGCTGGTGGCCCTCTACCGCGACGGCGACCGCCTCAGCGGGGCGTTGGCCTTCAGTCGGCCCCGCCAGCTGATGTCCTACCGGCCCCTCTTGGCCGCCGGGGCATCCTTCGACGAGGCCCTGGCCCTGGCTCGCTCCTGAGCCCGGCTCTGGTCAGGGCCCGTCGGCTCGTCGATCACGTCGTCGGCACAATGCACCAGCACAACTTGCATTGTGAGGGTTGCTGTGCCGCAGTCCGGTGAAGGTGAGCGAACGAGGCCGGATGGCCCTACCTGCCCAAGGGTCGATGTTCTGACCGGCCGCCCCGGAGCCGCCCGTCGCTCAGAAGTCGAGGGCGGACAGCTCGGGGATCGTCGCCTGGGACCGCTCCCGGGCCCGGAGCCAGCGCTGGCGTCGAGCGGCTTGCTCGTCGTCGGTGAGCCCCGGTTCCACCACCCGTCGGGGGGACCAGGCATCGGCCACGTCGTTCTCGTCGGCCCAGATGCCCACGGCCATGCCGGCCAGGTAGGCGGCGCCCAGGGTGGTGGCCTCGAGCACGGGGGAGATCTCGATGGGGCGCCCGCACGAGTCGGCCAGCGCCTGGACGAAGACGTCGTTGGCCGACATGCCCCCGTCCACCCGCAGCGTCTCGATGGGCAGGCCGGAGTCGGCTTCGGCCGCGTACAAAAGGTCCGCGCCCCGGTCGGCCACGCCTTCGAGCACGGCCCGGACCATCTCCGGTCGGCCGGTGCCCCGGGTGATGCCGAGGAAGGTACCGCGGGCCCCGAAGTCCCAGACCGGGGCGCCCAGGCCCAACAGGGCGGGGACGAACCAGACGTCGCCGGTGTCCTCGCAGTCGGCCGCCACGGCGGCCGAGTCGGCGGCCGTGTCGATGATGCCGAGGTCGTCCCGCAGCCACTCGACGCACGAGCCGGCCGACAGCATCACCGCTTCGACCCCCCAGACCAGGGTGTCGGCGCTGCTCCAGGTGATGATGGGGAACGTGCCGCCGCCGCCCCGGTGGCCGAAGGAGGGCCGGGTCGTCCCGATGCACTGGTCGAGCATCCCCCCGGTCCCGAAGGTGGCCTTGGCCAGCCCCGGCCGGGTGCAGCCCTGACCGAACAGCGAGGCCTGCTGGTCGCCGGCGATGCCGGCGATGACCGGGGATCCGGCCAGGGCGCTGGCTTCGCCGATGACCCCGGTGGAGTGCACGATGGTAGGCAAGATGGCCGTCGGGATCCGCAATGCAGCCAGGATCGCCGGATCCCATCCCGATGCGTCGGTGTGGATCAGGCCGGTGATGCCGGCGTTGGTGGTGTCGGTGACGTGCAGGGTGCCCCCCGAGAGGTTCCAGGCCACCCAGGTGTCGACGGTGCCGAAGCACAGCTCGCCGCGCTCGCTGCGCGACCGGTCGGCATCGGCCACATCGAGCAGCGCGGCCAGCTTGGTGGCCGAGGCGTTGGGCGCCAGCCGGATGCCGTCGGCCTGGAGCTCCAGGCAGGTGCCCACGGTCCGCAGGTCCTGCCAGCCGATGCCGGGACCGACCGGCTTGCCCGTTGCCCGCTCCCAGACGACGGTGGAGGCGCGCTGGTTGGCGATGCCCACCGCCTGCACCGGGCCGCCCTCGTCGGCCAGGGCCCGGGCGGCCACCTCGAGCACGGCGTCGGCCATGGTGGTGGCGTCGAACTCGACCAACCCGGGGAACGGCGTGTCCGGGAGGACGGGCAGGTGGTGGACGTGCTCGACCGTCCCTTCGGCGCGGACTATCCCGCCGCGTACTCCCGAGGTGCCGATGTCGACGACGAGGACGCTCATCGCTGGCTCATCCGGGCCGCTCCACCCGTCACGGCTGTGTTCATCCGGGCCGCTCCGCCCGTCACGGCTGTGTTCGTCCGGGCCGCTCCGCCCGTCACGGCAGTGTGCATCCGGGCCGCTCCGCCCGTCACGGCCATGCGACCGGCCCGAAGGGGTGGGGCAGCCCGAGCTTCCCCGGGTTGAGGATGCCCTTGGGATCGAGGGCCTGCTTCACGGTGGTGAGCACGCCGAACGCCGCGCCCAGGGCATCGGGCAGGAAGCGGGCCCGGTTGATGCCGATTCCGTGATGGTGGCTGATGGCCCCGCCGGCGTCACGGGTGGCTGCGGTCACCTCGTTCCAGGCCCGGGCGTAGTACTCCTCGGCCCAGGCCTGTTGCGCGTCGTCCAGGGCCGGGGCGTCGCCGTCCAGGTCGGGAATGGAAGTGCCGTCGCCGGTGGGCGCCGCCGCCGGCGACGCCGCACGCGCTGCCTCCGGCGCCCCGCCGATGCCCTCCGGCGGGCGCCCGGCGAAGGTGAAGTACAAACAGGCCCCGTCGGTGTAGGCATGGCTCTGA
>DATMMO010000011.1:0-13694 GCA_035569695.1 Acidimicrobiales bacterium | reverse complement strand
CGAAAGGGGCGTGAAGCTGCGTGTCGATTTCCCGACGGGTGCCGGCTTCACCGCTCAGGGTCGAAACCGAGCCTCACGCCGCCCGACTGGCCCGCACCCTCCGCCGTTCTCGTTCGGACATCCCGCCCCACCACCCGAGGATCAGCGGGTCGGCGACGGCATAGTCGGCGCACTCGCGCCGGACCGGACACCGATGGCAGAGTCGCTGGGCGCGTTTGTAGGCATCACCGCCGCGATCGGCGAAGAAGGTCTCGATCGGTTCGCCCCGACAGACTCCCCGATCCATCCATTCCGGTCGTCCTTCGTCGGCCACCGCCTGTTCGCCAGAGTCGGGTTCCATGGCGCGCCTCATGGTGCCGTCGTCGGCCAACCGTGCCTGACGGGGACCGCGACGACACGAGTGACGGGGACCGGAACGACATGAACAGTCGTAGACGGACGTTCCGAAGGGCCAGCTGTCATAAGGATGGGAACGAATCAGGGGGACAGACCTTGTGCCCGCTCCTACAATCTCCAGGCGACAGCGGGCGGCCGCTCCCACGGCTTGCCGCCCCCGTCACCACCCTTGGGCGAGCGGAGTCGCGTCAGCGCTCAAGATGGGCTTCGATGGCCCGGCGCACCACCGGATCGGCCTCGCAGGCACGGATCATCGCCCGCAACAACCCAGAAGCGCTGGTCCTCGACTCCCATGCCGCCTCGCGTAACCACTCGCGCTGATGGTGGTCGAGGTACAGGGGGAGATTATGGGGCCGTCGCTCCCTTCCACTGGTGCTTCGAAATGCCTCGCTCGGACGGCTCGCAGTCCCGGCGATCTTCTCGGCGATCCTTCGCGTCATCGCGATCGCCGTCTGGTTGCCCGTTTCAACACCGACGTATAGGCGTCGAGGCCTTCCCGGTAGAGCCGCGCCGCCGGACCGGAGGCGATGCCCACGCGCTCGGGGATGATCCCCCAGACGGGCACCTTCTCAGCCGTCCAGCCCTCGACCGTCTCGCTCAGGTCGTTCGTCCCCAAACGCGCCGCGCACACCACGATCCCAAAGGGGATGCCGTCGGGCACCATGTCCAAGGTGGCGGCTACGCGGGTTGGCTCCACTCCCCCGGCTCGGGTCGGGACCACCACCGCATCGGCTCGAGCCAGGGCCGCCTTGACGATTCGCTCGTCGCCGGGGGGCGTGTCCACGATCACCATGCTGTCGGAATCGGCCATGGCCCGGCTGACCGTCCGTTCAGACGGTGCTTCCACCAGATCGACACCATCGACAGGACTGTCCTCGAACCACTCGGCCGACGATGCCTGTCGATCAGAGTCGACGAGCACCACCGAGGCATAGCCCTGTTCGACGGCTGCGGCGGCCAGGTACACGGACGTAGTGGTTTTGCCCACGCCACCTTTGACGTTGCTCACGACGATGTTCATGGGTCTTACTGTACGTCATGTACGTACAGTAAGACCAGTGCTGCACCCACGGGACCAGGGGGTTCGAGGGGGTGCGGGTTGCTGCGTACGATGAGCGGGACCATGGCGCTCATCGAACTGCACACTGGAGCCATCGCCGCCGGCGGAGGGTGCGTGGCCCGAGCGGACGACGGACGCGTCGTGTTCGTGCGCCATGCCCTTCCCGGGGAACGGGTCATGGCCATGATCACCGCCGAGACGTCGTCGTTCCTCCGGGCCGATGCCGTCGAGATCCTCGCTGCCTCACCACAGCGGGTGGAGCCACCGTGTCCCTACGCCGGACCTGGTCGTTGCGGAGGCTGCGACTGGCAGCACGTCGACCTGGCCGCCCAGCGCACCCTGAAGGCCTCGCTCATCGCCGAGCAGCTGCGGCGGTTGGCCGACACCGACCTCGAGGTCATCGTCGAAGAGGTACCGGGAGCACCGACCGGACTGGCCTGGCGAACCCACGTCCGCTTCGCCGTCGACCGGGCCGGGCAGCTCGGCCTCCGTCGGCATCGATCGCACGATATCGAGCCCATTGACCACTGCTTGATCGCCACCACCGAGGTGGAGTCGCTCGAGCTCGAGCGACTGCGATGGCCAGGGGCAACCGAGGTCGACGTGCGAGCGTCGGCCGACGGTGCGCAGGTCGTCTCGGTCAGCTCTGGACGGCAGCGGCTCCGGACCCTGCCTCGTGTCGAGGCCGGCCTCGTCGTCGACGGTCGAACCCGTCGCCAACCAAACTTCGTGCACTTCAAGGTGCACGGCCGCTCGTATCGGGTGACGGCCGGGTCATTCTGGCAAGTGCACATCGGCGCGGCAACGCTGTTGGCCACCGTGGTCCTCGATGTGCTCGAGCCGAAGGTCGGAGACCACGTCCTCGACCTGTACGCCGGGGTTGGGCTCTTCACCGCATTGCTGGGCGACGCCGTGGGGGCGACCGGCTCGGTGCTCGCCGTCGAGCGAGACCGCCGCGCCTGCGCCGACGCGGTGCACAACGTCGCCGGCCTCGAACACGTCGAGATCCGCCGGGCCAGTGTCAGCCCCAGCTTGGTCGCCGACCACGTCGGGCGGCCGGACCTCGTCGTCTTGGACCCGGCCCGTGAGGGAGCGGGTAAGCCGGTCATGGCTGCCCTGGCCGCCCTCGATCCCCTACCGCGACGAATCGTCTACGTCTCGTGCGACCCGGCATCGTTCGCCCGCGACCTGCGACTCATGCTCAACGCGGGATGGACCATGCCATCGCTGCGGGCGTTCGACCTGTTCCCCATGACCGAGCACGTCGAGCTGGTCGGCCTCCTCGAGCCGCCGCCTCCCTGAGCCGCCCGCTCTTGGCGGGCCTCGATTACGTCGTTATCCCGGAAACGGGGACACCGTCTTCGAGGTAGCGACAGCTGGCGGCGTCGAACGAGGCGCCCACCCGGCGCCGGAGGGGACCGCTCAGGAGCTCGAGGGCGGCGGAGGGCTCAACGAACCGGTACTCGGAGATCTCCTCGACCTGGAGCGCGATGCCGTCGAAGTAGGCCGCGTCGAATCGGCCGCAGTCGAACAGGAACCGCATGCCGCCCGGCTTGCGCTCTCGAGGGCGAAGGAAGTCGACGACCACCAGATGGCCGGCCTCCACCGCCAGCCCGGTCTCCTCGGCCACCTCACGGCGACAGGCCTCCCATGGCGTCTCGCCATCGGCTTCCATCATGCCGCCGGGAATGGTCCAGCCTGACTTGTAGTTCGGCTTCAAGACGAGCAATCGACCGTCCTGGTCGGAAAGCAGCGCGCCGGCCGACGCCGGAATCCGCGGGATCTCAAACGACGGTTCCCCGGTCATGGCCATGCCCGCGCCCCGCTCATCCCGTTGGTGCCGGCGATCGGCAGTCCAGTACGGCTGCCCCCGACACTCGGTCCCCGGCCAAGTCGGACAGGGCACGCGGTGCCTCGTCCAGTCGGTAGGGGGTGGTGATGACGCGGATGGGAATCTCGGAGGCCAGAGCCAGGAGCGCCTCACCGTCCCGACGCGTATTGGCTGTCACGCTGACCAGAGCCCGTTCCTCGAACAGGTGCGTCTGGTAGGACAGCGGGGGCACATCGGTGAGGTAGATGCCGGCCACCGAGAGCGTCCCACCCCGATCCAGTGCGGCCAGGGCGGGCGGGACCAGTGTTCCCACCGGAGCGAACAGGATGGCGCCGTCGAGGGGCTCAGGTGGCTCCCGCTCTTGAGCCGAGGCCACCCCGAGGTCCAGAGCCAACTGTCGTGCCTCGGCGCTTCGGGTCATGACGTGCACCGTCGCCCCCTCGGACATCGCCACCTGGGCGGCAAGGTGAGCCGATGCCCCGAACCCGTAGATGCCCAGTGAGCCGCCGGCGCGCAGGTTGGCCCGCCGAAGGGCCCGGTAGCCGATGATGCCGGCGCACAGCAGTGGGGCGGCCTGCTCATCGGGGATGCTGGCGGGAAGGTTGTAGCCGTAGTCCTCGTGCACCGTTGCGTATTCGGCGAATCCGCCGTCGTCGTCCCAGCCGGTGAAACGGGGGGCGACACAGAGGTTCTCGTCGCCCCGCCGACAGAAACGGCAGATCCCACAGGTCCAGCGCAACCAGGCGATTCCGATCCGTTGGCCCAACTCGAAGCGAGTGGCGCCAGGACCCACGGCGTCGACCAGTCCGACGATCTCGTGCCCGGGGACGACTCCGATCCGGTGCGGGGGCAGGTCTCCCTCGGCGACATGGAGGTCGGTGCGGCAGACCCCGCACACCGACACCCGGACCCGCACCTCGTGGCGACCAGGCTCCGGCGGCTCCCGCTCCACCAGGCGCAAGGGACCCTGATCGATGGGCGAGGGACGGTCCACCGTCCAGGCGCGCATGGATCCCTACGACGCCTTTCGTCGGCTCCTCGTCGCCGCGACGGGTTGCTTCTTGGCTTTGGCCGCCCGCTTGACCGGAGTGACCTTCTTGCTCGCCGTCGCCTTCTTCTCGTCGGCCGCCGGCTTCGAGCGGGTGCTCGATGCCCGTGAGCGCGACGCACCGGCGCGTCCACCACTGGCCGCCTTGACGCTGGCGTTGAGCGCGTCCATCAGGTCGATGACCTTGGTCGGCTCACGCGGCGCCATCTCAGTCACGACCTCTTCGCCCTCGCGCTTGCGGTCGATCATGCTCTGCACCTTCTCCCGGTGGGTATCGGCGTAGTTGCTCGGATCCCAGTCCGTCACCATGGAGTCGATGAGCAGGTCGGCCATTTCGAGCTCGCGCTTGGTGAAGTCCTCTTCCTCGCTGATTCGAGGGAGCTCGTCGGCCGGCGAGAGCACCTCGTCGGCGAAGTACATGGTCTCCAAAGCCAGGACGTCGCGGTCGGGCCTGATGGCCACCAGGTACTCCTTGTTGCGCATGACGAAGGTGGCCACCCCTACCTTGTGGGCATCCCGCATGGCTCGCCGCAGCAGTGCGTAGGCCTTGGCTGCCGCCTCACCCTCGGGGGCCAGGTAGTAGGTGGTCCGGTAGTAGGTGGGATCGATGTCCTCGAGCTCTACGAAATCGGTGATCTCGATGGTGCGCGACCGCTCGGGCTCGGCCGAGGCCAGCTCCTCGGGGCTGAGGATCACGAAGTCGCCCCCTCCGACGTCGGCTCCCTTGACGATGCGGGACGACTCGACCTCGTCGCCTGTCCGCTCGTTGATCTTCTTGTAGCGGATCCTGTCCGAGGTTCCCTCCTCGAACTGGTTGAAGTGGATCGTCTTGTCCTTGGTCGCCGGGTAGAGACCGACCGGTACATTGACCAGTCCGAAACTCAGCGATCCCTTCCAAATTGTGCGTGCCACGCCCCTAGTTTTACCCAGGTCGGGGGCAATCCACCACCCTGTCACACCCATTCGTCAAACTGGACCCATGTCTTTCGGATCAGCTTTGACCGACGCGGATCGTGCCATCGGGCTCGCGCGCGGCATTGCCACGTTGATCCCCGACGACCTCTCTACTGGAAATCTTGGGCTTGAGCTGGGGTTAAGCCTGTGGATGCAGCGAGCCGACCTGCCCCTCACCGACGCCTGCGCCATCTTGTTGACGGTCCGAGATGCCCTGATCGAGACCTCGGGTCTCGATCCCGACCATGAACCGATTCCCCTACTCGCAGGAGACGATCGGACGGCAACACTCGGGTTGGCCATCTATTTGCATGGCCTGGTCGACCGGGCTGCGTCCTGCACCGGACGGTCCCGACACGCCGTCGCCGAGGCAGCCATAGCGCTGCTCAGCAGCTAACGGCCTGGTGGCCGCCAGCCTTCCTCAACAGGCCCGGTCGATCTCGAACCACACCGATTTACCCACCTCGGTGACCGATACTCCCCATCGAGAGGCAATGGCTTCGACGATGGACAACCCACGACCATCTTCGGCGTACCGGAGCGCCCGGCGGGGCAACGGACGAATCTCGGACCGGTCGCCAACCATCACCTTCACCCGCTCCTCGTTGGCATCAACGGCAAGGTCGATAGGACCCGCCCCATGGACGACGGCGTTGGTGACCACCTCGTCGGCCAGCAGCACCACCAGGTCGACCAGGTCTTCGTCGGTCGGCTCCAGCGACAAGCGGACCACTGAGCGGGCCTCGCTCACCGCCGCAGGCTCGGCCGGGAGGGATCGGGATACAGCAACCATCTTTTTGGCCCATACCCCGACGAGCTGAGCCCGAACCCTCGTGGCGCGATCTCCGCCGGCCTCGTCGGGCGTCGGCGCGGTCAGCCCGGATTTCGAAGGACCAGGTAGACGTTGTCATCCACGGCGAAGGAGTTGACCACCTCGTAGCCCTCGGCACCTTGTGCATCGAGCTCTTCCTCGAGTGCTCGACGTGGTTCGGCGTTCACCAGCCGACCACCATGGATGCGCAGGACTCGATGGGAGGGGCTCACAGGGGAAGGATACCGCCGGCCTTGGCCCTGGCTCCGCTCGACCTCAGGACAGCAGGGAGGGCTCGCGCGTCCTGCCGCCGGATCCTATGTCGGGTTTCACCCGCACGTACCACTCGTTGCCCCACACCGCAGTGAACACGTCGTCGGACATGGCCAGGAAGAACCCAGTGTCTCCGATCTGCGAGGCATGAGCCCGCATGGCCGAGCGCTTGACGTCGAGATACCCTCGCACGTCGATCTCGGTTGTCACTCTCGTCCCGGGCACGCCGATGGTCTCGAACATGGCGGTCATCTCCGGCGTCACCTCGAGACCGGCGCCCTGAACCGACGGCATGAGGTCCTGCAGATAGGTGCGGTCAACGGTGGCCATGAACACCCGGTGCGTGCCGGCCAGCTCGGCGGCGCGTAGTCCCACCCGATGGACCATGACGTGATCAGGATGGCCGTAGCCGCCATGCTCGTCGTAGGCGACCAGCACGTCGGCGCGCTCATCGCGGAGGATGCCGGCCAGCAGCAGTGCCGCCTCGTCCACATCGGCGGCGGCAAAGGCACCGGGGCTCTCGTTCGACTCTTCACCGGCCATGCCTGAGTCGCCGTACCCCAGGAACACCTGGCGAGCGATGCCCAGCACACGGCACGACTCGGCCAGTTCCGCCTCCCGGCGATCCGGCAGTGCCTCCCCTTCGGCCAGCAGGCCTGCGGGCACCTCGCCCAGTTCGCCCCGGGTCGCTGTCACCAGCACCACACGGTGGCCCTCAGCCGCCAGTCGGGCGATGGTCCCACCTGTGGTGGTCACCTCGTCGTCGGGATGGGCATGGAGAAAAACAATGGTGGCCATAGGGCGAGGCTACCGGGACGCACCGAAAACCAGGGCTGCAGCCGGGTCCTGACCCGGGCCCGGGCTCGCCGCCCGGGGCGTGCGGGCCTCCCGGGGTCAGCCGAACGGCAGCTGGGGCTCGTCAGCCAGCGAGAGCTGGGGCTCGCTGCTGGCGGCTCGACCGCGACGGCGACGGGCGAGGGCGTAGACCCGATCTGGTGCGAACGAGCGCACCTTCCTGTCGCCTGGTCGCCCGCCCACGACCTCGATCGACTCGGAGCCGTTGTGCTCGTTCACCACCCAGGCCCGAAATTCCCAAGTCGAGCCGCGCCCCCGCACTCCCTCGATCGAGACGGGATCTCCGGCCCGCAGTCCGTGCCAGGTCTCGGAGCGGCGCAGGTGTGCCGCGGCATCAGCGGCGGCCCGCTTGGCCGAGGGTCGAGGCGCCACGGTCAGCCCGTCACTGAGCTGTCGGTTCCCATCTCGGTCAGGAATCCGAGGAGGTCGTCGGAGGGCGTCGATCCGTCGCCATGTCGCAGAAATCGAGCATGCACGGAACCTACCGGACGTAGGTCAGCGACGGGTGTGAGCACCCCTCCGACGAGGCGCAACGCCGGCCCGCTCGTCCCGGACGACCCGGAGGCGGTGGAAGATGAGGACGAGGATGGCCAGCACCACCAGCACGGCGGCGATGTACCCGGCGTAGCTGAACGCCTTGAGGACATGCTCGTAGCTGGCACCGAGGCTGTAGCCGATGCTGGCCAACGCCGCGCACCACGCCGTGCAGCCGATGACGGTGAACACGGTGAACTTGCCCAGGGTCATCTCCGCCAAGCCGGCAGCGAGCGAAATGAACGACCGGACCAGCGGAATGAAACGGGCGAACAGCACGGTCCACTCGCCTCGGGCGTTGAACCACTCTTCCGCTCGATCGAGGTCCTTATGGGTGAGCAGCACGAACTTGCCCACCCGGTCGACCAACGGTCGGCCGCCGAAGTAGCCGATGCCGTAGCCGAGGAACGAGCCGATCAGCTCGCCTACCGTGGCCACCACGATCACCAAGAACAAGCTGAGATGGTCGTGGCCGGTGCCGGCGGCGACCTGGCCGCTGGCCAGCACTCCTCCGTAGGCGATGGCCACCTCGGAGCCGATGGGAATGCCCATGGACGAGATGAGGGTGGCGCCGAAGATGGCCAGGTAGCCCCACGACTGCAGGAAGTGCTCCATAGGCCCCTGTTCTAGTTGGTAACTCAGGCGAAAATGGTGACACTTCTCAGCCCGCTCTCATGTCACGTCGCCGCGACTACGGTCGCCGGAGTGCGAAATGACACGACAAGGGACGATGAGCGTGCACTTCAGTGCCTCACCGACGACGGGTTGACCATCGCCCTCACCGACTTCGGCGGCCGTGGTCCTGATCTCCTTCTGGCCCACGCCACCGGGTTCTGTGCTGCCGTCCTGGCCCCGTTGGCCAAGGGCCTGGCTGGGACCTTTCACTGCTGGGGACTCGATCTACGCGGCCACGGGCACTCCGAGCGCCCGGCTGACGGCAACTTCGCCTGGTCCGGCTTCGCCCTCGACGTGCTGGCCGCCGTCGACCACCTCGGCTTGCATCAGCCGTTTGCCTTCGGGCACTCGTGTGGCGGGGCCTCCATCCTGTTGGCCGAGCAGGCTCGACCGGGTACCTTCCGCGGTCTCTACTGCTTCGAGCCCATCGTGTTTCCCTCCGACGAGCCGGTCGAGGACATCGGGATGAACAATCCCCTGTCGATGGGGGCGCTGCGACGCCGGGAGACGTTCCCCTCACGAGCTGATGCGCTGGCCAACTTCCAGTCCAAACCTCCTTTCAGCGTGCTCGACCCCTCGGCCCTGGCCGGCTATGTCGACGGCGGGTTCGAACTGGTGCCGCCCGAAGACGGCGGCGACGGCAGCCTCGTGCGGCTGTGCTGCCGACGTGAGGACGAAGCGGCCGTCTACGCCCAGAGCTTCCGGCACGACGCGTTCGCCCATCTCAGTGGCGTCACATGTCCGGTGACCCTGGCCTGCGGCGAGGAGACGGATGTCTTCGGCCCTCCCGTCCTGGAGCAGTACGCGGCCCGACTGCCGCGCCCCGCCGTCCGGGTCTTTGCCGGCCTGGGCCACTTCGGCCCCATGGAGGGGCCGGGCCAGGTCGCCGAATCGCTGCGGGACGCGTTGATCCCCGACCGTGACACACCCCCGTCGTAACCTGTCAGCCATGTCCTTCGAATTGCCTCGTTCGCTCTCACCCTCGAAGGTGACGAGCTTTCGGGACTGCGCCCTGGCCTTTCGGTTCTCGGCCATCGAGCGGCTCCCCGAGCCCTACTCGCCGGCCATGGTCAAAGGCACCCTGGTCCACGCGGCATTGGAGCGGCTCTTCTGGTTCCACGAGCAGGGCGATCGGTCCGAATCGGTGGGTGTGGCCGAGCTGGCCGTGGCCTGGGACGAGCTGCAGTCGGACCCCGAATACGTCTCTCTCGGACTCACAGCTGACCAGGCCGAGGCCTTCCGCGAGGATGGGGCCACCCTGGTCCGCAACTACTTTCGCCTGGAGGATCCCAACCAGGTCCGGGCGGTCGGGACCGAGCTCACTCTCGATGCCAAGCTGGGGAACGTACGCCTCCGGGGCATCATTGACCGCCTCGACGTCACCGACGATGGCGAATTGGTGGTGATCGACTACAAGACGGGTCGGGCCCCGTCGGAGGCCTACGAGCAGTCCAAGCTGGTCGGCGTCCACATCTATGCCATGTTGTGCGAGGAATTGCTGGGTCGGCGGCCGGTGCGAGTGGAGCTCCTCCACCTCCGGGAGCCGACCGTGATCACGGCCCGCCCGTCCGAGCAGGCCATCCGGGGCCACCGGCAACGGACCACGGCCGTCTGGTCGGCCATCGAGCGAGCGTGCCAGAAAGAGGACTTTCGGCCCAAGACCGGGCCGTTGTGCAAGCACTGCCACTTCCAGCCCTTCTGTCCCGCATTTGGTGGCGACCCGGCCCTGGCCGCACCGACCCTGTTGGCCCCTCCGATCGTCCGCCGAGGTGCAGCATGAGTCCCGAAGCAGCCAGGGAGCAGCCGACCGTGGGCCGGAGCGGCGTCTTGGCCAAGATCGGTGACCTCAGCACGCTGACGGTGAAGGATGCCGTCCGCCTGTTCGATGAGCAGGTCGATGCCTGGTTCGCCCCGTTCCGAGGTGTCCCGTCGATCGATACCGGCGCTCGCATCGTCTCTGGCCTCGGCGATCACGGCCTGGTGTGGGCGGTGTCCACGGCGTGGCGGGCACGACGTTCCGGAGCGAGACGGAATCGAGCCGTGCGTGCCCTGGCCGTGGCCGGGGTCGAGTCCAGCGTGGTCAATGCCGCCCTGAAGGCGTTCGTGGGGCGACCCCGTCCCGATCCGAACGACCTCCGGCTGGGCGACAATGTCATCCCCCTTCGCGAGCCCCGAACCAGCAGCTTTCCCAGTGGTCACACGCTGGCCGCCTTCTGCGCGGCCACCGTCCTGTCCGAGCACGGCGATCTGGGCGGCAATGTCCTGCTGTTCACTTGTGCCGGGTTGGTGGGAGTGAGCCGCATCCACCTCCAGGCCCACCACGCCTCCGACGTCCTCGGTGGCGTCTTCATCGGGACCGCACTGGGCGTGGTCGGTCGTCGGTTTGTCTGACCGCTTCTCCGGTCGAGCCGGGAAAGTCCCGGGGCTGGGCGGAATGACCCGGACCTCGGTGCTGTTGGTAGGTACATGACGACTCCGACCTCTTTTGCAGTGACCTGGGACTACCGATGCCCTTTTGCCAGGAATGCCCACGAGCACCTGCTCGACGGCCTGGCTGACGGGGCGGACTGGGACGTTACCTACCTCCCGTTCTTCTTGAACCAGAGCCACGTGGCCGAAGGGGGCACACCGGCCTGGGAGGACCCACGCCACACGCCCGACCTGTTGTCCCTGGAAGCGGGCATCGTCGTGCGAGACCGCTTTCCCGAACATTTCCTCGAGGTACACCGTTCGTTGTTCGCGGCCCGGCACGACGAGGGCGGCGATCTCCGTGAGCGCGACGTGGTCCGCAAAGCGCTGGAGCGGGTCGGAGCGCCCGTCGACGCCATCCTGGCCGAAGTGGACGACGGTTGGCCGAGGGTCGTGGCCCGCACCGAGCACGAGCAGTACGTAAACAGCCACGAGGTGTTCGGGGTCCCCACCTTCATCATCGGCGACGACGCCGTATTCGCCCGGCTGATGACCAGGCCCGAGGGTAACGGGGCCCTGGCCCGAGAGACCATCGACCGGGTGCTGGCCCTGCTGGTCGACCATCCCGAGCTGAACGAGTTCAAGCACACCCGCATTTCCCGTTGAGGGAGCGATCCTTCGGCTGACGTCTCCGTTGGCGCATGCGCTGAACCGGACGCTGGCGCGGCGGTCGTCGACGGGCGCTTTCCGGTTTGGGGCGGTGACGGGTACGAGCGAGGGCCGGCTTAGGAGCCGACCAATTCAGCGAGAGCCCCGACCGAGGCCCTGATCTCGTCGGCGGTGCCGAACGGTGCTCCCACGAAATCGGAGGTGCCGATGTCGGCGAACCGGCGGACCTGGGCGGAGACCTCGTCCTTCGTGCCCACAATGGCGACGTCGGCTGGGCCGGCCGCTCCTTCTCGATCCAGCATGGCCCGGTAGGAGGGAAGGCTGCCGTAGATGGCGAAGAGCTCGGCTGCCTTCTCTCGGGCGGCAGCGACGTCGCTGGTCACGCATACCGGCAGTCCGACGGCCACCCTGGGCTCGCCCCGCCCGGCCTCGGTAGCCGCCTTCCGGATGACCGGCACAACATGGGACTCGATGGTGGACGGACCGGTCATCCACGTGACCGTTCCCGACGCCAGCCGGGCGGCCAACCCCAACATGGTGGGGCCGAGCGCCGCCACCAGGACGGGAGGGGCGGCGGCTTCGATCTCGAGGGGCCCGAACGTGGCCGCCTTGAGCGTCTCGCCGGTAAAGGCGACCTGCTCGCCCAGAAGCGTGGGCATGAGGATCTCCAGGTACTCCCGCATGTGCCGCGCCGGGCGGTCGAAGGACTGCCCGAACACGTTCTCGATGACCACCTGGTGCGAGAGTCCGATACCCAGCGTGAGTCGCCCCCCGATGGCGGCCTGCACGGTGAGGGCCTGTCCGGCCAACATCACCGGGTTGCGTGGATAGGTGGGCACCACCGCCGTGCCCAGTTCGATATCGGGCACCTCGCGGCCGACCACGGCCAGAAGGGTCAAGGCGTCGTACCCGAAGATCTGCGAGGTCCAGGCCGAGTCCAGGCCGGCATCGTGGACGCCCTTGACCTGAGCGATGACATCGTCGACCGACTGGCCCACATCGAACATCACACCGATTTTCATCACTGCCTCCCGACGACCGTCGACCAGGTGGGCCGGTCCCTGGATACCGTACCGGTCAGAGACGGTGGCGACTCGATGTGTCGAAACCGGATCGGTCGGACAGAATACGGGTCATGTCAGTCGCCATAGTCATGGGAAGCTCATCCGACGCATCGATCATGGACGATGCGGTCCAGACCCTCCGCTCGTTCGGGGTGCCGGTGGAAGTGCGGGTCATCTCCGCTCATCGGACCCCTGACGACGCCATCGAGTTCGCCCGCACGGCGGTCGAGCGAGGGGTGCAGGTCCTCATCGCCGCCGCTGGCGGTGCAGCCCACCTGGCCGGCGTGCTGGCCGCCGCCACCCCGATTCCGGTCATTGGCGTGCCGGTGGCCCTGGCCAACCTGGGAGGCCTGGATTCGCTCCTCGCCATGGTTCAGATGCCCAAGGGTGTGCCCGTGGCCACCGTCGCCGTCAACGGGGCCAGGAACGCCGCCCTTCTCGCCGTACGAATCCTGGCCCTCAGCGACGAAGGCCTAGCGGCCAAGCAGGATCAGTTCCGGAGCGAGTTGGCCGATCAGGTGCACACCATGAATGCTGAGGTCCAAGCCCGCTACGCCGACTGAGAGACCCCGTCGGCGTCCACCCCCCTCTCGGGGGGCCGGCCGTCATCGGTCGGTTCACCGTCGTCGCTCAGCCCATCGGCAGCCCCGGCTGCGGCGTCAGAGACGGGCCCGGCGGCTGATTCCGTCTTGGCACCGGCCCCGACGGCCCCCGAGCCCTTGACCACCGAAGGCGCCGGCATCACGGTGGACAGTGGCACGGTGGCCGAGCCCGCCGGCCCGGGCCCGGACGAGCTCATGCCGATGGTGCCGTTGACGAAGCCGGCCAGGATCTCGATGGGCAGCGGGAAGACGAGCGTCGAGTTGTTCTCGCTGGCCACCTCGGCCAGCGTCTGCAGGGTGCGGAGCTGCATGGCCCCCGGAGACTCGTACAGCGTGGCTGCCGCCTCGGCCAGCTCCTTGCTGGCTCCCAGCTCGCCGGTGGCGGCGATGACCTTCGCCCGCCGCTCCCGCTCGGCCTCGGCTTGCCGGGCCATGGCCCGGAGGAGCTCGGGGGGCAGGACGATGTCTCTGATCTCCACCTGGCGAACCTCGACCCCCCAACTGTGGGTCGAG
>DATMMO010000010.1:0-7427 GCA_035569695.1 Acidimicrobiales bacterium | reverse complement strand
CACGTCGATGCCTCGCCCCCTCAGGTCGGCACGGGCGTCATCGATGTCGTACACCGTGAGCTGGTCGCCCGATCGACGTCCGACACCGGGACGACGACGACCTCCAGCCTCAGTTCCCCGGGTTTCACCGACGGACTGTCGCTTTCGCTGGTCGAGCAGGCGCTGCTCATGTCGGCCTCCATCTGTTGTGGCGCCATGGCAGGGCACTTGGGCCAACCCACCTGTCGTGTTCGGAAACGAGAGCTGAAATTGGGTTTCCGGTTCCCTCACGGCCGATTCTTCGATCGAACACAATTCTCCACCCGTTCGAACGAAAGTCAAGATCATGAGTCGGCGGGCCAACGGGGTGGGGTGGGCCAACGCGCAATCCGCCGCCGGTTGAGCACCGTCACTTCGAGCTCCTCGGTCGCCGGGTCCTGACCGTCAACGCTGGTCCCGGTGGACCAGCCATACCCGTGCCTGATCCCGCGGGCGCATGACGACCGTGTCCATGTCAACGTGACTCGGTCTGGTGGCCACAAAGGCTATGACTTCGGCGACATCGTCGGCGCTGAGCGGAGTGATCCCTTCGTAGACCTGTTCAGCCCGATCCTGGTCCCCACTGAAGCGTACGAGCGAGAACTCGGTCTCCACCATCCCGGGATCGATCTCACTGACCCGAACCGGCTGGCCGATGAGCTCCATCCGAAGCACGTCCATCAAAGCCCTCGTGGCGTGCTTGGCCGCGTTGTAGCCCGCCCCACCTGCGTAAGGCTCAAATGCAGCCACCGATCCGACGGTGACCACGACTCCGTCACCTGAGGCAATGAGCTTGGGCAAAAGGGCCTTGGTCATACGCAGGGTGCCAAGCACGTTGCTGTCGTACATGGCTTGCCATTGGGCCTCGTCGGCCTCGGCAATGGGGTCGAGCCCGAGCGCTCCGCCCGCGCTATTGACGAGAACCCGGCATTCGGGAACGGCCTGGCTAAAGGCATCAACAGATGCCGGGTCGGTGACATCGAGGTGGAGCGCGGTGGCAGCTGAACCGACCTCGGCGGCCACGGCGGCCAACCGGTCTTCACGCCGAGCCCCGAGCACAACCGAGAACCCGACGCCAGCCAGAGCCCGAGCGGTGGCGGCCCCGATCCCGCTCGACGCCCCAGTCACCACCGCCGTCCCTCGAGAGGTCATCCAGGCGATGATACCTAGTGCGTGAGTCTGCTTAGGCCAGATCGCTGAGGTTCTGTAATTCGGCGGGATCTCGATCAAGAATGGAGTTCCCTTCCTCACCGGGCTGGCAATGTTGAGTCGGCCGCGGGATCGGAGCCGGCACGACGTGAGAATGTCGAATGACGGCATGGACCGAGAGGGTCACTGCGATGGCCACCAGCACGACGAATACAAGCATCACGTCGCGAGCTGGTGCGTAGGTGGTGGCGATCCCGAGCCCGATGACTGGCACGGACAGCCCGATATAGGCGCCGAGGAAAAATCCCGCTAACACTTCGGCCCGGGATTCGGTCGGAGCGGTGCTCCCGGCAGCGACAAGCGCGCCTCGGAAGACCAGACCACCACCGGCACCGGTCACGACGCCTCCGACGACAAACAGGACCAGGCTGGCAAACCACATTCCCGTCGCGAACAAGACCAGTCCGAGCAGGAGGACGGGCACGCTCCACCGGAGTAGCTGCCTGTTGCCCAGCCTGCCCAAGGCGATCTGAGCCAGCGCCCCGGCGGCAAAGGCCGAAAAGGCAACTGTTCCGGCTACCGCGTGGGAATCCACGTGCAACGTTCTGGCTAGAAAGCTCGGAACCAGCGAGTTGAACACTCCGTAGACGGCGAAGGCGGCGATGGCGGCCGAAGTTGCCGCAAAGAACTGGGCCCGGGCGTGCCTGGGGACGGCAACCCGCTGCGGGTGCCAGGCCGGTCGCGGGTCGGGTGGGGTGGTGGTCTCGGGGGCCACCGCTACAAATAGCGCCAGCGCGGCCAATGTCCCGCCGACGACAATGTACGGAAGGACGAGCGGTGCTGGCGCGAACTGGGCCAGTAGCCCGGCCACCAGGGGGCCCACACCAATTCCACCCAGGTTTGCCGCCGTGGCCACGACTTGTGGCCGCTTCCCTGTGGCGTCGGGGCGGGCTCCCAGGTGAAGCTCCGCCAGGTACGCCGTGGCCGTGGCCGTGGTGAGCCCGACCGAGATGCCGGATATCACGCGAGCCACGATGAGTCCGGCGAGGCTCGGGAAGAAGACGAACAGCAGTGCGCTGGCCACGTTCACCAGCAGTGCCACCACCAATACCCGGCGACGGCCGACCCAATCGGAGATATGCCCGGCCAGGAACAGACTGGCGATCACGCCAACGGCGTACACGGCATAGACGATCGTCACCATGATGTTGGAGAAGTGATCACGTTGCTGATAGAGGACGTACAGGGGAGTCGGTACCGCCGAGAACGCCATATTCAGGAGAAAGGCCGCTCCGACCACCCAGAAGGCCACACCGTGCGGGGTCGACCATGCGCGCCTGGCACGAGGGACGGGGACGGTCTCTGCACCGTCGTGACCCCAAATCCTGTCCCCGGTACTTCCACCGGTACTTCCACCACCCGCCAGTTTTGGTTCGTGTCGTTCAACGGTGGTCACGTGCATCCCCTTTGTCTCACCCCCAGCATGAGACATGGGTACTATCGAGTCCAACGAATTCTGAGCATCACTGATATCTATTTAAGGAATAACCATGGAACTGCGCCACCTGGAGCATTTTGTCGCCGTGGCCGAGGAACGCAGTTTCACCAGGGCTGCCTCCCGTGTGCATCTGGTTCAATCGGCGCTGTCCGTTTCCATCCAGTCGCTCGAGCGGGAGTTGGACACCCGGCTGTTCGCTCGGACCACCCATCAGGTCGCACTCACTGATGCGGGCCAGGTGCTATTGCCCGAGGCTCGACGCACTCTGGAGGCCGCCGCCGCCGCTCGCTCAGCTGTGACCGACGCCAACGAGGGAATGCGCGGCACCCTCCGGCTCGGATTGATGCAGTCCCTGACCCTGGTGGACGTGGCCGCGCTGATAGCTCGCTTCCACCGAGAGCGACCATTGGTGGCGATTCGGCCCCGCCCAGCGATGGGAGGTTCGGCGTCGTTGGCCGAAGAAGTGGGTCAGGGGACTCTCGATGCCGCCTTCATTGCCACCGGTGGGCCATCGGTTCGGAATATCTCCGTCAGGGCATTGGCCGTCGAACCACTCATTCTCGTGTGCCCGATCGATCACCACTTGGCCCACCGAAAGTTCGTCACGGTCGAGGACATCCGAGACGAGACGTTCGTGGAGTTCGCACCAGGCTGGGGTATTCGCACGGCTGTCGACCAAGTTTTCTCCGGGGCAAGGCATGAGCGCTCGATCTCAGTGGAAGTGCCGGACATCTCAACCTTCTTGGCCCTCGTTCGGGCTGGGCTTGGGGTGGGCTTCCTCACCGGCTCGTTTCTCGGCTCCACGGACGGGCTGGCCGGCATCACGGTTCGTCCAGCCGCATCGTTCGAAGTCGGTCTAGCTGTCCCGAGCGAAGGATCTTTGTCGCCGGTGACCCAGGCATTCGTCGACCTGGTGGATGGGGGTGACTAGGTGTCGCTTCAGGGCCTCGCTCACGGGAACGGTGTCGGTAAAGGGTCGCTGTCAATTGCTGGCGCTCAGCCGCTCTGCGTAGTCATCCCCTAATGCAGCGTGACATTATTCTGAACATCGTCTAGTATCGCTCCATGAGACTCGTATCGAAAGCGGCCGTCGGGCGCGACAGGGGCATCGGGGTGCGATTCGCACCCAAGAAGAGCCTCCTTCAACCAGCGCCACGTCGACGCTCCGTCAGGCGTGCTCGTGCCACGCGCCTACTTATTGCACCCATGGCGCTTCTGGCTATCGGTTTCATAGGTATCTCGGGCGCCTCGGCGGGAGCCGCCCAACATGCGAACACCAGCCATGCGAACACCAGTGATGTACTGACGGATCCGACGGGCGGCGGGGTCTTTATGGGCGCTGGCCCCGATGTCAAGGTGACAACCAGCTTGAACGACTTCAACTGCGTCGACAGCCAGGGCTTTGGTGGATTCACCACGAAGACATGGGCCGAGAAACACGATTTCGTCGCCACCTATTTTACGAGCGCCCACGGATGCGCCGCTCGGGCTAGCTGGGTGCGATGGAACGTCAGCATGACCGGGACCGGCTGGAAGGATACGGGCACCATCTGGATGGGCCAGGATGCGGCCGGCCTTCCTTACTACTCCAGGTGCGAAAACTTCAGTGCCATCCACTGCGACAAGATCGACGCAACCACCTTGGAGATAACGGTTAACCCTTGCAGAACTAACGTAGTTGTCGTCGTGAGTCCGGGTGACACTTGCAGCGTCCCGCAAGGATCTACCGTTTTCGTGAATGGTGCCAAGAAAGCGCGCAATTATCAGATCGTGAACGTCGGCCCAACTTCTACGGTGGTGAGTCAAAGTTTCACCATCAAGAGTGGTGACAGTGTGCAGAAGGTTGCTCCTGACCACTTCTTTGTAGGCGATGGTTTCCTCGTCGTCATTGGACCCTGACTACCAATTCCCAGCCCGATCTGGTTATGGCTCATAGTCCTCGTCATGCTCGTCATTGTTGGCTTTGTCAAAGGTCAAACGACTCCGGAGGCAACGTGCGTTTACAACATGGATCGCGGCGAAATCGGCTGCGGGGGGGCACTGATCATCACGCTTGGTATTCGATCGTGTCACTGAACGGTGCTTGTGGGCTGAACGACGATGACGCACTGGCGGTCCTGCGGGGGCAGCGGTGCCACGCCGGGAGCTGGACTCTCGGAGGGCCTGGAAGCCCTCGGGTAAGCGGTTGCCGGTGAGATCGATGCGGCGGCGCCTCTTGTTGATCGCCTCGGCCACTTCAAAATGCGAACATCAACAACGGCAGTAGTTCTGAAGGACTGGGAATTTGATCCGATAGACCGCGTCGCCGATCAGAAAGTTCCCAGGCCGATTAGGGCTTGGCTTGTCCAACGGGCAATCCCCTGCTTGGTCAGTGCCAGATAGCGAACTGAGATCACGGACTCCACCGCCGCTCGAAGGCTCACGACTCGAAACGTGCGGGAAGCTACCCCGGGGCGACTAGCTTCTCCCTGACCCCGTTTGTAAAGCAGGACTCAGGCGCCAGCTCCGGCCCGCACGTCATGGCTGCGATAACCATGAAGAGATCCGGGTCTTGGGTCATCATGTCCTTCCTTCGCCGCCGCTCGGACACTCCGCCAGGCCCGAGCGGGAAGTGGGCGTCGGTGAAGACCTGCGCGGCGAAACGCAGTCGTCGCATCCGCTCTGCCCGCTCCTCCACGTAGGGCGTGAAGGCCTCCGGCGACCAGTCTTCGCCACCGAGGAGAATGTCGCGAATCATGCGCGCGTCGCGCAGGGCGATCGACAGGCCTTGTCCAATGGTGGGGTCGCTGAACCCTGCGGCGTCACCGGCGAACACGACGCCATCGGCGACGACGGCATCGGACCAGGAATCGAGCATTGGATAGGCAGCGCACGGCCCCGCCGGGTTGGCTTCGGCGAAACGTCCGGAGTCGGGGATCGTTTCCACGCGGAAGGCATCTAAGAAGGACTTCGCCTTGTCGGCGCCGGCCAACCGGGTCTTGTCTTCGATCGAGTAACCGATGTAGAGCCGCGCCCTGTCCTCGCCTTGGGGGAATACGTAGAGAATGGTGGGGCCGGCCGTTCCAATGACCGAGTCGGCGGTCGGCCAGTCGCGGACGCAATCGACGAGCATGCCCGCGAGGAAGATGCGGGGAACGGTCTTCTCGAGCTCGATGCCGAGCTGGCGCCGCGTCGAGGATTCGCGTCCATCGGCGGCGACGACAAGCCGAGGTCGGACCTCGTGCTCGCGCCCGCCGTGCGTGTAGTGGACCTTGGGATTCTGGCCAGGAGTCACCTTGACCCGCTCGACGCCGCGGAGGGTACTCGCCCCCGCTCGCCCGGCGGCATCGAAGAGGGACTGGCAGGCCACAGGGTGTCCGATTCCGAGGGCACCGGCGACACCGGGCACCAGGCCTCCGAGAGGCAAGGTGGTGGCCTCGGCCTCTGCCGGCGAGTAGGCCTCGTCGTAGCCGACGAAACGTGAGATGACGTTGCCCCCCGACTCGATGAGGTCCTCGTGCAGCCCAAGCTGGTCGGCTTCAGCGACCCCCCAGGGCTGCATGTACTCGCCCCGAACGTGGTCGACGAACTCCTCGGACCGCTCGAGAACGAGGACCGGGACCCCGGCGTTCGCCAGCGTGGCGGCAAGCGCACTGCCGGCGACGCCGGATCCGATGATCGTGACTGCGGGCTGATCCGCGTTCATGACGGGTTCATGGTTGGGAAAGGCCCGAAGAAGCCGACTATCTGCTGCAGTCGCCCGTCTTCTGCCAAGCGTCCGTAGTCCATGCCTTCGAGGACCGCTGAACCGTCGGGGGTGTGCATGACCCATCCGAAACGCAGATGGCCGTCGTGCTCGTCGGCCCCGGTCACCAGGTCGATCGTGTGGCCGGGCATGGCGACCTGGAAGGCGCCGATGTGAGCCACGAGCGCCTCTCTGCCTTCGACGTTGGCCGTCGGGTCGCAGTACGTGCCATTGTCGGCCCATGCCGACTCCAGCGACTGGCGCCGGGCGGCCTCATCGGGCTCGTTCCACGCCGAACCGTAGGCAGTGACAATTGCCCCAACGTCCATGTGTCCTCCCCAATTGGCAAAGTTCGCCTGCGAAGTCGGGGTAGGGCGCCGTACTCAGGCCGGTTTCGCCGAAGAGGCAGCCCTCATGCGATCGGCCGACCTCGACGCCCCAAAAGATGAACCGGCCACCCATCCCGCTTCACTGAAACGCTAACATCCTGGCGTTGGAGGCTCCATTGCGAATTTCGAGGGCCGTCCGGCGGACTACAAATCCGAGTAAGCGGGTCAATCAACTCCAACGGGTGGAGGTGCCAGTGGTCGAACCCACGTAGCCCGCAGAAAGAATGGCAGTTTGCTACCTCATCGTCTCCGATGATGTCGAGCCGCTCCCGGCGCTTCTATACCGAGGTACTCGGTGGCAGGGTGATCTTCGGTCCAGAGCCGACCAATATCCCACTCGCCAAAAGCCACTGTCGCTGCGCCCATCTACCGATGCGTGTCAACAGTGAGCCTCAATCGCCAGATTCAACTGACCCGTCGCGCCTCTTCTCCCCGTCCCCCAAGGCCCTTCCTCCCTCGCCCCTCTCTCCTCCCCGTTTGGGTGGGATCCCCGGGGGCGGTGGCGGCGGTGCGGCTCTGCCGGCGTGCCTGGGCGGCTTGGTGCGCGGCGGCTTTGGGGCCGTTTCGTATGCCCCGCCTTGCCTTCTCACGGCGTTTTTCACAAGGCGCCCACGGCAGGATTCGAACCTGCGACGCACGGTTTAGGAAA
>DATMMO010000009.1:0-35570 GCA_035569695.1 Acidimicrobiales bacterium | reverse complement strand
CGGCCGATTCCGCTTCGGCCCGGAACGTCTCGGGCAGGGCCTGGACCAGTTTGCGGAGTGCCGCTTTGACCTCGGGGGTGGCAGACGACGACGGGCCGGCCACCAGGAACAGGGTGCGGGACTCGGCTGCGGTCAGCCCGGTCAGGTCGGTGCGGGCGCCACCCAGGAGGGACCAACCCCCTCCCCGCCCGGGCTGCGAGTACACAGGCAGCCCGGCAATGGCCAGGGCCTCGAGGTCCCGGCGGGCCGTGCGCTCGGAGATCTCGAGCTCCTCGGCCAGCTCGAGCGCGGTCACCCGGCCCTTGGCCTGGAGGATCAACAAGCAGGCAACAAGACGATCGGCTCGCACCTCATCCAGCATGACAGGCAAAGTGGACACGGACTGTCCAGTTCTGCCTGCCGACGTCCCTTGATCGAGGTGCAGGCCCCGTGGTCCCGACGGTGGCCGTAGCGCCGGCACCCCTCATCGCGCCGGCCTTGACCCCGAGCCCGCCGTCAGTGCGCGCCGTCGTTGAGAGCGCGCCGGCCGATCAGGTCGCGCTGGCCTTCAGGGCCCGACCCATGGCCTCCACGCCGTACACCAGCTCGTCTTGGGGCACGGGCAGGAAAGCCATGCGCAAGAACTGGCGACCGCTGGAGTCGCCGGTGAACCTCTCCCCGGGTCGGCAGGCCACACCCTCGGCTTCCATGTGGGCGCTGACCTGTTCCAAGTCGATGTCCGGCGAGATCTCGAGCCAGAAGTAGATGCCGCCGTTGGGTACCCGGAAGGACACCCACGGGGTGCAGTGCTCGTTCAACGCTGCCAGCGCCGCGTCTCGCTTCGACCGGTTGATGGAACGGGCCCGGACGATGTGGGGCTCGAGCATCCCGTCGTTGATGTAGGCCTCGAGCAGACGGGGAAGCATGTGGTTCACACCGTGGTCCTCGCGCACGGTGGCCAGGGCCTCGATGACCGTTTCGTGGGCGGTTGCGTACCCGACCCGGAGGCCAGGAGCCAGGACCTTGGAGAAGCTGTCGGTCTGGATCACCAGTCCGGAATCGTCGAGGCTGAGGAGCGTGGGCGGGGGCGGAGTGTCGAGGTACATGTCGTAATAGCAGTTGTCCTCGATCACGAAGACGTTCCACTCCGCGGCCAGCTGGACCAGTCGCTCCCGACGGGCCAGGGACAAGACGGTGCCCGTCGGGACCTGGAACGTGGCGATGGTGTAGATGAGCTTGGGCGTGATCCCCTCGGCCCGGAACGCCTCCAGCTGTGCTTCCACCGCGTCGATGTCCATGCCGTCGTCGTCGAGGGGAACGGTGCGGACGTCGGCGCCCCGGCCGGCCAGGTACTTCAGCATGAAGGGATACGAGAGCGATTCGACGATGACCCCATCGCCCGTGTCGAGCAGGGCGGCAGCGCAGAGCGAGAGGGCATTCGACGAGCCGTTGGCCAACAGCACGTTCTGTCGGTTGAAGGAATGGCCCTCGCGACGGGACAGCCGATCGGCCAGCACCTCGCGCAGACCGATGTATCCCTTGCCCATCTCCTCCATGCCTCCAGCGGCGTACTCGCAGGCCGCGATCCCGCCGTTCCTGATGGCCTTCGCCGCGTAGTCAGCCAGGTCGTCGACCGGGTAGGACTCCGGAGCGGGGATCCCCTGATCGAAGTTGAAGCGGACGGGGACCGACGGGTCGGGAAAGAAGGGAGCAGGAGCGGAGCGCACCCGTTCGGCGAGCCGACCGTGGATCCGGTCCTGGATTCCATCCGACGTCTCTTGCACAGTCATGAAGCCTCCCCAGGTGGTCGGCCGGCGCGGTCGGGCTGATTGCCCGGTCGCACGGCAGTTGCCTCGACTTCCAATAGTGCACCCTCGACCAGCAGCCCGGCCACTACGACGGAGGTGCCTGCCGCCCGCAGGTCCGGATACAGCTCCGACCTGGCCTGGGCGTAGGCGGGATACCCGGCCGCATCGACCAGGTAACAGGTGAGCCGGACCAGGTCCTCCATCCCCGCTCCATGCTGGTGGAGCTCCCGCTCGATCCTCTGCAGGCACTGTCTGGCCTGCACGTACCACTGCGCTGGGCCGACCAGGGTGCCATCGTCGTCGAGCGCCAGCTGTCCCGAGACGAAGAGGAGGTCCCCCGATGTCGTCGTCGGGGGCCATGATCTCGATGCTCCCCCGGTACTGTTCCCGGTCACCACTCCCCCGCTTCCGCTTGGCTCGGTTCTTTCCCTCGTTCGGCACGTCCGTCACTCGTCACTTCAGTCGCCCCCCCTCGTCCCTTCGTTGGTCACCGTGCTACGGCAGCCCAGCCCCCGGCACGTCGACGCGGCAGACCTCGATGGCCCCGCCGAGTATCTCTCGGGACTTGTTGGGATCGAGGGTCCTGGTGGCGCAGACGTAGAGATCCCGACGGTCATCGCCGCCGAGCATGCAGGCGATCGCCCGGCGGCCGCTGGTGGCGATCCTGTCGGTCACCGTACCGCCCTCCTCGACCCGGACCACTTGGTCCTCGTTGACCGATGCGAACCAGATGCCGCCGTCGGCGTCGAGGCATATCCCATCGGGGGTCTCCTCACCCAGGTCGGCGAACACCTGTCGATCGCTGAGGCTTCCGTCCGCGGCAATACGGAAAGAGGTCAGCCGTTGGGCCAGGGACTCGGCGATGATCATCCGGTCCCCCGCCGGCGTGATGACCGTCCCGTTGGGGACCATCAGATCGTCCGCCACTACCTGCGGCTCGACTAGAGCCCGGTCGCGCCCGGTGGACAGATCCACCAGCACCAGGACGGTCGTCCGTCGTTCCTCACCGCCGTAGATGTCGTAGCCGATGTTGCCGATGTAGCACCGCCCAGTGGCATCGACGACCATGTCGTTGCTGAGCCCGGGATGGTAGGCCCTGAGGTCGGACACCACGGTGAGCGCAACACCCTCGTCGATCGGCCCCGAATCGGGACCGGGATCGGGGTCGGCCAACGCCACCTCGAACAGCTTCTTCTCGTGCATGGAGACGGCCAACAGCGTGCCCTCGGGCGTCCATCCCAGCCCTGAGGGCCCACCGGGGATCTCGGCCATCACCTCCGCAGTACCGCCCGGCACGATGCGGAAGATCTGTCCGCCGTGCTGGTCGGAGAACCAGAGACCATCAGGACGCCAGCGCGGGCACTCGGGAAAGGCCAATCCGTCGACGACGACCTCGGTTGTGTTCATCGACCAGTTGGCCCTGTCGTGGGCCAGCGGTGATAGCGGTGCAGGCAGGGCTCTCCGTGCATGGTGGGATCGACCTTACCCACCAAGGCCCGCTTCAGCCCGTACTCCGAGTTGCGCCTTCATCCTGTCGATTGCCGATCCGTTCATGCAATCGTCAGG
This sequence comes from Acidimicrobiales bacterium, assembly GCA_035569695.1. Classification (GTDB taxonomy): domain Bacteria; phylum Actinomycetota; class Acidimicrobiia; order Acidimicrobiales; family RAAP-2; genus DASXMT01. The sequence goes on along the minus strand of DATMMO010000009.1, from coordinate 32,217 downwards.
AAGGCCTTCTAGGTTGGTTCACGTGAGGAAATACCTCCAGCGGAACGTCCTGAAGAAGTGCTCGATCCTCTCGGCCGGGCTTGCTGCCACCATCGTCGTCGCCTTCACGATCGGCATCGGCATTGCCGTGCGCAAGTTCGATTCTGCCCCGGTCCAACCCATCGCCTCATCCGCAGGTGGCACACGAAGTGGCCGCAAAAGGGTGCCCCTGACCAGGTAGTGGCCCCTGACCAGGTAGTGGAGAAGCAGTCTGCCCGAGCGTGAAAGCGATTCTTATCTGATTCTCACTTTTGTGTCATGTGATCGTCAGAATCGCTCCGTAACGTAGATTGCGTGGCAGAAACACTCCCAGAACGTGAAGCCGTGAGCGACCGCATCGCGCCGGGTCGCCGAGACGACTCGTTGTGCCGGGTGCCGAGCGTCACCAGGGGCATCTCCATTGCCGCCGCCGTTGGAGCACTACTCGCATCGCAACGCGCGGCTCATGACCGACGTATCGCAGCCAACTAAGCCTCGGGCCCGACGTGGCGCTCGTCGTCGGGAAGACGGGGTCGAATCGAATGCGCGACTCACTGCCTCGGTTGCGGTCGTGCTCTTCGTCGTGCTTGCCGCGGAAGGGGTCACGATCCTCCGGATTCGGCCGCTGCTCACGCCTCATGTCTTCATCGGCATGTTGCTCGTCCCCCCGGTACTGCTGAAGGTGGGCAGCACCACGTGGCGCTTCGTCCGGTACTACCTCGGCTCTCCCGAGTACAGGCGGAAGGGGCCGCCGCCGATGGTCTTGCGTCTGCTCGGCCCCGTTTTGGTGGTTCTGACGCTGACGGTCTTCGCGTCGGGGATCGCCCTGCTGCTTGCGCCGACGGCCTGGCGTAGCAACCTCCTGTTACTGCACAAGGCCAGCTTCATCATCTGGATCGCGGCCATGGTCGTCCATGTGCTCGGCCACATCCTCGACACCGCCCGACTGGCGCCCCGGGACTGGATTCCCCGCACACGTCGACAGGTGAAAGGGGCGGGACTGCGGCAGTGGACCATTGCTTTGAGCCTGGCGTTCGGTCTCGTTCTCGCCGTCATCACCGTTCCCGAGGTCGGCCGGTGGCTGACGGCCGGAGTTCACGGTGCTTGACGACACCCGCCTGATGACCATGCCGCTCGAAACCGGCGGTGCTTATCGACCCATGGCAGCTCGTGCCGCCCGGGTCGTGCAAACCACGTCGTCCCACTCCGCATTGCATTGTGCGGTGGGGGCATCCACCATCTGATCCGGATCGAAACCCTCTGAAGTTCGGGCTAGTAGAGCCTGGCCGCCCTCGACCCGAAAAACGACCTCATCACCGTCCTTGATTCCGAGAGCGTCTCGGATCGTCTTGGGTACTGTCAGCTGGCCTCGTGAAGTGACCTTGGCCGCGCCATCCATGGGATACCCCCTATGTGTGCGTTTACCAAATTGTAAGTACGTCGAATGGTCCGATCAACTGACCAAACGGTTGAAAGGGCCGGGCGCCGGAAGGGCCCTGGGCCTTAGGTACGGGCTGCGGTCGAGGCCAGAGCGGAGTCAGCGCGAGTCGCCTCGGCCCCGGACGGCATGCCCTCGAGCGTCTTGGCCAGCAGTCCGCGCAGCGTGGCGCGCTCCTCGTCGCTGAGGGCGCCGAAGACCTCATCCTCGACGCTCTCCATGCCGTGCTCGGCTTTGCGTACGGCCACCCGGCCGGCGGGTGTCAGCTGGACGATATGGCGCCGACGGTCCGATGGATCGCGCTCACGGATGGCGTGGCCCGCCGCCTCGAGCTCGTTCAACAACAGGACGAGCGTGTTGGCGTCGACACAGAGCATGTCAGCGAGGGCCTGCTGGGACGTGCTTTCGACCTCCCGGAGGTGGCTCAGGATGGCAAATCCCTTGAGGGACATGCCCAGGACGGCCTCGGGGCTGCGCCGGTACACCAGCCGGGCCAACCTGGTCACGAGGACCGAGGCTCCCGGTGTCGGTTCGCTGGTGCTCATTTGACAGATCCTCTTGTCTGCTCGATAATCATATATCTCAGATCATCCTGATTTCGTGATTATATAAGACTGATGAGCTCATTGTCACCCGGAATTGAGCTTCGCGTCCAGCGTTTCCGCTGAGGAGGACCGTGAGACTGGCACTACGCAGGGCCATGGCAGGCGAACGGCGGCGCTGGATCGCTCTGGTCGTCGTCTGCTTCGCCATGCTCATGAACGCGCTGGACCAGACCATCGTCAACGTGGCTCTGCCCACGATCCAGCGTGATCTGCACTTCAGCCAGGCCAGCTTGTCGTGGGTGATCGACGCCTACCTGATCACCTTCGGGGGCACCCTTCTGCTGGCCGGGCGGTTGGGCGATCTGATCGGCCGCAAGCGCGTGTTCATGGCCGGGGTGACCCTGTTCACGGTGTCATCGGCCGTGTGCGGGGCATCCAGCACCCAGGGCATGCTCATCGGCGCCCGCTTCGTGCAGGGTCTGGGCGCGGCGCTCTCTTCCTCGGTGATCCTGGCCATCATCGTGACCGAGTTCCCCATCGCCATCGAGCGGGCCAAGGCCATGAGCGCCTACGTCTTCGTAGCCGTGGGCGGCGGCGCTGTGGGCCTGCTGGTGGGAGGCATTCTCACCCAGGCCCTCAGCTGGCACTGGATCTTCTTCATCAACATCCCCATCGGCGTGGTGACCCTGGTCGCCGGTTGGCGGATCATCGACGAGAACAACGGCCTGGGCTTTGGCCGAGGGGTCGACATCGCCGGCGCTGTGCTCAGCACTCTGGGCATGCTCGGCTTGGTGTACGCCATCGTCACTTCGGTCGACTACGGGTGGGGCTCCGCTCACACTTTGGGATTTGCCATCGGGTCGATCCTGGTCCTGGCCGCCTTCGTATGGTGGGAACGGCGGGCGGCCGATCCGATCATGCCCTTGCGCATCTTCAAATCGCCTGGGCTGGTGGGCTCGAGCATCGTCCGTACTTTGGTTGTGATCGGCATGTACTCGATCTTCTTCATCGGGGCGCTCTACCTTCAGCACATCCTGGGCTATACGACCTTGCAGACCGGGTTGGCCTTCTTGCCCCAGACGCTGATCGTGCTAATCCTGTCGCTCGGCCTCACCGCCCGGATCATGGGCCGCTTCGGGGCAAAGCGGACGGCCATGGCCGGGATCTTCCTGGCCATGACGGCTCTGGTCCTGTTCTCGCTAGCCGGACAGCACACCCATTACTTCCCGCTGCTCATGGTCGCCTTCCTCCTCATCGGGTTGGGCGCCGCCATGCTGTTCACGCCGCTGATCACCATTGCCTTGGCTGGTGTGGCACCCAAGGACGCCGGGCTGGGCTCAGGTGTGGTCAACGTCTTCCAGCAGGTGGCTGCAGCCATCGGCGTGGCCGTGCTCGGCACCATCTCGGAAGATCAAACCAGGTCCCAGCTGGCCGCCGGACATACGGCCAAGGACGCTCTTTGGAGTGGGTACAACCTCGCCTTCATTGTCGCTGCATCTTCCGTGGCTGTGGCCCTACTCCTCTCTACCGTGTTGCTCCGCAAGGACAGGTCGGGCTCATCGTCCGGTGGCGTCCTCGAACATTCCGGTATCGCCGGCGACGTTGTCGACGAGTTGCCGCTCAGCGTCCCGGCGGGCGCCGATCAGTAGGCCAATTGCGCCGGATCAGGTCTGACCGGGCCGGCTCAGGTTCGATTGCCAGTTACGCTGTGGCCACCATCGAGGACCGGGCTCCGTCCTGGCACTAAACGATGGTCCTGTCGCCTGGTTGGACTCCGATCAGCCCGAGAGACCTTGTGCAGGCGTGTTTGCACAGCAACGCTGTGGGCTGCTTAGGCACGAAGAGCTAAGTGCTCGACACGTTGACTGCGTTCACGCCATCAGATTCGCACTCATCTTTGCGGCAATGCCCTTGTTGCTCTCGCTGACGAATGACGGATCCGCATCTCGCGGTCAATTTGGTAGTGGGTCACTCCGATCACACGAGACCCTCATTGTGGAGTTGAGCGATGGCAACGTCGGGACGTCGCCGCACGGCGGCTTGGAGTTGGCGCTCCTCCCACCGCTCCCGGTGCTCGTTGACGACTGATTTCAATTGGGGCGCATTTCGGCTAGCCCTTCCACGGCCAGGAACTCGACCACGTCCTCCAATGAAGGCCGAAATCGACGGCCTCCCACCGGAAAATGAAACTCCCGAAGCGAACGCTCTGGGCATGTTCTCCCTGCTGCACGAGCCATTTCAGTCAGCTGGTCAAAGTGCTCACAGCGCCCGTTCACCTGTACATGAGCCATGCCATAGGAGTTTGCAGGCTCCCGTTCGTAGTCCCAATGAACGAGCATATTTTCTAGTCCATCATCGAGGTAGAGGCCGTACTGAGACTTATCGACTGTGAGGTAGTTTTCCTCCGGGTCGGCTTTGAGGATGTATCCGATGAAGAGGTGGCCCGCAGCGGGTTTGTTCCCGATAGTCAGGGGGATCGGCTTCACGCTTAAGTCTTGCGGCCCTATGCCCTTTCCGACGTGAACCGTTGTCGTCGTTTGACGGCGGGCGATAACGGCGGTCAGCCGTATGCCCTGGGTGACGGTTCGATTTAGGAGGCTAGTTACCTCTGCAGCAAAGAATCTGGACCCGGCATGAAGGTCAATCAAGGAATGGCGAGATTGCAAACCAAGCCAAGCGTGCCCGGTCTGACTCAAAACGACCAGCGGCTGCTTCGGCTTTCAAGGCTTCGGCGGAAATTCCTGCACTTGCCAAGGCACGACCAATCGCGACATCCAGATCACTGTCGCTTGCTTCTTGCACTGTGACTGCTGCCTGTTCTGGTGTCATCACCCGCTCCACTTGTTGCACCCTAAGCGTTCTGTCATACGTTACAACTGGGGTGCTACGTGGTCCTAACTCACTCAAAATTAGCAGCTATCCATTCGGAATTGACACAATCTCGCACAGCCATCTACGGATGGTTGCACACAGATCCGGTCAAGTCTGCCTACCCGCAAGACGTATGACTGACCCGACGTCCTCCGGTCTGGCCCATGAGCATTTTTATCCAATGGGGGTCGGTCTTTGACCGTGCAACGACAGATGGCGCCGGATCCGAGCCTCAGCGCCCACTTGGAGCGAATGACCGCCGACGGGTCAATGCTCGGTACAAATCGGTCGTCTCGGGATGGATCGAGTCGAACGGCTCAACGCCATCGGCCACAAGATGCAATAGCTCGGACATGACGGACTCGACCCCTGCCGGGTTGCCGGCCAGGTCGGCAGATCGAAGCAGTATCCGGTAAAGGCGTTCGTCGTAGGGACTCACCAACAAACCCCGTCGCGCCGCCCATTCGGCGCCGGCCGGGTCCCGGGCAGCGAGGCACTGCGAGGCCAACCGGGTAGCTACGTCTACAACGGATGCCTCGACCGCAGCGGACAGCCCCTCGAGAATTGGCCAGTCCGAGGCACGCAGACCGTCGAATGGACGGCCGCGCACGAGTTTCATTGCCCCTCGCCAATGATCAGGTTGATCTGAATCGGCCAGCCGGACGAAGCGATCCCAGTCCGTTCCCACGGTGTCAGCAAGAACCAGTCGACCATGGGCCTTGGGAAGGTGGTCGCCACCGTCACGTGCCTGACCCAGTGATCTTCGAGCCACCGATGCTGTCGAATGCAAACTCGACGCTGCCATCAATCGGTCAGGCCATAGGGCTGTGGCCCACGTGTCGTTGGATACCCCGCCCGGATGCAGGGCCAAATAGATGACCAGTTCCTTTGCCCATGCTCTGGTGAACTGCCGGGCATGGCCACGAACCTCGACGGTTCCCAGTATCTGAACCTCCACCTCGGGAGGGTCCTCGGAACCGCCTTCGGGGTTGCCGATAGAAGCCAGATCGGAGCCATGGATCTTGGCCGTCTCGTCCCTGCCCGCCAAATCCGGTACAGCCGGGCCGGCGCGGAACGGCGAATCCATTCCCGAAGGTTCTGATCCTCCCCGGGTTGGTGGTGCGGTCCGCTTGTCGTCGTCCTCATCACCCGATGGATCGGGCACCTCGGTCCGCTCCGGTCGAACAAGCGGTAGGGGCGCACGTATTGATCGGTATGGGTCGACCGACGCTGGAACCGACGAGAGGTCCGCCGCGGTCGCCAACAATCCTCCGACTCCGTCGAGCTCCGACGACTCGACGCGCTGCGGCCACACCACGGTTCCCAGTAGATCGAGAGGAGACGAGGTTCCCGTTCCGTCGAGCGTCAGTGTGTGCCGACTGCCGTCCGTATCCCCGCAGACCACCACGGCGAGACCAGTTTCCGCGTCACCGGCCTGATCGACCAGGTCTCCGGCCTCGGATGGGCGGACCGAGGGGCCACACAGCACGACCAGGGCGTCCCAGGTATCAGACCCGGCCACCATCCGAGCCTCGCTGAAGGACCGGTATCCAGCTGTGTGCAAGAGCGAGCGCCCATCGCGTCGGCGATGCTCCAGTTCGCGGATGAGCGGGGCTGCGTCCGCCATGACCCGAACCCGCTCAAACCGCGTCAGCTCCTGTCCGAACCCCACTAAAACCAGGTCGAACTGATCAGCCCAAAATGACGTGGCCAGCTCGAGAGCCAACGCCCGCAACAAGCCATCGCAGGCCGTTGGCTCGCCCGAGACGGCCAACGAACCCATCGCCTCGAGGTTCACCAGGCATGGTCCCGAATCGGAGCGACCCACGGTGACCAATGCCGGACAGGGTGCTTCGGTAACCCGGCTTACCTCAGCGTCGTCAGGTTCGGGCCACGAAAGGAACCTCCTTGCGACGTACCACGATGAGCTGCCCAGCCGCGCCTCGAATGGTTCAGGCACGGTCCCGGCCCAGCGATCGTCCCCCGGGATCAACTCGATGTCGTCGGGATGGACTTGCACCCCCGCGACCACTGGCAGTCCAGCCGCGGAAATCCCAGAGGCGAACGTCCTGAGCGCAGCGTCGACGGCAAAGGGCGCCAATGGGTCGTCGCTGATCCGCAGCCTGCGCTCCAAGGTCGAAAGGGCTGGGCGAGGCAGCCTGATGTGCTCGCCCGCCCGCCGGTGCCGCTGCTGGGCGCGTCGCATCCGGTCGATGATGGCCACGAGACCCGCCCCGAGCAGCCCCGCTCCGATGGGAGTTACTGGGAATCCACCATGCCGTTCCTCGGTCTGTCCCTTCGGTGTGCCGTCCGACCTGTGCACCGACCGCCCGGCTCCGACTGGATCCGCCTGGCGATCGGTCGGCCGCACGCCAAATCTGGGGCTTGCGGCCGAGGGTGGCGCCCAGTCTGTAGTCGGGGGGACAGCCGTTGCCGACGGCATAGCGGGAGGAGGCGGCGTAGCGGGAGGCGGCGGCCTAACGGTCGAGGGCGGTGACGCCGGGGCGCTCGATGGAGGAACGACGGCCACCGGCGCAACCGGTGTGCTGGCAGCTGATGGTGAGACTGCGTCGGCCACCGCCGCCTCAGCAGGAAGAATCAGCACCCACCCGGGATCAATCCAGTGCGCATCGTTCAGAACCCCACCATCGGGTTGCGGGCGGCCGTAGTTTGCCTGGGCTATGTCGGGCCATAACAGTGGAGATCCCAACTGCGACCCCGCGATCGACCACAGCGTGTCGTGCGGCTGCACGACGTACGTCCTCACTGGTGGAGCCGCAACCGTTTCGACAAGATCAGCTAGCTGGGTCGATTCCGGAACGATTTCTGGCATCGGCCCCGCCGACGACCCCGCAATCGCGGCAGAGACTGGCTCGTCCGGCAGATCCATCGAAGGCTTCTCCGAAAGCGTGGAGCCCCTCCGAGGTGCTCCCGTTCGAGAACTAGGACGAGAGAGGTGCGGCTTCGACCTCGCAGTGGACTCATCAGTCGCATCGGCCGGCATCGTTCCGGGGTCGACAATCCCAGCGGCACCGGTCGTCTTGACCGTAGACAGCCCCAACCGCGGCAAACGGGAGTTCGTCCTCGTTGCCACCGCGCTGGCCGACGCGGCCATGGATACCCGGGGAGTGGCAGGAACACCAGGCCCAGGTATGCGGTCAGCAGACATGACGGCCAGCGTCGTGCCAACCAGGAACGCCGCCAACGCCTGCATCGATCGGCTCCCCGGAACCCGGACCGGCGTCCGACCCGATATCCACGACGCCATCTCCACAACCACGCAGACGGTCAACCACAGCCAGGCACACCAGGCCAGCGCAAAGGCCGCGCCCACGATCCAGGTGTCCGCGACCGATCTGTCGAACAGTTGGCGCAGTGACATGTCAACCCGAACTGCGTGGATCAAGCCATGGGGAACCGGCGAACCACCCACCAGTACCAGCGCAACGGGAACGCCCACCGCAACGAGTATGAGTATCGATCCGGAAAGCACGCCTTGGGCAACTCGTTGACCTCTGGGGACTGCAGGCACGATTCCTCGACTCATTTCTCCTCCCCCGTTACGCCATGTACATCAACCGCACGGCCGGTTGCGGAAACGGGCAACGTATCGATCCCGACTATTCCGAGGATGTCGGTCGGTACCCGATAGTGGATGCTCACTTCGACGGCGTTGCCCACTACCGTCGCCGTCCCCGGGTGGCCGGCCGCCACTGTGTACGCGACGGCGTTGGCCACCGCGGCATGCACGTCGAGTTCAACTGCGCCTGTGCGAAGTGCATTGACCGACAGGGCCTGGGCGCCAGAACGAGCGGCCTGGTCGGCCTCGTCCTGGGCCGCCTGTTGGGCGCTGACGGCGCGCCCACCATCGAGCACCAGCCCAGCCAGGGCGAACAAGGCCACGGCCAGCAGGGCCACGAAGACCGTTATCGCCCCGGAGTCGCGCTCCCCATCCACCTCGATCCTTCCCAGCCGGCGGTTCATGGCACTGAGCGGTACGGATCGAGCCGAGCTGTCGACGAAGCCTGCACGGTCGTCGTTCCAGGAAGTCCGGGAACGAGTAGATCGGAGAGCTGGACGTGACATGTCACCTCCACCACGACATAACCACCGGGCACAAAATGGCCGACGTCTGTGCTGATCTGCGGATTCGAACAGGTATGGTCGCTAGCCAGAATTCCGGTCGCAGCTGCTGTCCTGGCGGCTTGTTGCGCTTCTGCGGCATCGGACCCGATTGCTGCCGCTTGCGCGCCGGCTCGGGCCGCTTCGACCACTTGTTGACGAGCCTGGGAGACACGCCCGAAGGCCAAGGTGGCCAAGGCAAACATGACAACAACCGGTGTCAGCACAACCAACTCGACAGTGAGGCTTCCCTGATCACCTCGAGCATGGTCGCCTCTCACCGGTTTGCCCGAAACTCTTGGATTGATCCGGCTTCAGTGGCAGAGACCGGGAACTGGATCCCTGGAATGATGGACACCGCTCTGGCGGTCACCGTGACCTTCACCTCGTCCCCGGGCAACACGGTGACCTGGACGGTGGGACCAATCACATTCGACTGCGATGCTCGCAACACGTCTCGAGCGCGCGCCTCGCCCAGTTGGGTCCCTCCACCGTATGAGCGAGCCGAGGCATCGCCCTCCGAAGCCGCCGTATGGACAACCTGGGACGCGTGGGACCACAGGGCGAACTGCACCGCTACCAGCAGCAATACCATGAGAACAGGAATGACCAGCACTGCCTCGACGGTGGCCGAACCTCGCTCGTCGAGGCGCGGTATCCCCGGCATCAGTTCAGGTTGATCGAGTTGGCCTTGGCCGTGACCTTGGAGACGATGATGGCTCCAACGGCGATGGCCAGAGCGGCGAAAATGGCGGTCAAGATCACCTTTTCGACCGCTGAACCGGCTTCATCCCAGGTACCGCGGGCTCGTGTCTTTGACTTGAGGTAGGCCCAGAGTGCAGTGATCTGTACGGGCAGCATGGTTGGTCCTCTCTTTCCTCTGTCCTCCGGTTGTGTTGCTGTCGTGCGGTGTCGGTCTGTTGCTCTTTGGAATCAAAAGCCGGTGAGAATTCGGCTGAACGCCGGATAGCCCACGAAGAGAAGGAACCCCACCAGGAGCAAGGTTCCGGGCAGAAATAGTCGTTCGGTCACGGTGTTCGCCTCGGTTTCGGCCTCCGCCTGCTCGTGGCGGCGTAGAGCCGAGGCACGAGCCGATAGCGACCGCCGCACTCTGGCCCCTTCGGTCCCGGCCAGGCGTATGGTCGCCGCCAGCTCGGTCAGTTCCGGGACACCCAGGTGCTCTCCGAGCCGCCCGATCGCAGACCACGAGGGCTCACCGGAATCCTGCGCCAGCGCCAACGCCCGTCGGATGCGTACGGAAGCCCAATCAGAGCTCGCTCCCGCCGCCGACTGCAGAGCCCCTTCGACACCAACACCGCCGGCCAAACCAAGCACGACCAGGTCAACGAAGGAACCGACCACAGTTCGGACGTGGCGGCGACGTTGGGCCGCCTCCTTTTGCAGCACAAGGACAGGGAAGCAGGCACCCACAGGGATAAGGACCACGAGCGCAGCGAGGGGAATCAGAAGAGGCAGGTTGATCCCACCGGCCTGCAACAAGCCCCACACCACCACCGGCAACAACACGGCCGTACCGACAGCTTGGACAGTCTGCAGAGCCAGCTCATCGACGCTGATGTCGACTACAGCCATATCGGTCGTGATGTGGCTCCAGAATCGACCTCGCATCAACCCGGCGTCGGCCGCCCATGCCGCTACCGGCGCGCCGATAAGGTCGGGCCACCTTCCTCGGTGGTTGACCGGCGCCGACCCCAAGGAGAGCACATCGGTGCCCAAACCGTGAAACAGCGGTCGGGTGGGGCGAAGGCCTCTGACCAGGCCGGCCACGCCCACTCCGAAGAAGAGGCCACAGAAGATGGCGGCGTTCACTCGGCTCCTACCTCCTGCGTGATGAGTCGCACCGGTGCTGGCGGCTTCGCCATCCGTACCATCAAGGTAAGTCCGGCTGCGTAGAGAGCGCCGATAGCAACCAGGATCACCTGTCCGGTCGGCGATCCGAAGGGAGCGAGGTAGCTGCGAGCAAGGACGGCCAGAGCGGCTGCGAACGCGACGCTGAACACGATGACGGTGCGGATACCGCTTCGCGACGACGCCCGGCTGGTCTCAATTCGGAGCTGGGCGGCCACGTCCTCTCGGGTCGAGTCAGCCAGGGCACCCAACAAGTCCCCGAGCCGCTGGGCACGCGACGTAGTGGCCAGGATCAAGGCGCACACGACCCGATCGGTGCTTGGTTCTGCCACCTCCTCGGCGAACTGAATCAGTGCGTCCGAGCTGTACATCCCGGCCTGGAGCCTGGCGGCCAAAGCCATCGTCGCCGGACGAATGGGGGCGGGAGACATTGGCGCGGTGGCCATGATCGCCTGGTTCAGTCCGGCCGACGCGGCAAGCGTGCTGTGAAGCATCTCGGTCCATGTGGCAATGGCCTCGAGCTTGGCCACGGATAAAGCGCCAGAGGTCTGCCTGAAGAGAGTGGGTAGACCGAGAGCCGCGACGACCCCGATCGGAAAGGCGACCGGCCAACGCGTGACGACCGTTGCCAACGCCCCTACCCCACAAGCCACGGCGAGGCGAAGGCCGCCGTGAGCTCCCAGTACTGGTCGTAGAGTGCTTCGCAGCGAAGCACGTTGCCCGGTTAGACCGGGCGATGCGGAGGACCTCGTCAATCGACCACGCTGGGTGCATGCGGTGACGACTCCGGCCACGCCCAGACTGAAACCAAGGGCGCAAAGGACGGCGATCCCGATCATGCCCAGACCCTCTCGTGGTCGTCGTGGTCATTGATCGGCTCGTAGCCATGGCGAACCAGGTCCCGCAAGGTATCGGGGCGGAGCGGAGCGCCCATTGCCGCGCGCCGATCCGGGCCAGGGCGAAAGATCTCATTGGAGATGACCTGTGACCCTTCAGCGTCGACCACTTCGCGAATGGAAGAGACGAAGCGTTGACGCCGTGCCGGCCCGGCAAACCAGATCGAATGGTCGCCTTCGTCGGGGTTGTCGGTGCCATCGGCCCTACGAGGACTACCGCCTTGAGCAATCTGATGGCCGACACCCAAGGCTGCGTCAGAGGCAGGCCAACTGGGCGGGACTCGGGCGAAGTCGTCCTCGTACGGGGCGCCATCGGTCACGGTCGGGTGCTCGATATCCAAGAACACGACAAAATGGACGGCCCCGGCTACGAGGAGATTGGTGGCCTCAAGGGGCAGGCGCTCGGGAGCTTGCACGGCATAGGAAGCGATGCGCCGAAATACTCCGGCTGACGAATCGGCGTGGATCGTGCACATCGATCCCGACCGCCCCTGGCTCATGGCGTTGAGCATCGGGAGGATCTCGTCGCCTAAGACCTCGCCCACGATGACCCTGTCGGCGTTCATCCGTAGGGCTCGACGGACCAGATCGGCGACCCCCACCATTCCTTCGCCCTCGAGGTTGGCCGGCCTTGCTTCCAAGGCGACGATGTCCGGATGCCGGGCACTGTCATTGTCCAAGGCGAGCTCCAACGATTGCTCGATGGTCACGAGGCGCTCTCGAGGCGGAATCACCGAAGCCAGAGCTCGAAGGAGCGTCGTCTTGCCCGAGTTCATGGCACCGGCGACGACAATGTTCTTTCGAGCGCGAACCGCTGCGGCCAGGAAGGAGGCAATTCCCGCGTCGATGGTCCCGAGGCCGATGAGATCATCGATGGAAAGGTCGACGAACCGGTGACGGCGAACAGAGACAGCCGGACGGGTCGTCACGGCCATCAAGGCCGAGAGCCGGCTGCCATCCGGAAGCCGAAGATCGAGCTCAGGGCGGGCCATATCGAATCTCCGCTCGGACAACCCGAACTTCGCCGCTGCTGACCTGATGATCTCAATGAGCTCCTCATCGGAGTCGGCGATGGGTGGCATCGTTCGTTTGGCGCCATCGGCATAGGTCACCCACACTCGGTCGCACCCATTGACGTCAATATTCTCGATGGCAGGATCGTCGATAAGGGACTGGAGGCCACCCATCCCGAACAAGGCATCGAGAATCGACTGGGCGAGGCGTTGCTCCTCCTCGGATGTTGGGAGCGGGGCGTCACTGGCGAGACGTTCGATCCCGAGAGCGTCCATATGGACGAATATTCGTTGTCGCGCGAATTCACGCCGGTCTTCGCTTCGCAGTGCCGATACCTCCTCGGCAGCGAGGTCCTCAGCCACCAACGTCCGTATCTTCGTGGCGAGGGAAGCGGTCATGGCCAGAGGGCCGTGGTCATGGGAGGACCTTCAAAGTCGTCGGCGGCCCTTGGCCATTTGGGATGGCTTGGTTAGTCCGACTAGTCGTGCTGGTTACATTTGGCTCATCGACCCGTTGAGCATTGCTGGTCCGGTCGCTTTGGCTGCCTTGCATGTCCCTACCGGCCTTCCTGTCGGTCCGGGAGCTCGAGGAATTGTCGAAAGATGCGAACGAATCGGCGATTCGCCGCGCCGATTTAACGAGAACCGACCGGGCCAGCCGACGAGCGCCGCTGGACGTACCTGAGGCAACTGCCGCCGCAGCCGGGTCATTGGGAATCTCCGCCGAGACACGAATCCCGGTCATGGACTCGACATCCCTGGGACGACAGGCACCACGACCGACGATCATGAGAGAGATTCGTTCACCACACAGATCTATGAGGAGCTCTCGTTGATCGACAACATGTGCGACCGAGGCTTCATCGGGCCCGATGAGCACACCAACCGCCTGTGCCTCCCGAAGTAATTGTCCGCACTCTTCGTAAGGCGCAGCCAAGCGTCCGAGGTCGGCCACCAGATCGAGGCTGCGGGCGATGGTGACCACCGCTTGGTTCACGTTGGCCCGGGTCACGGACTGAGCAAGGGTCATCTCCGATGAACTCCCCCCAACCAGGACCTCTAAGCCACCGGGCAGTCGCTGAACATGAGGATCGGCCACGACCGAATCCGGATCACGGCGCGCCGCCGTGGCCAGGGACAGGCACCCCCTCGTGGTCGAGAGCTCGAACCGCGCGGCGAGATCACCACCCCATGGATCGCATTCGGCAACGACCACCCGACGATCGAGGGGCCAGGTTGCCGCAACCAGACAAGCCAGCGTCGTCGTGCCTGGCGCACCTTTGAGCGAGGCCAGAGCGAACAGGCTCATGAGCCCGACGATCCCGGTGGAATGACGATGATGCTCACTTCACCTGCAGCGGCAGCAACAGACACGGCCGGCGCCAGATTCTCTGACAGTTGGATGGAGACCAGTTGGGTCGACGCATCCCCGGATGTCGAGCCGGGTGAGGCCACGTCGTAGACCTCTGCGCGCGGAACGAGCACACCCACGCTGCTGGGTTGACTCGAGGTCGAACTCGAGCTCGAGCTAGAGCTGGGGAACGCTGGGACTGGGCTGCCCGGCGGTCCTGTTTGGACCACCATCACCTGTTGACCAGGCACGACCCCCGTTGACGGTAATTGTCCGGGCTTCAAGGCGACCCCCACGATGGCGTCGCCAGCCGGGATTCTGGTGGCATTGGAAACATCACCCGTCGTCAGGATCGAACCGGGCACGAGCGCGACGGCTGCCTCCCTTCCCACTACCGATCCGACATCCGAATATGGAATGGGGTGCACCGAGCCGCTGATGGATGCTTCCACCTCACCCAGATCCGAACTAGAAATCTGTTGCCCCTGGTGGACCGGTTGCACGACAGCCACAATCGGCACCCGATGACCGGCATTGGTGTACAGATCAGCGAAGATGGCGATACTGGCGAAGATGAGAACCGTTGACATCAGTGCCATGACCGGCCGACGAACCTTGTTGGGCTTGGGCAGCCTCTCGCTCGACGCGTTGGCTCCCCGGCCCCGCGGCTCATCTCTACCATTGCGGGAGCTGGCGGTCCTTGAACTGCCGTTGCTCCGATCGAGCATCGAGCTCATGGGGCGCCTCCCATCGATGTTGGACTATCCGCCGTCACGCTCTGGATCTGTTCAACGGGCAACGATGTCAAAGACGTGGTGGTCAGAGGGTTCAGCACCCCTCCCGCCGGTTCGCCTTGGGCCGTCCAGGTCACACCCCAGGTAATCGTGGCTGTGACTGGGAAGCCGGCATCGTTGGGGTCACCGGTGGGGGAAGGTTCCCCCGCCGACGATCGGCCGTAGGTATAGGAACAATTCGTCGCCTGGGACTCCGCCGGGACCGACGGCTGATAGGGCGTACCGGGCCCATGACACACGACCGATCCCCCATCGCCCATCGTCCACTGAACTTGCTCTGGTGTGGCCGTGGCCGTCGCCGTCACTGTCCCGACGGATGCCGTGACCGAGTCAGGGTTCCAGGTACCCTGATCGAGCCAAAGCCACGTGGGCAGATTGACCACAGCCCGAGTGGTCGGGTTCGTCTCGATCTGTGGCGACGGCAGTCGCATTGAGTTCTCCGCCTGCTGTGCCACGAGAGCCGGATCGACAGCTGGATTGAGGGGAACACCTGCAGGTGGGGTGGCAGCAGACGGAACCCAAGCCAGTCCGTCCCTATTTAGCTCGGCGGCACCTAGGCATTCCACCAAGTACCACTTCCCCGGCGAAGATGTTCCGGGTGGGCCCATCGCCGTTTGATCGCTCGACGGGGCAAGTTTGTAGACGCAGGGAGGGGGCGAAGTGCTGCTACCTCCGTCGCCGGTATTTCCGCTTCCGTTGACCTGCTGTACGGAACCATTCCCCCGACTGCCTCCACCAGCACCAGATTCTGCAATTCCACTTCCACCGGTGGAACCCGGGGACGACACGCTGATCGACACGGTCGATCCTCCGTCGAGACTCCCTATATCTGCAGCTGCCGTACCCGAGAAGACGATGACAACCAGGCTTACGAGGATCAATGTCTTTAAGAGAAGTCTTACGAGTGTGAGCATGCACCGACCGCCACTGTCTGGTCGGCAAGCCTCCAACCGGCCGCAGTCCTGCGCATCACAGAACTCACCAACTGGTAATCGGCTTTGCCCAACTCGCCGGAGACAGGCATCCCTGTCTTTGTGTTGACTTCGATCTCCTCTCCGTGGACACACGACACCACTTCGGCTCGGTCAGGGTGCTCATTTCGCACCACGGGATCGCCGTAGAAGGTCGGTCCCTTCGCTCGGTATCCCGCCGCCGCCAGCGATTCCAGATTTGTGCGGGCCCGGTCGAGCTGGGGCGCGACCATGGCTGCCGTGAGCTCGGGGCTATTTGCGTCTGAGGTCAGTGCGGCGTCATGAAAAGCCTTCTGGGCGGCCAGCCAAGCTTTGACGATTGCTGCCGTCGTGGGGCTGGTGGACGCCGTCGTCGACGTCGAGGCTCCAGATCCACCACATGCGACCAGGCACAGGGAGCAAGCGCTTAGACCGAGGACCGCAGGCACTCTTCGCACGCAATGTGATCGTGTCACGAGTACGGAGCGCCACCACCGAGCCACTAGATCGAGACGGTAGACCTCCGGATTCGGGAGATCAAGCGGCAATTTCGGAATCCCGTGTTCTCCCCGGTCAGGGGTCAAAATTGGTCCCACCGCAGACAGGCTGTGCCCTCCGATTGCCTCGTTCATCAGATCAAAGACTGGTCTAGTGACCTTGCAGACCTCCTTGCTTGTCGCCTTGACGGACCGTTCGAACACTGTCTCCGGAGACCTCGATGCTCCCGCAACAGTTCCAGACCCCGTAGGCGTCCCCTACGTTCCAGGGCCACGCATACAGCAAGGCGACAGGCAGATGTACGTACAGTGTGTGTACAGTAAGGGCGATGCCCGCTAACCACGATGATGCGATCCGACGGCCCAAGAGCGGGCGGTTAGGCCTGCGAACGAACGACTGGCAACGATCGATCCTGACGGCGGCAAGTCGTGCTGAAGGTTCCACTGTCTCGGAGTTCGTGTTGAAATACGCCACTCGGGCGGCCGAGGAGGTCTTGGCTGATCGCCGAGCATTCGTATTGTCCGAACCCCAGTGGACAGCCTTTACGGACGCTCTCGATCGACCACCCCGAAGCTCTCTCCGTGTACGAAATCTGATGGACACTGCAGAAGCTTCGACGGGTACAAGTGAGTGAACAGCAAAGCTGGGCGGTAGAACCACTATCCTTCGGTCACGAAGTCGACGGTTTCGACTGCGGCTCGATACTCGAAACGACCTGGCTGCGGCGTCACGGACTGTCCGAACAGCATTCCGGGTCCAGTCGGACATATGTAGTTCGGCGCTCCGGCGATCGCCGAGTAGTTGGATTCCACGCCCTGACCACTGGCGCAATCCTGCCGCTCGAATCGCGGGGGCACGCGACGGACGGCGGCGAAGTGGATCCGGTATCTGTCATCGTGCTCACCCACTTGGGAGTCGACCTACCGGAGCAGGGTCAGAACATGGGACGTCATTTGTTGGTTGACGCCCTCCAA
Organism: Acidimicrobiales bacterium; assembly: GCA_035569695.1. GTDB lineage: Bacteria > Actinomycetota > Acidimicrobiia > Acidimicrobiales > RAAP-2 > DASXMT01. Next base: position 14,878 of record DATMMO010000009.1, on the reverse strand, counting down.
CGCGTGAATGCGGCCGCTGACCTCATCGGGGCCAAGGCCTTGCTCATTCATACTGCTGACGCCCAGGCTCGGAGTTTTTATCTGGCCCTAGCCGAATTCGAGGCCAGCCCAACCGATCCACTGCATCTCTTGCTGTCCATCAAGGATTTCCGCCACTCGTCGGCCGTAGTTCAAAGATAGACATTCTGGCTCTCAGCCAGTAGGAGCCCGTCATATCCCTGACGGTCAACGGATGTGGCGACGTTCGCGCCGTGCAGGGCATGGGGACGAGTGGAGCCAGAACTCCATGGACTAAACGGTATCTCCGCACAACCGAACAGGTCTGGAGGGGTTTACGCCGACGCCGTCCTCGCACGGCTCGCAGCCCTTACAACGTAGAGCCTCGCACTTGGTGTGACGCTCGGTTGACTTCACGTCGCTTACCGTCGCCTAGCTGAGGGCCCGAAATGGGAGCGTCGACCGTTGACGCGTATAGGCGAGGACGCCCTCGATTCCGTATTCCTGGCCGATGCCTGAGTCGTTCCATCCACCGAAGGACAAGCGCGGATCGAGCGCACCGGGACCATGAGCATTGCGGAAGACCGTCCCTGCCTGCAGCTGGCTCGCCACCTGCTCTCCGAGCTCCTCGTCCCCGCTCCAAACTGAGGCACCAAGCCCGTATTGGGAGTCGTTCGCCGCAGCTATGGCATCGTCGAGGTCCCGATAGGCCAGGACAGGGAGCAACGGTGCGAACTGCTCATCAGTCACGATTGCTGCCCGACGGTCCGGTGCTTCAATGATGGCTGGGGGCACGAAGTAACCGCCCGCCCGAACATCCAGTTCTCGGATCTGACCCGGCCGGTGCACTCGTACACCGGCTGCACTGGCGTCGGCCAACAACCGTGAGGCGAAGACGGCCGCCTGAGCGGTATGCACCGGACCCAGCGTGGTCTCGGCGTCAAGGCCGTCGCCGGTGACCGTTGCTGCCATACGACCGACAAGGGCTTCCACCATCGCAGCGAGTCGAGACTCGGGGACGTAGAGCCGCTTGATGGCCATGCACACCTGGCCGCTGGTGAGAAGCGCGGCTTGCAACAACTGCTCGGCCAGGGCTTCGCTGGGCTCCACGTCGGGAGCGATGATGGCGGCATCGTTGCCGCCCAGCTCCAACAGCACCGGTATGAGCCGCCGGGACGCCATTTCCATGACGGCCCGGCCGGTCCTGACCCCTCCGGTGAGCGACACCATGCTGATCCCAGGGTGGGCGACCACGGTCTCGCCCACGCTGGCCCCTGGCCCGTTGACCGTGCTGACCACGCCGGGCGGGAGAGCGCGGGCAAAGGCCTGAGCGACGACAAGAGCCGTTCCCGGACAGGTCGGCGGCGGCTTGACCACGACTGCGTTACCGGCCAAAAGTGCGGGCGCCAACTTCGAGACCAGCACCGAAACGGGCCAGTTGAAGGGCAACAACGCGGCCACGACGCCCACCGGTTCGAACGTCACCTTCCCGCCCCCGGCCACCTGGCGGGGCACGAGCGCTTCTGCGGCCAGGTCACCAAACCCTTGGGCCACGCCAGAGATGGTGGCCAGCTCGAACTGCGACTCGGCCAGAACCTTGCCGTTCTCCCTGGTCAGAAAGGCAGGAAGGTCGGGGTCGGATTCGACGGCGGCCATGGCCGCCTCGGCCGCAGCGACAACCAGCCGGCGCCGTTCGTCAAAGGGGACTGCGGCCCACCCCGGTGCCGCTCGCACCGCGCCGCCCACCGCCTGGTCGACCTGATAGACCGAAGTGATGGGGGCATGGAGGACCACTTCGGCCGGTCGGGCCGGGTTGTGAACGGGATAGGACCCCTCGTCTCCAGCAACGGCCATCCCGTTGATGGTCAGCGTTGCATCCTTCCCTGCGGTCACGCCGGATCGAACTCGAGGGGCAGGGGGTCGGCCTGGCGGATGCCGGGCGAGAAGTGGATGTCGGTCCCCTCCGGGATCCGGTAGTTCGGGATGCGCCGGTGGAGCTCCTCGAGGGCGACCCGGAGCTCCAGGCGGGCCAGATGGGCTCCGAGACAGGAGTGGTTTCCGCCACCGAAGGCGACATGACGGTTGGGGTGGCGACTGAAGTCGACCACCCCGTCGGCGAACTCGCTCTCGTCGCCGTTGGCGGCGCCGACGGCGAGCATCACGCTGTCGCCGGCCTGCAAGGCCACGCCCCGCATCTCGAAGTCCTCCTTCATGGACCGGGGGACGACCATCACCGGGCTCAGCCAGCGCAGGAGCTCTTCCACCGCGGCGGGGATGAGCGTGGGATCGTCGACCAGTTGCTGACGATGGTCGGGGTGGGTGGCCAGGAAGTTGACCATGCAATCGAGGGTGGCGGTCACAGTATCGAGGCCGCCCAGCAACAGCAGGTGGCTGATGCCCAACAGCTCGGGCTCGCTCAAGGGCTCCCCGTCGATGGTCGAGTGGACGATCCGAGAAAGCAGGGTGTCAGAAGGGGACTCTCGGCATCGGGCGATAGCCCCCCGGAAGTACTCGCTGATCTCGTGGGCCGCCTGGTCGCGAATGCGCTTTGCCCCTTCGAAGTCGCCGGGGGCGACGTCGGGCCTGATCGACTGGTCCCGCCATTCCAGGAACTGGGGCAGGTCCTCGGGCGGCAGCCCCATCAGGGCCAGAAAGATCTCCGACGGCAGCGGGGTGGCGATCTCCTGGTGGAAGTCGCAGGCCCCCCGGGAGGCGACGGCCTCGATGAGGCCGGAGACGATCCTGCGCATCTCCGGCTCGAGCTTGGCGATCTCCCGGGGCACGAACTCCGGGCTGAGCAGCCGGCGGTACTTCGTGTGCTGGGGAGGATCGAACTCGAGCGGGATCAGGGGCTGCTCACCAAGGTTCCCGTTGCCTCCGGCGGAGGTGAAGATCTCGGGATTGCGGAAGGCCCAGTTCACATCGTCAAGGCGGGAGACGACCACCACCGACGCTCCGCTGATGTCGGCCCGGGCTACCGGGCATCCTTCACGCATCCGCCGATAGGCCGGATGGGGGTCGTCGGCCACGGCCGGCGAGAACAGATCGCTGGCCACCCTCGACTCCGGTGTGTCAGCCATGGGGTCCCTCCTTTGAATCCTTTGATGACAGGAGTGCGTTCATCGGTGTCCCTCGCTAGGAGCGAGGGCAGCGCGGCAGAAGGCCCAGAGCCGTGCCGATCCCACCGCGGGATCCTCGTGCGGGCTGAACAGGATGGCCATGTGCACGTGGGAGAGGATCAACGAGAACACGAGGATGGCGTCGTGACCGTCGACCTCTCGGATGTCACCGGCAGCCGAGGCAGCGCGGAGCTCGAGCTCGAGGAAATCGACCAGCGGCATGAGGGCCGCTCGCATCTCGTCGGGATGAGACTGGCCCAGCCGTAGGTGCTCTCGGACCAGCAGCGCGGCATAGCCCGATCCTCGGGCCACGAACTCCGACAGTCCAACGACGTAGCCCCGCAGCCGGGCCAGCGGCTCCACCTCGTCACCCAGGGCCTGGTCGAGAAGGTCGACTCCCAGCCGGGCCTCCTCTTCGAAGAGGGCCAGGAGCAATTCGTCCTTGCCGGCGAAGTGCCGGTAGAAGCTCCGCAGCGAGATTCCCGCCCTGGTGGCGACGTCGCCCACCGTGAAAGCGGACGAGCCCGACTCGTTGGCCAGGGCGCGCGCCGCGTCGACCAGCCGTCGACCCCTGGCCGCAGATCGATCCCGAGCGGCAGACAGTGAACGATCGAGGGCCCGGTCCTCCCAGGCAAACGGCGCCTCAGAGCGGGCAGCTGCCGTAGCCATGCTCATACCGTGGCATGCTCGTGCCACAGATCGCAAATCTATGACGCGAACCGTGCCGGGGAGATGCACCATGCAGACGCAGGCCGCAGTGCTGTGGAAACCGGGGGCCCAATGGGAGATCGAGGACGTCGAGCTCGATCCGCCTAAGCAGTCCGAAGTGCTGGTTCGCTTGGAGGCATCGGGGCTCTGCCATTCCGACGAGCATTTCTTGACCGGCGACATGCCCTTCATGGGGTCGATGATCGGCGGTCACGAGGGCGCCGGTGTCGTCGAGGAGATCGGTCCCGGCGTCACCAGCCTGGCCCCGGGCGACCACGTCGTGACCAGCTTCCTCCCGCCCTGTGGGCACTGTCCGTCTTGCGTCCAGGGTCACCAGAGCCTCTGCGACATGGGCATGCACATCGCCGATGGATGGCAGGTCGGCGCCAAGACGGCACGACATCATGCCCGCGGCGAAGATCTACGGCTCTTTTGCATGCTGGGTACCTTCGCCCGCCACACGATCAGCCATGAGCGCTCGTTCATCCGGATCGACCCGGACATTCCCCTCGATCGGGCTTGCCTGGTCGCCTGTGGTGTCAGTACGGGCTGGGGCTCGGCCGTGCATCGAGCCCGAGTGCAATCGGGCGATGATGTGGTGGTCATCGGGGCCGGGGGCGTGGGGTCGGCGGCCGTTCAGGGAGCTCGGCTGGCCGGGGCGCGCCGGATCTTCGCCATCGATCCTGTCGAGTTCAAACGGGAGCAGGCCCTGCGCTTCGGTGCCACCCACGTGGTCGCCACCATCGAAGAGGCCTTTCCCCTCATTCGCGAGGTGACCTGGGGAAGCATGTGCAAGCGCGTCATCTGCACCATGTCGGTCGGACGCGGTGACCTGGTCGCCTCGATCATGGCGCTGGCCTCCAAGCGGGGGCGGGTGGTCGTCACCAATGTCCACCCCTGGACCGAGACGGACGTAAAGCTCAGCATGCTCGACCTTCTCGTCATGGAGAAGGAACTGGTTGGCAGCATTTTCGGTTCCTCGAATCCCGAGATGGACGTGCCCATGCTTCTCGGGCTCTACGGCGATGGTCTGTTGGACCTCGACGCCATGGTCACCCGCACCTATCGCCTCGACGACATCAATGAGGGGTTCCAGGACATGCGGGACGGCAAGAACATACGCGGCGTGCTGGCCCTGGGCTGAGCAGCTATCAGTCAGCCGCCTCGAGCATCGAACGCACGTCGTCCCAGCCGATGCCCACCGTCTCACCGACGACCCGGCCGGTGGGACTGTCAACGAGGACGAAGGAGGGGTAGGCCAGGACCTGGTAATCCAGCCAGGCGTTGTCGCTCATGACGACGGGTACACCAGAGACGTCGGCTGCCGCCGCATCGACGGCCGCGGACGACACGGCACCGGGCCCTTTGGTCACCACGACCCGGGCGAGATCCGAGCGGGCAGGAAGGGTGGCGGGATCGCCGATGCTCTGCCAGAACGGCTCGCACCCGAAACAGTCGACGGCCAGGAAGGCCAGAAGGGTCCGACCGGGATGGCTCAGAACGGCCACTTCGATGGGACGCCCCGACGGATCGACGCCGGCCAGATCGTAGGCAGGTCTGTCGGCCGAGGCCGCGCCGGTCGGGATGGCCCGAAGCCCCGATACCACCATGCCGCTGGCCGGCCGGGGAGGCCCGTGTGCCCGGGTTGAAGATCCGGAGGAACCGACAGGCGCCTCGCCGGACGGGCCAGGCCCCGAGGCTTGTTGCCCTACTCGGTCGAGGGCTCGGTCTCCACGACCTCCACCGCGTTTCCATGGCCACACCACCGGCAGGTCACCTCCTCCACCCGCTCGTCCAGCACGCTCTCCTCCTCCACGGTGAGCTCGCCACCCACGGAGTAATGGTGAAACGCCTTGGTGCGACGGCTGGTCACCACGTCGAAGCGGGTGAGGTTTCCGCACGCTGAGCACCGGTAACGGAGGGGTGTCTCGGTATTCGAAGTGTCGATCGTCACGGCGCCCACAGTAATCGGCCTGGCAGGGCGAGGATTCGTCCGGTGATCCGGTCGTTGCCGAGCGCCATTGTGTGTTGGCTACCACTGTCGCCGATCATGCTGGACCGAACATCTCCTCGAGGAGGAACTGCGTCCGTGGCTCCAAGGCGTGTCCGGGATATACCTCTTCGAGCAGGTCCATTCCGTCAGCGACGGCGGCCATTGCCGCGTCAAAACCCATGTCCCCACATCGAGGTGGAGCAACTTCGACGAGCCAACCCTGTCCAGCCGCAGATGACCCACGGAAGTCATCAACGAAGTCGAGAAGCCTGCGCCATGCTCCAGCAGCACCCTCCTCCGAGAGGATCTCCCGCATCTCGATGCCTACGTCTGCCATCGGCACCGCACCCCGGCGGACCGTGGGTACGGCCCGATCCCCGGAATTCGAACACCCGTTCGATACCATGCCGACATGGCTCTGGCTGTACAAACGTCGTTCGAGGACCTGGGCACCCCGCTCAGCCAGGTGACCTTCGTGGTCGTCGACGTGGAGACCACCGGCGGCTCCCCGGCCACGTCATCGTTGACCGAAGTGGCGGCGGCCCGCTACCGGGGAGGCGAGCGGATCGGCACCTACCAGACCCTGGTCCGCCCAGACGAGCGCATCCCGCCCTTCATCACCGCCCTCACCGGCATCAGCGATGCCATGGTGGTCGACGCCCCAACAATCGGAGCCATGCTCCCCTCGTTCCTGGAGTTCCTGGGCGGAGCGGTGGTGGTCGGGCACAACATCCGCTTCGACCTCGGGTTCTTGAACCAGGCCCTGGTCGCCACCGGCCGGGATCCGATCGCCAACCCCAGCGTGGACACATTGGCCCTGGCCCGCCGCCTGGTCCGGGACATGGTGCCGAACTGCAAGCTGGGCACGCTGGCCGCCGTCCTCCGACTGCAGAACCAGCCCTCGCACCGTGCCCTCAACGACGTGCTGGCCACCGGCGACCTGCTCCACGCCCTCCTCGAGCGGGCCGGCTCCTACGGGATCGTCGGGCTCGAGGAGCTGCTCGACCTCCCCCGCCTGGTCGGACATCCCCAGGCGGACAAGTTGCGCCTCTCCACCCGGCTCCCCCATCGTCCCGGCGTCTACTGGTTCACCGATGGGGCCGGCCACGTGCTCTACGTGGGCAAGGCCACCGACATCCAGTCCCGGGTGCGCTCGTACTTCACCGGGGACCGGCGGCCGAAGGTCGGCCGCCTCTTGCGCCAGCTGTACGCCATCCACCATCGGGTCTGCCCGGGACCGTTCACCGCGTCGGTGATGGAGGGGCGCATGATCCGGGCCTGGAGCCCGCCCTACAACCGTCAGGGGCGGGCCCGCCGGCCTCGGTCGCTGTCTCTGGCCGGCCTGACTGAGGGTGGATCGACGGCTGGCCGGCGAAGGGGAAGGCGGCGGGGACGGATCGAATCCCGGGTCGACGTCGCCGCCGACCCGACGGCCCTCCTGGCCCCTCTCATGCACGAGGTGGCGACCCACGCCGCGGCCCAGCGCTACGAGGAGGCGGCGGCCGTTCGGGATGATGCCATGCGTCTGCGCAACGCCATCGTCAAGCACCATCGGATGGAGGCCCTGCGGGGAAGCGGCCGCCTGGTGGTGGAGATCTGCGGGGAAGGGACGGTCGAGCTCCACGATGGCGTCTTCGTCGAGAGCGGCACGCTGGTCCCCGAGCCGATGGTGCATCGTGGCCCCGCCGACGAGGACCAGGACCGCGCCGTCGCCGCCCAGTGGCTCCACGTCAATGCCGCGCTCGTCCACGTCGTCTACTCAGAGCGTCCCTTCTGCTGGCCGGCGGTGCGGATACCCGAGCTGACCGATCCCGTCCTCACCAGGTGCGAAGCAGGCTGACGGTCTTCGCGGGCAAGGACCGATCCCTGAGCGGGGCCTACTTGACCAGCAGCGGGAATTGGGCCGAACTGTTCCGGAAGGCGGGCGAATCGCTCAAGTACTGCACATTGACGTAGTTATCGCCCAGCGGCAGGGCATTCACCACCGACCGGGGCACGTCGAACATGGCATAGCCATAGCGAAGTTCACCGTGGTAGTCGGCCGAGCCGATCGACATATTCACCTCACCGGTGGCATAGGCCCCGTTCGATGTGACGTGGACGGTGAAGGTCGGCGGATACACCTGGTCCTTGACGTAGGGGTTGACCGAGGACGAGACGGTGGTCGTGCTGGGGGCGCCGGCGACCAACTGGCCGTCGGCCAGCGATCCGTCACTGGGGGCCAGCAGCAGCGGCGTCGACCCTGAGTAGGTGGCCGTCACTTTGTGCGTGCCGAGGGCCAGGTCGGCGATGGATTGGCTCGTGGCCACTCCGTTGGACAGGGGCGCCGGGCCACCCAAGGCCACGTCGTCCACCGCGAACTGGACGTCACCGGTGGGTATTGCCTTGCCCATCGACGTCACCGAGGCGGTGAAGGTGACCGCCTGGCGGAACTGGGACGTCCGGTCCGACGATCGAACCGAAGTGACCGTCGGTAGCGGGTCGGTGCGGACCACGTGCTGTGCCGACCCCGAGCTGGCCAGGTAGCGCGTGAACGGCAGGTACGTGGCCGAGACGGTGTGGGGGCCGGGACCAAGGGCGGAGGGTTGGTAACAGTCGGGGGGAAAGGCGGCGACTCCACCACCGAGGGTTCCCGAGCACCAGTCATAGAGGTGACCGTCGATGGTCAAATTGGCCCGGCCCTCTTGCGCGGCGCCCCATTGCGAGGCCACGTGGGCGTAGAAGGTGACGGCTTGGCCGGGAAGGGACGGGTTATCGGACGACGTCACCGAGGTCGTGGTCGCGGCCCGGTTCACGCTCAGGCCGCCGGCCAGCTTCCCCGTGCTGGTGATGAACGTGCCCCCCGATGGCGCGTAGGTCGCCGTCACGTCATGGAAGCCGACGTCCAAGTAGGACCAGGTCAACGAAGCCGTACCGTTGACGACGGGCACGGACTGATCGAGCTGGCCCTGGGGCGACACGAAACGCACTTCGCCGGTCGCACTGCCCGAGCCGCCGCTCGAGGAGACGGTGGCGGTGAACGTCACCGGTTCAAAGTACTGGGGCGCATTGGTCGATGCCGTCATCGACGTGGTCGTGGCCACGCCCGTGCCGTTGACGACCTGATCAAGGACGCGCTGGCTCGGCTGGAACGTGTCGGCGCCCTGGTACGTCGCCACCACGCTGTGGTGACCGAGGCCGAGCGGTTGGGGGAAGTTGCCCTGCAGGTGCCCGTCAACCAACGTGCCGCCGAAGTGCTCGACGGCGGATCCGTCGGCCACGACGAACAGGGTGCCGGTCGGCACCCCGACCCCACCTGACGACACCGTGGCCACATAGCTGAGAGAAGCGCCGTAGTCGACCGGGTTGGCGCTCGAGAACAGGGTGATGCTGGTGGGCGTCTTGTCGACCGGGTACGTCAATGCATCGCTCCCTCCGGCGAAGTTCGAGGCCCCGGCGTAGACCGCCTGGATCCGATGGTCGCCCTGACTGAGGTCGGTGACCCGGAGGAGGGCCTGCGACTTGCCGCCATGTTCGTTCACCAGGTCCACCCCGATCGTCTTGTCGCCGTCGAGGAAGGTCACCAGCCCCGACGGTCGCTCGGCGATGGCCACATCGGCCTGTGGGGTCACGGTGGCGGTGAAGACGAAGGTCTGGCCCTGTCCCCCCTTGGGTGGTGAGGCTCCGAGCTCAACCCGGACGGGAGCCTTGCTCACCACGATGGTGAGGCTGACGGTGCGGTCGTAGCCCGGCGCGCTCGAGAAGGTCAGGTTGAAGGGATAGGTTCCCGCCGCCGTGGGCACGCCGCGTATGAAGAAGTTGTCTCCCGTTGACAGTGGGGTCGGGGCGACGAGGCTCAGTCCGGGAGGCAGGCTCCCCTGGGACAGGGTGACACCAGGTGTCGGCGCGCCGGAGACCCGACAGCCCACGGCAAAGGTGCGACCCACCGTGCCGCCGGGCATGGGCGACGGACAGGTCACGTCGGGCACCTCCGGTGCCGGATAGATGATGGTGACGCCGCTCGAGCCATAGCTGGTGACCATGGACACGTGGGTGCCGGCGGGCTCGACGTAACTGGATCCCGCCCCACCGCCAGCGCCGCTGCCGAAGGATCCGGCACCGCCTCCGCCTCCTCCGTAGTATCCGCCACCTCCGCCTCCTCCCCCCTTGGTGAAGACGTTGCCGCCTCCCTCACCTCCGGCCAACCAGGCGCCGCCATCACCGTTGGGAGCGATACAGGGGCCCTTGCCGCCCGAGCCACCGGACGTGGTGGTCGCCCCTCCGCCACCGCGCCCATGGCACTCGACCGCACCCGAATTGCCGTCGCCGCCCGCAGAGTGGTCGTAGCTGCCGCCACCGCCGCCGTCGTACGAGCCATAGCTGCCACCACCGCCGCCGCCGGCGGCGACAACCAGGCGTGACCCGTCGGGGGCTCGGACCTCGGTCGCGCCGCCACCGCCCCCTCCCCCATGACCACCGTTTCCGCCGCCGTTGTAGCCACCGGCCTGGTCGCCCGTGCCGTTGTGGCCGTTACCGCCGACGACCACGGTGAGTTTCGTCACTCCGTTGGGCACGGGCACGACCGCCGAAACGACGGTGCCGGGGGCGCCGCCTCCACCCTGATGCTGCGAGTTGGAATCGCCGGTTCCTCCGAAGCCCCCGGCGGCGTTGACGATGATCCCGTGGACGTCAGCGGGGAGGTCCAGGGTGTAGGTGCCGGCGCCGGAGAACGTCTTGGTCGTCTGATCAGCCGGGCTGCTGGCCAACGGGGCCTGACCCTGACCGGAGGCTGACTGGTTCGCGGCATCGGCCATCCCTCCGCCCAGGGGCACAAGGCCGACCACGATGGCCGCCGACAGCAGGCCGACCCTCATCCCCGTACGCGTCGCCCTCATGGTCCAGCCTCTCTTGACCCGGTTCTTGTCCCTAGCGCCCCGAGCTGCAGTGGGTCTTGGATCTGTTCCAGCCGATCGCTCATGGTGCAGCCCGGTAGCTCTAGCGGGCCCCGAGAACGTCCGACTATATCGAACAGCGAACACTAATGCCACTACCTGGGCCCTCTCCGGCCCGTTGCGTGAGAGGCAGGCGAGGGAACAGCTTCAAGGGTGGGCCGGCCGGAGGGCCCAGGATGGGCCGGAGTGAGCAGGGGATGGGCCGGCGCGGGTCGGCCGAGCGCCGGCCGGAGGGCCGAGGATGGGCCGGCGTGGGTCGGCCGAGCATACGATCTCGATATTCGCCCGCATGGGGACCACGTTGAGCTGTTCGCCAGCTGGTGGGGCCGGCCCATCGACTCGAGAGGTGCACACCATGAGATTCCGAATCGCCCTGCCCGGCAACAACCACATCCCGCCAGCGAACGACCATGTGCCCGAGGCCGCCGATTGGGTCCCCGGCCTTACCTCTCCCGACTTCCAGGAAGTGGCCTCGCTCATCGACGGCCTGAGCTACGACGCCATCACGACGTCGGAGCATCTAGCCATGCCGTACGAGGAGGTCCCCCGGCTCGGCCCGTATTGGATGCATGCCCTCTCCCTCATGGCCTTCGTATCGGGGGCGACCAAGCGCATCCGGGTGGACGCCAGCGTGTTGGTCCTGCCCTACTACCACCCGTTGGCCTTGGCCAAGGCGCTGTCGACCATCGACGTCCTGTCCGGTGGACGGCTCGACGTCTCCATCGGCGTAGGCCACGCTGTTCGGGAGTTCGAAGTCCTCGGTGTCCCCTTTGACCAGCGCGGTGCCATCACCGACGAGATCCTCGAGGCCACCCTGACCCTCTGGCGGGACGAGGAGCCCGTGTTCCACGGTGCCCACTTCGACATCGAGGGTCTGGCCTTCGAGCCCAAGCCCGTGCAGTCGCCCCGTCCGCCCATCTACGTCGGCGGGAACTCGAAGCCGGCGCTGCGCCGGGCCGCACGCTACGAGGGGTGGCAGCCCAACCCCACCACCTTCTCGGTGGAGGAGATCCCACCGCTGCTCGACTATCTGCGCAGCCAGCCCGATTTCGCCAGCAAGGAGAACGATTTCGACCTGTGCTGGGTGGGTACCGTCCCCGGCATCGAGCGGCCGGCGTTCGGGGACCTGTCGGACGCGGGTAGACGGGCCCACCGGGACCAGATCACCGAGCAGCTCGCCTACATCGCGACGTTCGGCATTACGTCGACGTCGGTTCCCATTCCGGTGACCAGATCACTGGCCGAGTACATCGACTACGTCACCTGGTTCTCCGAAGAGGTCATTGACGCGACATGACCGGGTGGCGAGCGCGCGCGGTGCCGGCGTGACCACGCTCTGACTGAAGTCATCCGTCTAACGCTGCAGAAGCGTTTGCCCGCTTTTGTCTCTCATCTTCATCCCATGGCGTGGTGTTGTTGACACCTTTTGTGACGCGAACGCATTCATCTCCGGAACGACGACAAGTGTTCACTGGTATGCAACTCAGTCGACAGGTCCACGTCGACTCTCGTTAACCGTCGAGCGCGATGGTGGACCCCTGGACAAGCAAGCGCTCGCGGCAACGAGGAGGCCGATGTCCTGCAGGCTGAGGCGCACTCGCGCTTTGGGAGGTCAAGAAACCTCCGCTGGTGATACCAGTCCATGGCAGCCAGCATCTCGTGGCATCAGCCCATGGCTGCGAACGCTGTCAACAACTCGGCCTCATCAGACCGGCCTCAAACACACCCGGCATGCATGTCAGCTGTGGACGCCACGCATTGGATCGATCGACTTGACACCTCTCGCGGAACGAGAGCAGATCAGGAGGAGATGAACGTGAACAAGGATGCCCGTCAGGCCAAGAAGCGCGCAGACAAGAAGAAGCAACAACGACGCACCCGGCACCTTCGGGGTGCGAAGGTGCCGCTGTCCCTGGCTCTCGCGGCCATTCCGGTAGCCGTACCGGCAGCGGTGGCGGGTGCTGCATCTCCTCCCGCGGCCCAGTCGGCCAAGGCGCCAGCCACCACCACGACAACGACGACTTCGCCTCCAGCGAGCAAGCGCTACACCCCACCCAAGGCCCGCCCCAATCCGCCGCATCGACCTCCACAGACTGGCGTTCCCACCGTGGCTCCGGTTCTTGGAACTGTGGCGCCAATCAACGCGATTCCCGCATTGACTCCAGTCGTAGTCCCAGCTCTGGTAGCTCCGGTTGTTCCGGCGCCTGCTCCGGTTGCTCCGGCGCCTGCTCCGGTTGCTCCGGCGTCATCGCCGCCGGTCCTGATTCCACATGCGACGGGCACCCAACCACCCCTTGGCGGCGAAGGCGTCCCCGGTGTCACGCCGACCCCGCCCGATGGGCCTAGCGCAACGCCCCCAGGGGCGGAGAGCGATGGCACGCCCAGCACGCCTACTGTTCCCACTCCTCCGCCGGCCAACGACAGCACTCCGGCCAGGCCAACTTTTCCTACTCCTCCGCCTACGCCCAATCAGAGCAGTCCGGCCCCACCGACTGTTCCGACTCCTCCCCCTGCGCCCAATCCCATCAATCCTGACATCCCACCTGTCGTGCCCAACCCCGGGCCGGCGGGTTCCACCTTCGACCCGAATACTCCAGTCCTCGGTGGTCACCTGAGCTTCTATGACGTTCTCGGCTTTGGTATCAGCGCCTACTCCAACGGGCCCAACGGGCCCCAGATAGTTCTCGAACCCGGCGTCGGCGAGGGAGGCTCGGCCTGGATCGGTACCCTTCCAGGCTCCCAGGTTCCGACCCAACCTGGCTTCCAAGCCTCGAGCACGTTCAACATCATGGACGGTGCAATTCGGGGATCGGGATCCCTCAGCGTTCCGTTCAGCCAATTGGGCAGCCCCGGTCAATGGACGATGTCGGGCAACGCCGGATTCGGCATCGACAACACCATCCTTCCCAACATCCGCGGAGGATTCGTTGGATCGTGGGACAACGGCATCCAGTGGGGTCCAACGCAGTACTCGCTGACCAACAACATCTTCTCGAGCGGCGCTCAGTTCAAGGGGACGGTGCGCATACCGATTCCGTTGAACTTGGACACCCCGGTGCCGTTGAACGACGGAGTCGTTGAGCACATCGTTCCGCAGGGCGAGGGAACAGCAGCCACGTGGTATTCCCGCGACGTAAGCAACCTCGGCCTGCCAATGGGCAACGGGAACACGTTTACGGTCAACCCAGACGGCTCGGTCACCACCCACACGCCAACGGCCGACGTGACGTTGTACGGCCAAGGCTGGCAGAGCGCACAAGGCGATCAATCCTCCTCGACAGGATCGGCGGGCATGGGCACCCTCACCCATCAGCTGCTGGATCCGGTGACCGGGCAACCCTCCGACCAGTGGACCTGGCACGGACAGGACGGTTCGACGATCGCCCGAAACGGGTCCAACGGCCAGACCACTCAGACAACCCCCGACGGCTGGCAGATCACCAATAACAATGGCCAGCTGTCCTACACGGCGCCCGACGGTTCGTCGGTGTGGACGACCAACACCGGGGCCGTCGTGAAGTCGGACAACTCCGTTGCAATCACCTGGAACTCCGATGGGTCCACAGACCTGACCTTCTTCAGCCCGATCGGTGATGGAATCCCGGTAACCATTCACAATCCCGATCCGTCGCAATTCAGTGGGATCGACATGACCCGGCCCACGATCCCCGGCGGCGATGCCGCGTTCGGTCACGACACGACCAGCCATAACGGGATCGGCGACTACAACAACCAAACATCGAGCTCGAACACGAGCGCGCCGTCCAGCCCACCGGCTCCGGTGGACACAACCCCACCGGCTCCGGTGGACGTCACGCCACCACCTGCTCCTGTCGACATCACACCGCCTGCGGCTCCGGTGGACGTCACGCCACCACCCGCTCCGGTCGACATCACACCGCCTGCGGCTCCGGTCGACATCACGCCACCACCTGCTCCGTTCGACATCACGCCACCACCTGCTCCTGTCGACATCATGCCGCCAGTCCCGGTGGACACAACCCCACCTGCTCCTGTCGACACACCGCCTCCGGCTCCGGTCGACATTACGCCACCACCTGCTCCGGTCGACATCACACCGCCTGCGGCTCCGGTGGACGTCACGCCACCACCCGCTCCGGTGGACGTCA
>DATMMO010000008.1:0-6677 GCA_035569695.1 Acidimicrobiales bacterium | reverse complement strand
CAGGGGGTGAACCAACTCAAGTGTTCGGCAATAGCACCTCCTTCTCTTCAGTGCCCGGCTCCCGGCGATCCGGTGCGCTACACATCGCTTTCGCATCCCGGTGACAGCTACTCCTACGACATCTTCTCCCAAGCCGGTCAGGCGGTTCGCGACCACTCGGCGCAAATCCTCGGCGGGCTCTCACCGAAGACGTTCCTCGCGGCAGGTGAGTCGCAGTCGGCCGCTCGCATGGTGACCTACATCGACGCCGTGCAGCCGCTCGTGCACGTCTACGACGGATTCCTGGTACACAGCCGTGGCGCCACGGGTGCCCCCCTGTCGCAGTCGCCTCTGGCCGCGGTGCCGGCGCCAACCCCGACGCTGATCCGCACCGACCTCGACGTGCCGGTGTTTACGTTCCAGACCGAGTTCGACATCTCCGGTGCCTTCACGGCGCGCCAGCCCGACACCAACGTGTTCCGCCAGTGGGAGGCGGCGGGAACGTCGCACTTCGACACCTATGGCTTGTTGATCGGTCCCAGCGATACCGGTGACGGTCAGGGCGCAGTCGCCAACCTCGAGGCGATGCAGCACCCGACAAACAGCCCGGGCCCCGGGGGCCAGTGCACCCAGCCGATCAACACCGGTGGCGCCCACTGGTTGCTCAACTCGGCGATCTACTGGCTGAACCAGTGGGTCACGAAGGGAACGCAGCCTCCGAACGGGCAGCCCCTGCAGATCGCGTCAACGTCGCCGTTTGCCTATGCCAAGGACGCCAACGGCAACACCATCGGTGGCGTGCGTTCGCCCCAGGTCGACGCGCCCATCGCGGTGCTCGGAGGTATCGGCAACACTCCGGCAAACGGCGCGCCGATCTCGCAGTTCTGCCGGCTGTTCGGCTCGACGGTGCCGTACACGCCAGCGCAACTGGCAGCTCTGTACAAGAACCACGGTCAGTTCGTGTCGGCCTGGAGTCAGGACACCCAGAATCTGGTGAAGGAGGGGTTCCTGCTCAATGCCGACGCAAACGAGCTCATGCAGTCGGCGGCGCACTCGCAGATCGGCAAGTAAGCAGCTCGCATCGCGCCGAGCGTGGGCCAGCGGCGCATGTGCTGTTGCTGCTGTGTCAGCCTGACTCAGCCCTGCATCGCAACCGGGAGCGCCTCCATGCCCCGGAGGACCACGTTGGTCTTGTAGACCACCTTCGCGGTGTCCAGGGTCAGGTCGGGGGCGCGTTGGGTCAGGGAGGTCAGGGCCACCTGGGTCTCCATCCGGGCCAGCGGCGCGCCCAGGCAGTGGTGGATGCCGAAGCCGAAGCCCAGGTGGTTGTTGGACGACCGGCCCACATCGAAGGCCTCGGGGTCCTCGAATTCATCGGGGTCGTGATTGCCCGAGGCCACCAGCAACATGGCGAAGTCGCCCTTTTGCAGGGTGACCCCTCCCACCTCCATGTCCTCGAGCATGGAACGCCCGGTGAGCTGGACGGGTGACACGTAGCGCAACATCTCCTCCACCCCCGACCGGGCCACCGCGGGGTCGGAGCGGAAGCGCTGCAGTTGATCGGGGTGCTCGAGCAGGGCCAGCGTGCCCCCGGCGATCAGGTTGACCGTGGTCTCGTGTCCGGCCACCAGCAACAGGATGCAGGTGGACAACAGCTCGGCCTCGCTCAGCACGCTGCCCTCGTCCTCCACCGCCACCAGCCGGCTCAACAGGTCGTCGCCCGGGTGCAGCCGCCGCTCGGCCAACAGCTCGAAGAAGTAGCCGGCGAACTGGCCTACCGCCTCGATGCGCTGGTCGATGATCTCCTTGGTCAACAAGAAGTCGGGATCGAGGCCGCGGGCCAGCGCCGCCGACCAACCCCGGAAGCGCTCCTGGTCCTCGATGGGCACGCCCAACAGGTCGCAGATAATCCGCACCGGGAGCGGGTGGGCAAAGGCCTCGAGCAGGTCGACCCGTCCCTCCTCCAGTGCGGCATCGAGCAGCTCGTCCACCACCTCCTGGGTGCGGACCCGGAGCGACTCCACCACCCGGGGGGTGAATGCCTTGGCCACCAGGCCGCGGAGCCGAGTGTGGTCGGGCGGGTCCCGGAACAGGAAGGGGCGCATGGCCACCATGGCCGAGGCGACGGGGTCGTCGGCCAGCTGGGGGCGGAACCCGCCGGGCATGCGGTCGAGGTCGATGTTGGACCCGTCGGAGCTGACCCGCCGGTCCCGCAGGATGCTCAGGCAGTCGGCGTGGCGGGCGAAAACCCAAAAGCCCATCTCGTTGCGGTGGACGGGCGCCCGCTCCCGGAGCTCGGCGTAGAGCGGGTAGGGATCGCTCGACCACCGGGGGTCGAACGGGTCGAAGACCGGTCGCTCATTGGGGACTGCGGTTGTGGCCTCCATCGTTGTCCACCGTATCCACTTGCCAGTCGGCGGGACAGCGTGACCGCTCCGAGCGTCTCGACGGCCACGTTTCCACTGGTGGGCCACAATGGGACATGCCACCGGCCCTGCCCCATCGCCGAGACACGGGCAATCCGGCGGGTACGGCCAGGAGGCTGCGGGCGGGCCTGATCGGATTCGTCCTGGTCATTGCCGGCGGCACGGTGGGCTATATCGCATTCGGTTTCGGGGTGCTCGATTCGGTGTTCCAGACGGTCATCACCGTCACCACCGTCGGTTTTGGCGAGGTGCACGTCTTTAGTCCGGGCGAGAAGGTGTTCACGATCGTGCTCATCCTCACCGGGGTCGGCACCGCCGCGTACACCTTCAGCGTGTTAATTGAAATATTCGTCGAGGGATACCTCGGCGACACCTTCGGGAGGCGCAGGATGGAACGCCAGATCAAGGATATGGAGGGTCATGTGATCCTCTGTGGTTGGGGCCGGGTCGGGCGGTCTATCGCCAACTACCTGAGCGCCACCCAAACGGACGTGGTAGTGATCGACACGTCGGCCGAGCGCCTGGCCACGGTCGGCGGCCCTTTCGTGTCCGGTGATGCCACCGACGAAGCGGTCCTCCGGGCCGCCGGCATCGACCGGGCCCGGGTCCTGGTTACCGCCCTCAACACCGATGCCGACAACCTCTACGTGACGCTGACCGGCCGATCCATGTGCCCGAACTTGTTCATCGTCTCCCGAACGGCCTCCGAGGCGGCGGTGCCCAAACTGTTGCAGGCCGGCGCCGACCGGGCGGTCAACCCCCAGGACCTGGGCGGCGCCCGTATGGCCGCGCTGGCCGTACAACCCCATGTGGCCGAATTCCTGGACGTGGTCATGCACGACGGCAGCCTCGAGTTCCGGCTCGAGGAAATCGCCGTGCCCGCGGGCTCGCCCCTCATCGGCGAGAGCCTCCGGAGCGCGAGAGTCCACGCCCAGACCGGTTCGCTCGTCCTCGCCCTGCGCCACCCAGGTCAGGACTTTCGCACCAACCCCCCACCGGAGGCCGAGATCAGCGAAGCGGACATCCTGGTGGTGATCGGAAACTCCGAACAGATCGCCGCCCTCCGGTCACTGACCAAGGGCGGCCCGCTCCCCGTCCCTGACTAACCGGCACCCCAAACGGATCGCTCGGTCAGCCCGAGGCGCGTAGCAGAGGGACGAGCACCGAGGCGTCGGGCAGGCCCAGGCCGGTGGCCAGGTTGTAGCCGGCCGTGGCCTGATAGCAGGGTCCCGACACCTTGGCCGAGCCGTAGGAGCAGGTGGGGTTGGGCACCCTGTAGTCGTTGTTGGTGGTCAGGTAGGTGTTGTTCCCCTGTTGCACGGGGACGAACGGACCCTGGGCCGGCAGCCATCTGGTACAGCCTGGGGGTGATCAGCCCCACCCGTCGCCCGGGCACGCCCTGATCGGCCAGGGCCACCAGCGCGGCCCATTGGGGGGTGGCGAAGCTGGTGCCGTCGGCCAGGAACCATCCCGGGGGCGACCCCGGGAATTTGGCCTCGAGCTGCCGGCACTGGGTGCTGGTGCAGTAGATGACCTCGCCGTTGCGGGGATCGGCCAGTCCGGCCACGTCGGGCACCTCCCGGCACGGGCTCGTCCCGGTGAGCCCGCACGCCGCCGGGAGGTTGTTGGTGTTGCCCTTTGTCTTCTGCTGCCAGGTGGGCATGGCCCAGGTCTGTGACAGCCCCCCGCCGGTGGCCGTGTTGCCCTGGTAGGAGGAGAAGGGCCCGTTGTTCCATACCGTGGCCGAGGCCGGATCGGTCAGGTCGGGTAGGTAGGCGCCGCCCACCGCAGTGGCGAAGGGCTGGCTGGCCGGGTCGGAGACGACCAGCTGCGACAGGAACGTGCCGGTGAAGTCGTTCTGGCCAGCGAGGGCGTTCTGGCCCACGCAGGCCTGGGATCCCTGGTCGCCCGAGGCGGCCAGCAGCGTCTGTCCCTGCACGGCCATGACTTGGAGGACCAGGTTCTCGGCTGCGGGATCGTCCCCGGCCGCCTGGTTCTCACAGGCGGCGTACGAGATGGTGACGACTTGGGCGAGGTTGTCCTGGGCGATGGCGGCCAGATCGTCCAGCACGAAGGTCGGCGAGAAGTAGGGCGCCTCGTAGACACGGAGGTTGGCCCGGGGGGCGAGACCCATGACCGTCTCGATATCCATGGTGACCTCGGTGTCGTCCAGGGTCTGGGCGCCGAGATAGCCGCCGTCAATACGCACCCGGGTCACCTGGTTGTGGGTGCCGTAGCAGTCCCGGTAGAAGGAGATGTCGCTGTCGGCGTAGTCGCCACCCCCGGTCACCACGGCCACCGTCACCCCCAGGCCCAAGTCACCCCGGCCGTAGAGCGAGGACATGCCCAGGGCCGTGGCCACCTGGGGCGCCGTGGTCCCGTGGCTGGGCCCGATGGGTAGGTCATAGGTGGCCGACGCGGCCTGTTGGGCTGCGGCACAGGCTTTGGGTACCGGGGAGCGATGACTCGCGGACTGCGTGCTTGCAGCCACCGGCGTTGCTGACACCCCGGGCGTCGCCGCCGAGATCGCCGGGGTCTGGATGGCGGCCACCGATGGGCTCGGTTCACCGCCCAGTCCCAGCACGCTTTGGATGACCGGTGCCAAGGCGGCCGGTACCCGAGGCGCGGTCGCGGCTCCGTACCGTGATTGACCCGAGCTCGTCGTGTAGGCGGTCAGGGTGGTGCGGAACGCGGCCGACATGGTCGCCGGTGGGCCGGTGGCCGTCAGCACCAGGTTTCCGGCGCTCGGAGGGCCGACGGTCATGCCCGCCGACCCCAGCCACCGGCGGACCGCGGTCAGCGTGGCCGGGCTGGCCCCGAACTGAGCCCGGACCTGGGTCGAGCTGAGGAAGTGGCGGTAGCGGGGATTGCCCGGTGTCGATACGGCCAGCGCGTAGGTGCGAAGGGCGGAAGCATGGGCCGACGCCAATACGACGGTCACGGGCACGCTGGCCGGCAACGGCGCGCGTTGCGCTCCGGTCGGGATGGCCGAGGCGCGACCGACGGCAACGGTGGGCAGAGCCTTGGTCGCGGTGAGCGGCTCAGCCGATGCCGTGGTTGCCCCGAGCACCATGGTTGGTGCCATCAGCGCGACCAGACCGACCAATGTCAGCCCGCGTCGCCCGATCATGTCGGCCCCGCCCCGTCGAGCATGACGCACACTAACAATGGGGACGGAGGGTTGCCCCGAAGATCGAGGACAGCTTCAGAGCAGATCGGTGGCGATAGCGATGCCGACAGCAATGAGCACGGCGGCACCGACGACCTCTGCTCGATCGCCGATTCGACGTCCGAGCCGTGCGCCCAGCTCCAGGCCCAACAGTGACAGCGTGACGCTGACCAGTCCGATGACCACGGCAGCCCAGACCACGGACACGGGAGCGGTGCCCAGCGCGAAGCCGACCACCAGGTTGTCGATGCTGAGGGCCAAACCGATGAGGACAAGACGGCCCCGCCGTGGTCCGTCGCCGACGGCAGGCGGTCGGCCCGGTCGCAGGGCAGCGATGAGTCCGACGAGACCGGTCGCGATCAAGAGTCCGCCACCGATCCACCGGGCCGAGCCACCGAGGTCGTCCGCCAACCGGTGACCGATGAGGAGGCCCACGATGGGCATGAGCACCTCGAACAGTCCGAAGACAATGCCGACCTCGATCCTGGTGCGTGCGTTGACTCCGGACACGCCGATACCGATGGCACCGGCAAAGTTCGAGAGACCAAGCGAGAGGGCGACCAGCAAAAGGGTGATCACCATGTACCGTCGGTCTCCGTGTGGACTCGAGTGTCGCTGCGGATACCTGAGTATCCCTCGGAATTGCTCAGATCTCTGAGGCTGCTCGCTCGAACGCGAGTGCCCCCCTTTCCGCCAGCACCGGGTCCTCGAACCAGGACCGGAGAGCGATCCGGGCCGGCGGCAGACCGCCGTAGACGAGCACGCCCTGACCGGGAGCGATCCGGCGCAGGACATCGGGCGGGGCCAGTCGCCGGGTGGTGGGCGAACGGGTGGTGGTGGGACCCCCGTGTCCGCCCGATGTAGTGGCGGCCAGGTGGAGCTCCTCGTCGCCGATCAGGTGGCTGGCGTGGTCGAGCGTGGAGGGATCGGAGATGCCGGACAGGAAGACCTTGGCCCGGTGGTTGTTCACCACCGTGGCCGCCCTCGGGCCGTAGCGGGCGGTGACCTGGGCCAGGTCCTGCCAGATGGTCACCAGCTGGATGCCGTGGCCGGCCGCGGTCGAAGCCAGCGTGTCGAGGTCCTCCAACGGGGCGATGTTGGCC
>DATMMO010000007.1:0-7365 GCA_035569695.1 Acidimicrobiales bacterium | reverse complement strand
CACCGCCTCCCCCTCGGCAACCGCTCCGGGCAGTCCCGCCGCCCCGAAGCCGGCCGGCCCTCTGCTCCTCCTCGACGGCATGTCCCTGGCTTACCGGGCTTACTTTGCGCTCCCTCCGGACCTGGCCACCAGCGCCGGCATCGTCACCAACGCGGTGCACGGGTTCACGTCCATGCTCCACAATCTGGTTCGCGATCACCGTCCCAGCGGCCTGGCCGTCGCCTTCGACCTGCCGGGAGGGACGTTCCGGGACGAGGTGGTGTCGGACTACAAGGCGGGTCGATCGCAGACGCCCGCCGATCTCCTGCCTCAGTTCGAGATGATCCGCTCCCTCCTGGGCAAGCTGGCCATCCCGGTGATCGAGGCCGAAGGGTTCGAGGCCGACGATGTGCTGGCCACATTGGCCACCGAGGCCCGGGACCGGGGGCACGAAGTGTTGTTGGTCACCGGCGATCGGGACGCCTATCAGCTGGTCGAGAACCCCTACATCCGGGTGCTGTACAACCGTCGTGGGGTCAGCGATTACGCGCTGTACGACGAGGCCGGGATCGAGGAGCGAACCGGGGTGCGTCCCGAGCTCTACCCGATCCTGGCCGCCCTGCGGGGCGACCCGTCGGACAACCTGCCCGGTGTCCCCGGGGTCGGGGAGAAGACGGCGGCGAAGCTGGTCAACGAGTACGGGGACCTCGACACCCTCTACGCCCACCTCGATGCCCTCTCGCCCAAGCTGCGGGAGAATCTGGCGGCCCACGAGGAGCGCGTCCGCATGAACGCCGAGGTCATCCCGCTGGTGCGGGACGTGCCCCTCGACACCCACGTCGACCAGCTGACCCTGGGGGGCTGGATCGAGGACGATGCCCGCGACGCCTTCGCTGAGCTCGAGCTCCGGACTATCTGGAACCGGATCGTCGACTTGATCCGAGAAGGCGCGTTCGGACAACCCGGGGGGGACGGGCCTCGAATCCCCATCGGGGGAAGCGCAGCGGTGGTCGATGGGAAAACAGGTGGCCCGGCCGCGACAACGGAGTCGGGGACGACCGCCGCGTGGCTCGACTCTCTCCAGGTCAACGCACCGGACACTGCCGATGCCGCCGTCCTCGCCGTGGAGCAGCTGGTCACCGAGGCCGGGGCAGCCACCGGCAACGTGGCCCTGCACGCCGTCTGGTCCGGCGACCCGGGCCGGTCCCCGTTGGTCGCCTTGGACCTGACCGCCGAACCGACCGACAGCGGCGGAGATCCCGCTGACCACACCGGAACTGCCCAGGCCGGAACCGCCCAGGCCGGAGGGGCCCATCCGAACGGCCAAGCGGTGCTGTACCTGGGTGACGACGTCGGCGGCCACAGCCTGGCGCAGGAACGATCGGTGCTCGATGCCTTGGCTGTTGCCCTCGGCCCCGGAGGGGTGGGGGTGATCGCCCACAATGCCAAGGAGATCATGCGATCGCTGCTCCCGTTGGGAGTCGACGTGACCGGGTTGACCATGGACACGGCGGTGGCCGCCTACCTGCTCGACCCGTCGGTCGACCACTATCGGCTGCGGGACCTGTCGGTGGCCCATCTGGGCACCGAGGTGGACGACGGGGAACAGGGCAAGGGCCAGGGGACCTTCACCCTCGATCTCGACGGCGAGGCTGAGGGTGACGATGCCCAGGGGGACACGGTTGCCCCCCACGTGCTGGCCGCGGCCCGGCTGGCGGCAACGGTGTCCCGCCTCCGAGCACCGCTCCAGGCCGCCCTGGTGGCCGAGGAAGAGGACCAGCTCTACCACGACATCGAGCGGCCCCTGGTTCGGGTCCTGGCTCGCATGGAGGTGACCGGCATCCCCGTCGACCGGGAGGTGCTTCGGGAGATCGCCAGCGAGCTGGCCGACGAGTGCCAGACCCTCGAGGCCCGGATCCACGAGCTGGCCGGCGCTCCGTTCAACGTGAACTCGGTGCCCCAGCTGCGTTCGGTCCTCTACGACCAGCTCGGTCTCACCCCGCTGCGGAAGACCAAGACCGGGTACTCCACCGACGCCCGCACCCTCGAGCAGCTCCGGGACCAACATCCCATCGTGGACACGCTGCTCCGCTACCGGGAGATCGAGAAGCTCCGCTCGACCTACGGCGAGAGCCTCATCGCCGAAGTCAGCGAGGACGGCCGCATCCACGCCACCTTCCGCCAGACCGTGGCCCGGACCGGCCGTCTGTCATCGGATCGGCCCAACCTGCACAACATTCCCGTCCGGACCGACCAGGGACGCCGGTTCCGGGAGGCGTTCGTCCCCAGTGCCGGGCGCCGCTTGCTGGTGGCCGACTACGACCAGGTGGAGTTGCGGGCTATCGCCCATCTGTCGGGGGACCTCGGTCTCAGCGCTGCCTTCGAGGCCGGTGAGGACATACATCGGACGGTGGCGTCCCGGGTGTTCGGGGTGGAGCGGGACGACGTGACCCATGCCCAGCGGTCCACGGCCAAGATGGTCTCCTACGGCCTGGCCTACGGCATGGAGGCCTACGGCCTGTCCCAGCGGCTGAACGTGCCGGTGGAGGAGGCCTCGACCATTCTCCGGGCCTTCTTCGACGGTTTTCCGGCCGTCCAGGACTACATGCAGCGGGCTGTGGCCGACGCCCGCAACAGCGGCTACACCATCACCGCCTTCGGCCGCCGCCGGCCCCTGCCCGACTTGTTGGCCACCAACTACCAGGTGCGTCAGGGGGCCGAGCGCCAGGCCATGAACGCCGGCATCCAGGGCCTGGCTGCCGACCTGTTCAAGCTGGCGCTGGTCCGCCTGGACGCCGGCCTCCACGACGGAGGATTCGCCTCCAACCTGGTGCTCCAGGTCCACGACGAGGTGATCGTGGACGTGGTCCCCGAGGAGTCCGACGACGTGGCCGAGCTCACCCAACGGGCCTTGACCGGGGCCGCAGATCTGTCTGTTCCCCTGAAGGTGGCCATGGCCTGGGGCAACTCCTGGGCGGAGGCCAAGGACAGCTGACCGGCGCGACTGCCCGGCGTGGCCGGCCGTCGCTCACGTCAGGACGTCATCCCGGGTCACGGTGCTAGTATTGATACCCGGCCGCTGGTGCGGTCGGTTCTTCTCCCCGGTGTCGCGCAGCGCCTCGTGTACTGCGCTCCAGTCGGCCCAGTCGGCCATCGGGACCTGTCCGGAAAGCGAGCTACCTAATTTTATGTCCGACGTGTCAGCAGTAAGTGGCGGAACAACAACCTCGGGGGGCGGCACGGCGCTGTTGTCCGGCGAGGCGATGGGCCGATTCGATGAGAACGGCGTATACATCCCTCGGGCCATCACCGAGGACGACCTGGCCGGGTCCTCGCTCGAGGATGCCATGGTCGGGACGATCGTCGAGTTCGAAGACGGCGACCTGGTCGAGGGCACCGTGGTCAAGATCGACCGGGACGAGGTCCTGCTCGACATCGGCTTCAAGTCCGAGGGCGTCATCCCCGTCCGCGAGCTCTCCATTCGCAACGACGTCGATCCCTCCGAGATCGTCTCTCTGGGCGACAAGGTCGAAGCCCTGGTTCTCCAAAAGGAGGACAAGGAGGGTCGCCTGATCCTCTCGAAGAAACGGGCTCAGTACGAGCGGGCGTGGGGCACCATCGAGAAGCTCAAGGAGAACGATGAGGTCGTCACCGGACCGGTCATCGAGGTGGTCAAGGGCGGCCTGATCGTCGACATCGGTCTCCGTGGGTTCCTTCCTGCCTCGCTGGTGGAGCTGCGCCGGGTGCGCGAGCTGCAGCCCTATGTGGGCCGCACCATCGAAGCCAAGATCATCGAGCTCGATCGCAACCGGAACAACGTGGTCCTCTCCCGCCGGGCCTGGCTGGAGGAGACCCAGAAGGAACAGCGCGGCGAGTTCCTCACCAATCTTAAGCCAGGCGAGCGGCGTCGGGGCGTGGTGTCGTCGGTGGTCAACTTCGGTGCCTTCGTGGACCTGGGCGGCATGGACGGGCTGGTCCACGTGTCCGAGCTGTCCTGGAAGCACGTCGACCATCCCTCCTCGGTGGTGTCGGTCGGGGACGAGATCGAGGTCGAGGTGCTCGATGTCGATCTGTCCAAGGAGCGCATCAGCCTCTCGCTCAAGGCCACCCAGAACGACCCGTGGCAGGAGTTCGCCAACTCCCACCAGGTGGGCGAGCTGGTCTACGGCCGGATCACCAAGCTGGTCCCCTTCGGCTCGTTCGTCCAGGTGGGCGACGGGATCGAGGGTCTGGTCCACATCTCGGAAATGGCCGTCCACCACGTCGACCTGCCCGAGCAGGTGGTCACCCCCGGCGAGGAGCTGTGGGTCAAGATCATCGACATCGACCTCCAGCGGCGACGGATCAGCCTGTCGATCAAGCAAGCGGCCGAGGGCGGCGAGGTGTCCGAGGAGTACCGGGAGGCATTCGGCGAGCACGCCTACGACGCCGAGGGCAACTACATCGGTCCCTTCGAGTTCGCCGAGGCCGAGTTCACACCCGAGACCGAGGCCCAGGCCGCCTGGGCCGAGTACGTGGCCGAGCATGGACCTGGTGAGGGTGGCGAGGGTGAAGCGCCCGTCGCTCCCGCCGGTGCCGTCGAGGCCGCTCCTGTCGAGGCCGCACCTGTCGAGGCCGGCGAGGCCGCTCCTGTCGAGGCCGCTCCTGTCGAGGCCGGCGAGGTGGTCACCGAGACCGAGGCCGGCCCGCTGTCGGCCGAGGCCGTGCCCGAGGCGGCAGCTCCTGCACCAGCCCCCGCCGCCCCTGAGGCTGCTGCACCGCAGGCCGCTCCCGTGGCCCCCACAGCGGCCCCAGCAGCCGCACCTGCGGCCACACAGGTCGCTCCGGTGCCCCCAGCACAGGTGGAGACAGAGACAGAGGCTGGTCCTCTGGATACCGCTACCGGGAACCAATAGCCCCACGGTTTAGGGCCGCTGAGGTCCCTTCAGTCAGGAAGCCGTGGCCGCCGTGGCCGCCGCCGGAACCGGGCGCTGGATGCGGGTGCCGTTGACCAACGGGAAATGACACGCAACCTGGTGACCGGGTGCGACGTCCTCCAGGGGCGGCTCCACCTCGGCGCACACGGCCTGGGCATGAGGGCAGCGCGTCCGGAACCGGCAACCAGAGGGCGGATCGAGCGGCGACGGCAGTTCGCCCGACAGAGCCGTGGCCACCGCTCCCCGGTCCGGGTCCGGGTCGGGAATCGAGGCCAGGAGCGCTTCGGTGTAGGGGTGGGCCGGTGCCCGGTAGAGCTGGTCGGCCCCGGTGACCTCGCACAGCTTGCCCAGGTACATGACGGCGACGCGGTCGCTGACGTTCTTCACCACGGCCAGGTCGTGGGCGATGAAGACCATGGTCAACCCGAAGGACGCTTTGAGGTCGGCCAACAGGTTCAGGATCTGAGCCTGGATGGACACGTCGAGCGCTGAGACGGGCTCGTCGCAGATCAACAGCTTGGGCTCGGACATCAGGGCGCGAGCAATGCTGATTCGCTGACACTGTCCCCCGGAGAATTCCCCCGGTCGACGATCACCGGCGGTTTCGGGGTCGATGCCCACCGATTCCAGGGCGGCCCGAACCTTTTCGGCGCGTTCCTCTTTCGTGCCGCGCCCCCAGATGGCCAGGGGCTCGGCCACGATGTCCTTGATCTGACGCCGGGGATTGAGCGAGGAGATCGGGTCCTGGAAGATCATCTGAATGCGGGTCCGGATCCGCCGCAGTTCCTTCTTGGACAGGCGGGTCAGCTCGGTCCCATCGAAGCGGACGCTTCCCGAGGTGGGCACCTCGACCTGCACGATGGCCCGACCGGTGGTGGACTTGCCGCAGCCGGACTCGCCGACCAGGCCCAAGGTCTCGCCTTCCCGGATCTCGAAGCTCACGTCGGAAACGGCATGGACGCGCCGCTTGCCCGAGCCGAACTCGACCACCAGGTGTTCCACCTGCAGGAGAATGGGAGCATCAGCCACGCTGTCGGGGCCAGATACGGACCCCGGCCCCGGCCCCGATACGACATCGGGCGCAGTCCCGTTGGCGCCGGTGGCAGCGGAACCGCCGGTGGCCACTTGACCGTCAGCGACTGCGGAACCGCCGGTGGCCACTTGACCGTCAGCGACCGCGGATCCGGCGGTGGCCCCGGAACCGTCAGCGACCGCGGGATCCACACCCGACGAGCTCGCCCCCTCCTGACCAGTCTGGACATCGGTCACCGGCTCTGCACCTCCGGGGTGCGATCCGACTTGGCCTCGGGGGTGGGGAGGCCCGAGGGCCGTCCGTCAACCAACGGGAACCAGCAGGCGAAGAGGTGGTCGGGCGAACCGGCGCTGCGCAGGGGCGGCTCGGTGTCGATGCACTTCTGTTGGACGTAGGGGCACCGGGGGGCGAACTTGCACCCCTTGGGCGAGTTGACCAGGTCCGGCGGCCGGCCGGCGATGGCCTGGAGCCGGGTATGGCTGGGATTGGCCAAGCGGGGAATGGAGTCCATGAGGGCCCGCGTGTAGGGCATCTTGGTGTGGGTGAACAGGGCCCGGGCCGGGGCCCGCTCCACCACCCGGCCGGCGTACATCACGGCGATCTCGTCGGCCCGATTGGCCACCACTCCAAGGTCGTGGGTCACCAGGAGCATGGCCATGTGGCGCTCCCGCTGAAGGTCGGCCAGCAGATCCAGAATCTGGGCCTGGACGGTGACATCGAGCCCGGTGGTGGGCTCGTCGGCCAGGACCAAACGCGGGGAGCAAGCCAGCGCGATGGCGATCATGACCCGCTGTCGCATCCCGCCTGAGAGCTGGAAGGGATACCAGCGGAGGCGCTCCTCGGGTGAGGGGATCCCCACCGAGCTCAGCAACGAGACGGCCGTCGCCTTGGCCTCGGCCCGGTCCATGCGCAGATGGAGGCGCAGCGACTCGGTGATCTGGCGGCCGATCCGCACCACTGGGTTGAGCGCGGTCATGGGGTCCTGAAAGATCATGCTCAGCTGCGCCCCCCACACCTGGCGCAGCTGCGCCTCGGGCATGGCCTCGAGCTGATAGCCGGAGAACTGCACCGACCCGCTCCGCACCACCTCGCGGGTGGGCAGCAAGCCCATGATGGAACGGGACAGCACCGTCTTCCCCGAACCCGATTCGCCCACCACGCCAAGGGTGCGGCCGCGGTCGACGGTGAGGGACACCCCGTCCACCGCCCGGATCGTTCCCCGTGACGTCCGGAACGAGGTATGCAGGTCCTTCACCACCAACAAGGGGTCGACCAGGTCCTCCACGTCGGGGAACTCCAGTCGCCCCGATGATCGGCGGCGCAAACTCATACCAGCCCTTCCCGGACGTCGAACTTGTTGCGGAGGCGGTCGCCGATCATGTTGATGGCCAACAGCAAGAGGAACATGGCCAGCGAGGGCCACAGCACGATGTAGGG
>DATMMO010000006.1:0-6363 GCA_035569695.1 Acidimicrobiales bacterium | reverse complement strand
CCATTGACATACCTCCGCCAGCGCCCATTGACATACCTCCGCCAGCGCCCATCGATATATCTCCACCGGCGCCCATCGACGTCACGCCACCACCTGCTCTTGTCGACATCACGCCGCCAGCCCCGGTGGACATAACCCCTCCGGCTCCAGTTGACATTGCTCCGCCGGCTCCCATCGACACGTCGTCACTGGGCTCGTCGTCCCTGGGCACCAGTGGATTGGGTGATCTCAGTGGCGGGATCAGCGGTGGCGACTTCTCGGGCGGTGGCGGTGGTGGAGGCGGTGATTAGGTTCGCAGTGCCGAGTCAGCTGTCGTCGGGCCGTCAACCCGGGTGACCTAGACAAATCGGTAGTGGACGTGCACAACGCCGTTGTCGAATGTCCTCTCGTCGAGTAGCTCGAGCACGCAATGGGCACCGTCGGGGAGGGCCCGGGTGCCACCGCCTACCACGACCGGATTGATGATCAGGTGACACTCGTCCACCAAACCAGCCTTGATCGCCTGACCGGCCAGGTTGGCGCCCCCCACACTGATGTCTCGTTCCTGGACCTCCTTCAGCTGCCCAACCGCCTCGGGGTCGAAGGCCCGCTCGATCCGCGTCCGATCGCTGGACACGGTGCCCAGGGTGGTGGAAAAGACGATCTTGTCGGCCGCTCGCCACAGGTTCGTGTAGTCCCGCACTTCGGGCGCCTGATCGACCAGGCTGACCGTCTCCCAATAGACCATGGTCTCGTAGAGCCGGCGTCCATAGAGATACGTGCCGACCGAGCGCTCGAGGTCGTTGACGAACGAGTGCACGTCGGGGTCAGGCGCAGCCCAGTCAAAATTGCCGTCCTCGTCGTTCACGTAGCCGTCGAGCGATGTGATCGCCGTGTAGATCAAGCTGGCCATGTGAGCACCACTCCTATCTGTTGATTCCTCAGTTGTCTCGCTCGTTCCTAGACGCTCCGGGCCAGGTCCACGAACCTGGCTACGGCATCGATATCCTTCCGGCGTTTGTCGTCGACCCGGCTGGTCCGGGTCTCCGAGTCCACTCCGGCCGGGCGCACTGCGGCAATCGCCTCGCCGACGTTGTGCGGACCGAGGCCGCCGGCCAGAATGACGGGGATATCGACGGCTGGTGGGATGAGGACGCTCACCGACCAGTCGTGGACGAGGCCCGTAGCTCCGACCGTCCCGGTGGCTGGATCGTGGCTGTCCAGGAGCAGGTAGTCGCTGCAGGCCGCGTAGGCCTGAGCCATCCCGATGGCCGACTCGTCCCGGACGGCCACCGTGGTCATGACCCTCACCGGACCGAGCCGGGCGCGGACCACACTCACGGCGTCGGGGCCCATCTGATCGGCTCGGACCAAATGGACGATGTCGGGGCGCACCACATCGACCGTCCGGGCGATACGTTCGAAGTCCGTTCCCAGGCTGAGGGCAACGGTGGTCATCGAATCGGGGATCTCGGCCACGATGTCGCGTGCCGTTCGCTCATCGACACCGTCCCAGGTGCCGAATCCCTCGTCGAGCACCACGCCGATGTGGTCGATGGCCAGGCCGCTGATGGCAACGACGTCTGCCGGGGTGGTGAAGCCGTAGATCTGGACGATCACGGACAGTTACCCCTCGTCGGCAGCTGCGCTCTGTGACACCCGGATCAGCTCGGCCAGTACCTGTTGGGCCCGGCCGTCGTCGATGACCTCGCAAGCCAGGGCCACCCCGGTGGCCAGATCGTCGGCTTTGCCGATGACGACCAAGGACGCGGCGGCGTTCAACACGGCGATGTCGCGGTGGGGATTGGGATCGCCGGCCACCACCCGGCGGATGGCCTCGGCGTTGACCGACGCGTCACCGCCTCGCAGCTCGTCCAGGCTGGCCCGACGGAACCCGAGCGACCTCGGGTCCACGCGATCCATGCGCACCTCGTACCCGCCCTGGCCGTCTGCGATCAGCTCGTGCACGGTAGAGGGGCCGGTGGTGCTGAGCTCGTCGAGCCCGTCGTCGCCGTAGACGACCATGGCCCGGCGGGTGCCGTTGGCCGCCAGCACACCGAGCATCTTGTCGGCCATGGCCGGGTCGCTGACCCCGATCACCTGGAACTTGGCCCGCCCCGGGTTGGCCAGTGGGCCCAGATAGTTGAAGACGGTGGGAATGCCGAGCTCCTTGCGCACCGGGACGGCGAACCGCATGGCCGGATGGAACCGGGGGGCGAAGCAGAACCCCATGCCCACCTCGTCCAGACAACGGACCACGCCTTCGGGGCCCAGATCGGCCACCACGCCCAACGCCTCGAGCACATCGGCTGCCCCGACCGAGGACGAGGCGGCCCGCCCGCCGTGCTTGCACACCTTGGCCCCGGTGGCGGCCACCACCAACGCAGCGATGGTCGAGACGTTGACGCTGCGCAACCGGTCTCCCCCCGTGCCGCAGGTGTCGACCAGGTCACCGGGGACATCGAGCGGAACGGCGTGGGCCACCATGGCCCGGACCAGCCCAGTCATCTCCTCCACCGTCTCGCCCTTGGCCCGGAGGGCGACGGCGAATCCTGCTATCTGGGCTGGCGTGGCCTCGCCCGCCAGCACCTGTCCGAGGACCGCTTCGGACTCGTCGGCGGACAGCGACTGGCCGGCAATGAGCCGGGACAGCGCGCCCGGCCATCCCCCGATGGACTCGAAGGTCGCGGCCGCGGCACCGGGCGCTCCCGGCTCTGGGTTCGGACCCACGATGCTCAGTCCCACCACAGGTCTCGTCCGAGTACGCCGCGGGCGATCAGGCCGAGCTGCACCTGTGAAGTCCCCTCCACGATGGTGAGCTGCTTGGCGTCCCGGTACCAGAGCTCGGCCGGGTGGTCCTCCATGTACCCCGCCGCCCCCAACAGCTGCACGGCCAGGCCCGAGGCCCGCACGGCCAGCTCGGTGGCGTGGTACTTGGCCATCGACAGGTAGGGCACGTACTCCTTGGTGAACTTGCCCTGGTCGGCCAGCCAGGCCGAGCGGTAGGTGAGCAGCCGGGCCGCCTCGATGTCCACGGCCACCTTGGCGATCTCCCACTGGATGCCCTGGAAATCGGCAATGGTGCCGCCGAAGGCCTCGCGCTGCTGGACGTACTCGGTGGCGTACATCAACGCGCCCTCGGCCAGGCCGATGCCCCGGGCGGCCACGATGGGGCGCATGGCGTTCAGGCCCAGCATGGCCAGTCGGAAGCCCCCGACCTCACCGATGACGTTCTCGGCCGGGACCCGCACGGAGTCGAGGATGAGCTCGCCGGTGTCGACGCCCCGTACGCCCATCTTGTGGTCGGTGCGACCGACCGATACCCCGTCCCACTTCCGCTCCACGATGAAGGCGGTGATCGAATCATGGGCCCGGCTGGCCGGGTCCCCGGTCTTGGCGAACACGGTGTACCAGTCGGCCTCGCGCACCCCCGACATCCAGCACTTGGTACCGGTCAGCACCCACCCGTCACCGTTGGCCGACTTCGGGTCGGGGACGGCCCGGGTGCGCATGCCGGCCACGTCGCTTCCGGCCTGGGGCTCGGACAACCCGAACCCGGCCCGGAGCGTGCCGTCGGCGATGCCGGGCAGGTAGCGGTGCTTCTGGTCGTCGTTGCCGGCAATGAGCACGGGACCAACGGGCAGCCGAGTGAGGAGCAGCATCAGCGCCGCGGTCTGGGAGTACTTGGCCACCTCCTCGATGGCCAGGGTCAGGCCCACGATGCCCGCACCCGATCCGCCCAGCTCCGTCGGGAGGCAGAGGCCAAGCAGGTCGGCGGCCTTGAACGCATCGAAGATGTCCTGGGGATACTCACCGGTCGAATCGATCTCCCGCGCCCGGGGCTTGACCTTGTCCTGGGCCAGCCGGCGCACGGTCTCTTGCAGTGCGGTCATTTCGGGGGAAAGGTCGAAGTCCACGGACTGCGAGGCTACCTGGTCCCCAACCTGGCCCGACGCTCGGGCTTCGCGCCCGAAGACCGGGCTCAGCCCAGGGTTAGCTCTGCCCGTTGCCCTGGTCGAAGTGGGGGTCGTCCTGCTGGACGCCGCCTCGGGCCACCGTCGCTGTCCACCCCACCCCATCCCACCAGCGATACTCGAACTCGCCGCTCGGATCGGGGTGCCACATCGGAGGTGACACCGCCGGTGCCGGTGGGCCCGCCGAGGGATCCGGAACCGGCGGCTGGAAACCCCCGTCACCGGGAGGGACCCTCGAGGGGTACCGACCGGGGAGCGCCGTCCCCGTCTGGACTGTGCCCGACGGACCGGCCGGCCAACGGGGCCGCGCCACGGGGGCTGCCCGAGCAGCTGGATCCACCTTGGTCGTTGCCCGAGCGATCATGTAGAGAACGAAGCCGAGCAGCAGCGACAGGAACCAGATAAAAGCCCACAGAATCGAGGACATCCCCCAGGGCGTCCTCCCGGTGAGCCTGCGGAAGTTCTCCGACAGGCGGTACCCGATCGCCCCGAAGAGGCACGCCAAGACAAGGAGGAAGATCGTCCCCGAGCCACTCAGGTTCATCACCTGACTCTATGCCCGCTGCGAGCGGCGCCAGCAGCAGTCGGCGCCGGTCCAGGCGTCAGGCGAAGTAGATGATCATGGCGGTGCCCATGGCCAGGCAGTAAGCGGCGAAGGGCCACAGCGTCCTCGTCGTGAACCACCGGATCAAGAACCGCACCGACAGGTAGGCGGCGATGGCTGCGGCCAGGCTTCCAGCCAGGATCTGGCCGCGGATCCCGTTCCCCAGCGGACCGAACAGATCGGGGATCTTGAGTACGCCGGCGGCGAGAATGACCGGAGTAGCCAGCAGGAAAGAGAACCGCGCCGCGTCCTCGTGGCTGAGGCCCCGGGCCAGACCGGCGGCCATGGTCACGCCCGAGCGGCTGATTCCGGCAAAGAGAGCCAGGATCTGGGCGCACCCGATCACGACCGCCTCCCGGTACTTGAGCGTGGCCACGTCCCGTGTCGGCCCACCCGACTTCGATGCCGTCGCCGCGGCCGTCTCGGCCGAAGCGGCGGCTGTGGACGCCGATGTGGGAGCTATCTCGGTCGAGGCAGCAGTGGGGCCCGTAGCCACGGCGGCAGAGGAACCGGCCGGTGCCGGCGACGGCTCCCCCACCCCCAGCGTGGTGGGCCGAGTCCGTCGCTTGAGCAGCTCGGCACCGACCAGGATGAGCCCGTTGATGGTCAGAAAGATGGCCGCTGCTTCTGGTTTGGCGAAGAGCGTCCGGAACTGGTGCTCGAAGAGGAGGCCGGCGATGCCCACCGGAATAGTGGCCAGGATGAGCATCCAGGCCATACGCTGGTCCGGCGTCTCGACACGGCGCGTCCGCAGGGTGACGAAGAACCCGCCGATGATCCGCAACCAGTCCCGCCAGAAGAAGGCGATGAGGGCGAGCGCGGTGGCCACGTGCAGCCCGACCACGAAGGCCAGATAAAACGATTCGCCCGAAGACTGGTCGGTGACCAGGTTGTGCCAGCCGAAGAGAGCCGGCAACAGCACGGAGTGCCCCAAGCTCGACACCGGGAAGAGCTCGCTCACCCCCTGGATGATCCCGACAACGATGGCCTGAAAGAACGTCAGCACGCCGCTACCTTCTCACTTGGGGCTGAGCGGAAGTCATCTGGGACTGGCCGGAAGCGTCCACGGCGCCGGAAGCGCCCGTGGGCTCGGTGGACGGAGCGCCCTGGGGCCCGTCCCCCGACCTCCCCGAACCTCCCGAACCCGCCTCGCGTCGGACGGCCCGCAGCCGGTGCCACACGAAGGCGGCAATGCCCACCACGACCACGACCACGACGACATAGCTGGCGTAGCCGAAGCCCTTGGTCACCGACTGCCACTGGCCGCCCACCTCGTATCCGATGACCGACAACGCCGACACCCACGCCGCGCAGCCGATCGTGGTGAGGACGACGAAACGCACCGGGTTCATCTGGGCCATCCCGGCGGGGAGTGAGATGAACGTTCGCACCACCGGGATGACGCGACCGAACAGGACCATCCACTCGCCGCGTCGGGCGAACCAGGCCTCCACCCGATCGAGGTCGGCATGGGTGAGCAAGACGTACTTCCCGTAGCGGTCCACCAGGCGTCTTCCCCCGGTGCGCCCGACGACATAGGCGATCAGGGACCCGATCACCGAGCCCACGATGCCGACGACGATCACCAGACCGAGGTCGAGGTGGGTGGACGAGCCGGACCGGAAGGCGGCCGAGGACAGCGCGCCGCCGAGCCCGAGGGTGACCTCTGACGGAATGGGAATGCAGGCCGACTCGAGCACGGTGAGCACGAAGATGGCCAGATAGCCCCAGTGTTCGAGGAATTGTTGCATGGGGACAGTCTCCCCGCCCAGTCCCTGTCGCCGGGGATCGGTTCCTCAGGAACAC
>DATMMO010000005.1:0-6100 GCA_035569695.1 Acidimicrobiales bacterium | reverse complement strand
AGCGGGTGACCTTCGTCGCCGATCTGGTCCAGAGCGCCCCCGGACTGCTCGCCCTGGACCGTCGGGACCGAGGTGACTTCCTCCGATCGTTCTACCGACGCTACGACGGTGCCCCGGCCGATCGGCTGCGCGCCGACGCCTGGGATCTCTTCAACGACTTGCTGCTGGCCAAGTCGTTCCCCGCCGGCTTTGCCCGCCTGCGCCAGCACCGGGCCCTCGGCCATCGCACCATCTTGATCACCGGCGCCCTCGACCTGATCGTGGAGCCCCTGCGCCCGCTCTTCGACGAGATCATCTGCGCCCACCTGAGCGAGCGGGACGGCAAATTCACCGGGCGGATGGAAGACCTGCCCCCTATCGGTGAGGCCCGGGCCCTGGTGCTCACCGACTATGCCGCGGCAGAGGGCCTCCGGCTCGAGGAGGCGGTGGCCTACGCCGACTCGGCCAGTGACCTGCCCATGCTCGACGTGGTCGGCTTCCCGGTGGCGGTCAACCCCGAGGCCAAGCTGGCCGCCATCGCCCGCCGCCGCGGCTGGCACGTGGAGCACTGGGCCAAGAGCCGGGGCGGCGCCCGACCGTTGCTCCCGCTGGGCCCGCTCGACACCCCGAGATCGCTCCGAAGGGGCAACCGGGTCAGCCAGGCCGCCCTCACCGGCTCGCGACGCCGGGTGCCGGGTGGCGCGCCATGAAAGCGCTCGTCTTCGAGCGGAACCTCCCCCGCTTCGCCGCCTCGCGGGTCGCCTCCGTCTTCGGCTCGGGCCGGGGAGCGGGCATCGGGCCGTTGCAGCTCCTCGACGTGGACCCGCCCGAGCTCCCCGGCGAGGCCTGGTACCGGCTTCGTCCCGTCCTGTCAGGGATCTGCGGGTCCGATCTCGCCACCCTGGACGGTCGCAGCTCTCGCTACTTCGAGGACATCGTCAGCTTCCCGTTCGTCCCCGGTCACGAGGTGGTCGGGATCCTGGAGGACGGCGGGGTCGACCACACCGGAACCAACCTTCCGGCCGGCACCCGGGCGGTGATCGAGCCGGTGCTGGGTTGTGCCCCCCGGAACATCGAGCCCCACTGCCCGGCCTGTGCCGGCGGGCACAACGGCCTGTGCGCGAACCTGGCCCTCGGCGATCTCGCCCCCGGCCTCCAGACCGGCTTCTGTGCCGACACCGGCGGGGGCTGGTCGACCGCGGGCCTGGTGGCCCACGCCGGCCAGCTCTACGCCGTTCCCGACTCGTTCACCGACGAGGACGCGGTGGTGATCGAGCCCACGGCCTGTGCCGTGCACGCCGCCCTGGGCGCCTCGATCACCGCCGGCGACACGGTGGCCGTGCTGGGAGCAGGCACGCTGGGGCTGGCCACCGTGGCCGCGCTGGTCGAGGTGGTGCGGCCCACGACCCCGTGCGTCATCCTGGTCGGGGCCAAGCACTCCCACCAGCGCACCCTGGCCGAGAAGCTGGGGGCCGACATCGTGGTCCCCCCCGATCAGCTCCCCCGAGCCGTGCGCCGGGAGTCCGGGTCGCTCGTCCTGGCCGGGCGGCTGACCGGGGGCGCCGATGTCGTCTTCGACTGCGTCGGTTCGGCCGAGTCGCTGACCCAGGCCGTGGCCATGGTCCGGCCCCGGGGCCGGGTGGTCCTGGTCGGGATGCCCGGGAAGCTCCATGTCGACCTGGCCCCCCTCTGGCACCGGGAGATCCAGCTGGTCGGGGCCTACGCCTACGGGGTCGAGGGGCCGGGCGCGACCGGACCGGCTAGGCAGGCCGCCACCGACCGGACGGCGGCGGCCGAACCGGCGGCGCCCGCACGCCGTACCTTTGCCGTGGCCATGGACGTGGTCGCCGCCGCCGGGCTCGGCTCCCTTGTCTCTGCCACCTATCCACTCGACCGCTACGAGGAGGCCGTGGCCCACGCCGGCGCCGCCGGCCGTCGTGGTGCCGTCAAAGTGGCCTTCGACCTTCGCAACCGGAAAGGACGCCCTCGATGAGCCCCAGGCCAGGCTTCGTGCTCGACGTCGATCGCTCCACCCCACCCACCCTCTTTTGGCATGGCGAGCGGTTCCGGTTGGAGCGCCTCCCCGAGGGCAGCCGGGTGATCTACGCGCCCGAGCCCCTCGACCCGTTGACCGATCCCTCCACCGCCATCCGCCACGCGTTGCTCAATCCCCTGGGCGACCGGGAGCCCCTCCCCGCCCTGCTGTTCCCGGGCATGCGCCTGACCATCGCCTTCGACGACATCTCCCTCCCGCTGCCCCCCATGGAGCGTCCCGACAACCGGCAACTGGTGATCGAGCAGGTCCTGGACTTGGCCGCCGAAGCCGGAGTGGACGACGTCGAGCTCATCGTGGCCCTGGCCCTCCATCGCCGCATGACCGAGC
This sequence comes from Acidimicrobiales bacterium, assembly GCA_035569695.1. GTDB lineage: Bacteria > Actinomycetota > Acidimicrobiia > Acidimicrobiales > RAAP-2 > DASXMT01. The sequence continues at coordinate 3,738 of DATMMO010000005.1, read as the reverse complement.
CCGAGCTGCGTCACGCCCTGGGCGACCGCATCTATGACGCCTTCGCTCCCAACGGGCTCTTGACCCAACACGACGCCGAGGATCCGTCGGCCCTGGTCCATCTGGGCCTGACCGACCAGGGCGAGGACGTCGAGATCAACAAGCGGGCGGCGGAGAGCGACCTGCTCGTCTACGTGAACATCAACCTGGTGGCCATGGACGGGGGTCACAAGAGCGTGGCCACCGGCTTGGCCAGCTACAAGAGCCTGCGCCACCACCACAACCCCCAGACCATGCAGCACAGCCGATCGTTCATGGACCAGCACCGCTCCGAGCTCCACTCGTCCAACTGGCGCATGGGCAAGCTCATCGCCGACAGCGGCGTCACGATCTTCCAGATCGAGACCACGTTGAACACCAACACCTTCCCCTCCCAGTTCGGCTTCCTCCAGAAGCGGGAATGGGAATGGAGCGCCAAGGACCGGCTCGGGTACCTGGGTGTGTCCAAGGCCCTCGACCGCACCCCACCCAAGCTGGCCCGCCAGATCTTCCACTCCGTCAAGGCCCCCCACCGCATGACCTCGGTGCAGGCCGGTGAGGTGGAGGCCGTCCACGCCCTCACCACCGAGAACGTGTGGAAGCAACAGGGCGTCGTGGTGGAAGGACAGACCGACATCTTGACCATGGGGCTCCCCTACATCAGCCCCTACAACGTCAACTCGGTCCTCAACCCCATCCTGGTGGCCTGCTTGGGCCTCGGCTACTTCTTCAATCTGTACCGGGGCAAGCCGTTGGTGCGTGAGGGTGGCGTGGTGATCATGAGCCATCCCACGGCGTGGGAGTTCAACCCCGTTCACCATCCCAGCTACATCGACTTCTTCGAACAGGTGCTCAGCGAGACCACCGACCCCATCGAGGTGGCCAAGGGCTACGAGGAGAGCTTCGCCACCGATCCCTGGTACATCCATCTCTACCGCACCGGACACGCGTACCACGGCGTGCACCCGTTCTACATGTGGTACTGGTGCGCCCACGCCCTGCAACATGTGGGTGCGGTGATCGTCGTGGGCGGGGATACCGCCGCCGTCCACCGTCTGGGCTTCCGGGCTGCGTCCACCCTGACCGATGCCCTGGAGATGGCCAAGGATGTCGTGGGCGCCTCGCCCACGCTGACCCACCTCCACACGCCCCCCATCCTCATGGCCGACGTGCAGTGAGCCCGTCCCGATCGTCGAGCTCCTCCCTGCGTCCTCGGCGCGCCGTGCAGGCCGACGCCGCACTGGGCACCGGGGTGCGGGGCAGGGTCGGGCGAACGGTGCACCGTTTTGCTCCCTCTGGCCTCGCCTCTCGGGCCGGGAGGGCTCGGTTCCCCCTGGCCTCGCCCAGTTGGCCCGAGAGCGTTCCCCGCCCCGCCCCCGACCATCACCTCGGGGCCGACTATGACACCGCCTGGTCCCGGAAGTACCCGGTCCGGCTGGCCCGGGCCATGCTCCTCGACAACGTGACCCGTCCCCTGACCAAGGTCATCGCCTCGCCCGACATCCGGGGGGCCGAGTACCTCAACGACGTGGAGGCGCCCCTGATCTTCGCGGCCAACCACGCCAGCCACGTCGATACCGCCCTCCTGCTGTCCTCGCTTCCCCTTCGGTTCCGCCACCGGACGGTGGTGGCCGCCGCCGCCGACTACTTCTTCGACCGCCGCTGGAAGGCCGACCTGTGGGCCTTCTCACTCGCCGCCATACCCATCGAGCGGGCCAAGGTGAACCGGCGGTCGGCGGAGCTGGCCTCCGACCTGCTGGCCGACCACTGGAACCTGGTCATCTTTCCCGAGGGCGGGCGATCGCCCGACGGGTGGGGACAGACCTACCGCGGCGGTGCCGCCTACCTGGCCGCCCGGACCGGCCGCCCCGTCGTTCCCGTCCACTTGGAGGGGACCCGGCACATCCTGCCCAAGGGCGGGGCCGGCCTGCGGCGCACCCCGACGACGGTGCTGTTCGGATCGCCCCTGCAACCCGACGAGGGCGAGGACGCCCGGAGGTTCGGGACCCGCATCGAGGCGGCGGTGGCGGCGCTGGCCGACGAAGTGTCGAGCGACTGGTGGACGGCACGGAAGCAGGCGGCGGCGGGCACCACGCCGGCGCTGCAGGGACCCTCGGTCGCCCCGTGGCGTCGCTCCTGGGCTCTCCCGCCCCGAGAGGGTCCGGTCGGCACCGAGCCCGACGGCAACGAGTGGCCCCTCCGCACCCGGTGACCGGGATCAGCGGCGAGCGCTGAACAGTCGGCGACGCAGCCCCCGGTTCCGGCCTCGGGATGCGCTCGGAGCCGCCGCCGTGCGTTCGGCCCGCAGGATCTGTTCCTCGACGTCCTCCAGCCGGTCAAGCGGGGCCTCGGTCCCCATGGCCCAGCCCAGGAGGAGGTCGGCCAGCACCGGGTTCCGGGGCAGGACCGGGCCGTGCATATAGGTCCCCACCACGCGATTGGACCACGCCCCCTCCCATCCCAGCCCGTCACCGTTCCCGATGCCGTGCACCACGCGGGCCAGGGGAACGGCTTCGGCCCCGATCCACGTGATGCCGCCGTGGTTCTCGAACCCGATCAGCGAGGGCAGCGCCGTTCCGTCGGCCGCCGTCGGGGCTCCCACCGTGGGCTCGGCCACCAGCTCCCCCACGGCCCGGAGATCGGTTCCCTTCTGGGTGGTCACGTCGAGGAGCCCCAGACCCTCGTGCGGTCCTCCGGCGGCATCGGGGAACGAGCGACCGAGCAACTGGAACCCGGCGCACACCCCGAGGACCACGGCCCCTTTGTCCACGGCGCGAGCCACCGTCCCGTCGGCGATGAGCGTCCTCGACGCCCGAACCTGGGGACCGTCCTCGCCCCCACCCAGGCAGTAGATGTCGCCCATGGGGATGGGCTGGTCCGACGTCGCCTCGACCAGTTCCACGTCGATGCCGCGCCATGCCGCCCTCCGGGCCAGCACCAGGCCGTTGCCGCCATCGCCGTAGGTGCCGAGCAGGTCGGGGAACACCACCACCACGGTCAGCGGCGATGGCGGCGCGCTCACAGCCGACCCCGCAGCACGGCAAAGGCCGTGTAGTTCCCCACGAACTCCACCTGGGTGCCGGTCGTGCCCTGGATGGCCACGTCCAGAGCGGCGACAGGATCGGGCACCACGGTGTGGACGACCTCGGCGTAGCGGAGCCGCACAGCGAGGTCCCGACATCGCTCGCCGGTGGCCACCACCGTGCGTCCCCGCAGCCGCTCGAAGGGGACGTCCCACAGCCAGCTGGTGTCCAACCCGTCGGCGATGCGGGCATTGACCGAGAGGACGGTGGGCAAGGCGGCACCGCCGGACTCGTCGAGCAGGTCGAACAGGGCCGTCCACCCGGCCGGGTTCTTGGCCAGGAGCAGGCGCACCTCGACGCCGCCGCGGACCACGGTGGAGAAACGACCGGCCACCTCGTTGACCGCGGCCATGGCGGCCAGCGCATCGTCGACGGTGCGCCCCGGTCCCCCGTCCCACCGCTCGTCCATGCAGGGCAAGGCGGTGACCACCATCGCCGCGTTGGCCCGGTTGAACTGCCCGGGCACGCCCAGGGTGACCTGGTGGCGGGAGCCGTCGGCCAGGACCAGCTCGGTGCCCTCCAGCCAGGCCCGGCACGTGGGCCGTCGGAACTCACAGGTATCGCAGGCCCAGGCACCGGACTCGCCGAAGTTGATCCGGCCCCCACACGCGGGACAGCCCACCGCATCCTCTCGCCA
>DATMMO010000004.1:0-19734 GCA_035569695.1 Acidimicrobiales bacterium | reverse complement strand
AGGCCCTTGGCCAGCGCCGTACGCATGTAGTCCTGATCGAGGGTATCGATCAGGGCACCGCGCACCTGGCGGGCAATGACGGCCGAACCGCCGATGCCCAGGGCCACCCAGGGAAGCAGCAGGTCTTTGAACCACTCGACGGGCGACTGGGTGAAGGGCGTGTAGCCCAGCGCCGGCAGCCACCTCAACTTCACCGCGAAGATGATGACCAACAGGATGGCCAACCAGAAGTCCGGCATGGCCACGGCGATACTCGAGCCGATGGTCACGGCCCGGTCCCTGACCGTCCCCTGCCGGATACCCGAGATGATGCCCGCCGGCAGTCCGACCAGGATGGCGATGACCATCCCCCCGGCGGCCACGGCGAAGGTCACCGGGAACCGGGCGGCGATGCCGGACGTCACACTCCCGTTCTGGAACAGCGATTGGCCGAGGTTGCCGTGCAACGCACCGCTCAGCCACCGCCAGTACTGGGCAAAGAAGCCCTGGTTGAGGTGGAGCTGATTGGTGATCCTGGCGATCTCGGCCGGGGTCGCCTTGGTCCCACCGGCCAGGGTGATGGCCGGATTACCGGGCATGATCAGGATGAGCGAGAAGATCCCGAGCGAGATCAGGAACAACAGCAGAACCGAAATCAGCAATCGGCGTGCAATGAAGGAAGGGAGCGAGCCCCCGCTACCAGACGCCATCTCCGCTGTCTAGCTCACTTCTGGCCATAGGCCAACGCAAAAACCAGGGTTTCGGCGCTTCACTTCTTGATATAGATGCCGGCCAGGTTGGACCGGCACTGCCCGATCGGGGCGACGACCTTCCCTCCGACCTTCTGCTTGTTGTAGGCGATGATCGACGGCATGAAGACCAGGGGCACGACCAGCCCCTGGGCAAGGACGATCTTGTCGATCTGTTGCATCAGGGGTCCCTGCACCGTCGGGCTGAGTGACGCGTTGGACTGCTGGATGAGCGGGGTCAGCTGCGGGTTGATGGAGCCGAGGTGCTGTGCTTGGAAGCCGGACGCCTCGAACAGGGACTCGAAGGCGTTCGACATGTCGGCGCCGTCGGTGAGTATCTCACTGAGCAGGGCGTCACCCTGGCCCTTGATGTAGACGTCGGTCAGGAAGTCGGAACCAGGGATCTGCTGGATGGTGGCCTTGAACCCGGCCGCAGCCAGCTCCTGTTGCAGCAGGGCTGAGGCCCGCTGGAAGGTGGCGTCGCCCGCAGGAATAATGAGGTCGAACGACACGCCGTTCTTGTACCCGGCCGCCTTGAGGAGAGCCTTGGACTTGGCCGGGTTGTAGGCGTCCGAGATGCCGAGCGACTTGCTGTAGCCCGGGGACCACGTGGGGACCGGCTGGTAGGCGGGCTCGCCCAGCCCGTTGAAGACGACCTTGTTGAGGGCGTTTCGGTCGACGGCGTACTCGAGGGCCACCCTGACTTTGGCGTTGGCGAAGGGCCCCGTGTTCTGGCGGAGCTCGATGGCCATGTTGTCGTAGGACTTGGTCGTCGAGATCCCGATATTGGGGTCAGCGGCCAGTTGCGGGTAGTTCTCCGGCTCGACCTGGATCATGTCCACCGCTCCCGAGGTGAGGGCGGTGGCCGCCTGTGGACCCTGGGTCAGCTGGGTGAAGTTCACCCCGCCGAGCGGGTAGGCCGCCGAGTTCCAGTACTTGGGGTTCTTGGCCAGAATGATCGACGAGCTCTGCTTGTAGCTCTTCAGGGTGTAGGGCCCGGCCCCGATGGGCTGGGTCGAGGCGTTCCCGATGTTGGCGGCGGGCTGGATCATGCCATCGATATAGGTCATGGCCCACAGGAAGTCTCCGGCGGTGGGCCGGTTCAGGTTGACCACCAGCGTTTGAGCATCGGGCGTGGTCATGGTGTCAATGGCGGTGAGGGAGGAGCGCAGAGGGCTGGACTTGGTGTGGTTGAGGCTGGCCACCACGTCTTGCGACGTCACCGGCGCGCCGTTCGAGAAGACCATGCCCGGGCGAATGTGGAAGGTAATGGTGGAGCTGTTGTTGCTGACCGTCCAGCTCTGGGCCACTCCGCCACTGATGGCAAAGTTCCCCGGCGCCGTCATCGACTGAAAGATGTTCTGGGTGACGGTGTACGAGCAGTCGTTCAAACCTGTCGTGTCAAAGTTGTTGGAGAACTGGTTGTTGAGGTCGTAGCCGTACTTGAGGACCCCGTTTGGGTTGGCGTTGGACGGGGCGGCGCCGGCCGGTCCGGCCGTCGTCACGGTGAACGCCACCGGAGCCAAGACAGCGGCCGCCGCACCCACGGCGACCAATCCTCGACCATGGAGCCCCTTGCCTGGTCGCCGTCGACCACCCGGTGCCTTCATCTGTGCCCCCTGGCGCTGGTTCATGAGGTCCCCCCTCGATCAGTGCCCGATTGTAAAACAAAGTTTCCATACCCGCACGCCCGGTCGGATCGAGATCGATCCGGTTGAGAAGTCTGAGACGTGCCGCCACTCGCTGGCCCACAGGGCAAGGTGAGGCAGTTGGTGGCAGAATCATGCGGTTCCTGGTCCGTGACCGTTCGCCGGTCTTTGAGCTAGAGGAGGTCCAATGTCTCCCGATCGCGTTACGGCCACCCGGCGTGTCGCCGCTCCCGCAGACAAGTTGTTCCTCATTGTGTCCAGTCCCGGCGGCCAAGTGGCCATCGATGGATCGGGGATGCTCGAGGCAGCTCCTGAGGACAGGCCCTTGACAACGGTGGGTGAGACGTTCGATATAGACATGGACCGCGAGCCGCTGAGTGACATCCCCAACCTGAAGAAGTATCAGGTTCGCAACACGGTGACCCAGATCGTTCCTGACCGTCTGATCGAGTGGACGGTCGGTTTTGGCGACCAGCCCCCATTTGGTCATGTTTACGGCTGGCAGCTCGATCCAGTCTCGGAGACCGAGACCGATGTGACCAACTATTGCGACTGGTCGAACGCAACCGAGGACATTCGGTCCTTCGCGACCTTCCCGGTTGTACCCGTAACGATGTTGGAACGATCAGTCGACAATCTCGACCGGATGGTGACGGGCTCCTGACAGCGGGACCGCTAACCCGGTAGTGGGCCAATCGGCACCGGGACTCTTTTCAGGGACTTTATGTAAGGATCGAGGTCGTATACCCGTCCAAGGTTGGCCAGGCTGGGGTTTCCTACGCCAACGGCCAAGCCATTTGTGCCGTCAATGAGCGGGTCGGGTACTTGGAGCACCATCGTCGAGATGGGAATCGTTGCAGGATCGATCCTGGTGGTTGGGACCGCTGCGGCGGTGCCGCAGGAACCACAGTTGAAGCGGCCTTGGAGCACAACGACGTACTCCTGGCTCCCAGAACCTCCGGTGACAGCAACCTCGTTGTACAGGGCTGCCTGGGTGGAGACAACGGCTTGTACGTGGATCGGTTTCAACACCAAGTAGGCCTTGGCGGCGCGAGCGCGTGCTTGGCCAGGGCGAGCAAAGGTACGCCGTTCACAACGGCTGGCAAGGATCGGGGGGTGGTCGGGCCCAGCGCCTTGACCTGGGAACTCCGGGCCCAGGCGGACTGGGCACCATAGCCCGATGCGAGCAAACTCAAGCATCCCGCAATGGCCAGAACGCCGATCCGCCGCAGCAACGAATAGGGCATGCGTGCATCCTGGCATGTGGGACAACCTGGGCCAGCCGGGGCCCGTATGCCTGGATCTGCCCCCCGAACTGGTCAACCACCGGTTCGTCCGTCGCCCCGGGGCAAGAGACGAGTCAGGGAGATCAACCGCTCGTATCAGGGTTTTCCCTGATACCAAGACGGTGGGGAGCCGTGCCAAACTGACCGGGTGATCGAGGCTCGGGGGCTCTCAAAGAGGTTCGGCAACGTGGTGGCGGTCGACGACCTGTCCTTCGACGTGCGTCCGGGGACCGTGACCGGCTTCCTCGGGCCCAACGGGTCGGGCAAGTCGACCACGATGCGCATGATCATGGGCCTCGACCTGCCGGCGTCGGGCTCCGTCAGCGTGTTGGGCCAGCGCTACCACGACCTCCCCTGGCCGCTGCGGGAAGTGGGCGGGCTCCTCGAAGCCAAGGCGATCCACCCCGGTCGGTCCGCCCGCGCCCATCTGCTCACCCTGGCCAGGAGCAATGCCATCCCTCGGGCGCGCGTCGACGAGGTGCTCGAGCTGGTGGGCCTCACCTCGGTGGCCGGCAAACGAGCGGGCAAATTCTCGCTCGGGATGGGCCAGCGCCTGGGCATCGCCGCCGCCCTGCTCGGCGACCCGGGCGTGCTGTTGTTCGACGAGCCCGTGAACGGTCTCGATCCCGAGGGCATCCGCTGGGTTCGCACGCTGTGTAAAAAGCTCGCCGACGAGGGTCGGACCGTGTTCGTGTCGAGCCACCTCATGGCCGAGATGGCGCTGACCGCCGACCACCTCGTGGTTATCGGCAAGGGCAAGCTGATCGCCGAGACGTCGGTGGCTGAATTCGTGGCCGGCAGCTCGCGCCAATCGGTCAAGGTGCGCACACCGGCGCCGCACCAATTGTCCGACGCCGTGACCAATGCGGGCGGGACCGTCATCTCGGATCCCGACGGGTCCATGACCATCACCGGCCTGCCGGCACCGGCGGTGGGTGACCTGGCCGCATCGATCGGCGTCGCCGTACACGAACTGACCCCCGTCGCCTCATTGGAGGACGCCTTTATGGAGCTGACTGACGAAGCCGTCGAGTTCCGGGGTGGATCATGACGGCGGTGGTCGTGGATCCGGTCTCGGCTGAGATGGGGCAGACCGCCGGTCGCGCCGGTCTGCGCAGGGGCATGGCCGCCGAGTGGACGAAACTGTGGTCGGTCCGCTCGACCATGTGGACGCTCGTCGCCACCGGGGTGGCTGTGCTGGGCTTGTGCGCAATTAGCACCGGTACGGTGACTCCCAACGACATCATCGAAGATCCGACCCGCCGGAGCCTGATCGGGATATTCCTCGGCCAGCTCATCTTCGGGGTGCTGGGTGTCCTGGTGATGAGCGCCGAGTACGGCACGGGAACGATCCGGGCCACGTTGTCGGCCTTGCCCCGCCGGCCCGTTGTCCTCAGCGCCAAGGTCCTCGTGTTCGGAGCGGTGGCGGTGGTGGTGAGCGAAATCCTCACCTTCAGCGCCTTCGCCGTGGGCCAGGCCCTCTTGTCGGCCAAACACGCGGTCGGGTCGTCAGCATTCGCCACTCAGCACGCCCAGCAGCTCGGGACAAAGATCCCTCACAGCTTTGAGGGCGTGCTCTCGAGCGGCTCCGCGTCGTTCGGCCAGCCGGGCGTCCTGCGTGCCGTGGTCGGGGGCGGTCTGTACCTGGCCGTGCTCGGGCTGCTGGCACTGGGACTGGCCACCATCATTCGGCACACGGCCGGCGCCATCTCGGCCTTCGTGGGGGTGGTGCTCGTCCTACCCCTCATCGTTCAGGCGTTGCCGACGTCGCTCAGCAATGCCGTGGCCCGCTACCTGCCGGCCAACATCGGGCTGGTCATGTTCTCCACCCATGGCCTGCCCGACCGCGTCGGACCCGCTTTCAGCCCATGGACTGGGTTCGCCATTCTCGTGTTGTACACCGTGGTGATCCTGGGGATCGGCTGCTGGGTCCTCGTGCGCCGCGACGCCTGAGCGCCTGTCGGCCTCAACGACTCAGGAGTTCCGGCGGAGCGGGTTGTCGCACCAGTGGTGGAACCTGGCGCACATCTCGGCAATAACGGTCTGGGCCAGTTGCTCGTGCCCAGCGGTGTTCGGGTGGACCCAGGTGTCGTTGGTGAAGATCCAGGGATCGGACGACTAGGCCTGATGGTCGGCCCAGTTGGCCGAGGGAGTGGCGAAGGCGATGTCGCCCGAGTGCTGGGTTGCCTCGCCCGCCTGGTGGAGGCCACCGAGTCGTTGCCGGCCGATATCAGCGCGCAATCCCCTCGAAGCGAGTAGCCTCGCCCGCCAGGTTCCTCTCCTCTAAGTTGTGTGTTGAGACTCGGTTGCTGATGGACCTTCATGTCCAGCGAGGGGGAGAGCACATGGCGACCACGGCAACCTCGATTTGGGGTAGTACCAGGCGCAGATCGGCCACTGTCGTCGCCGCCATCTTGGTTGTTGCCTCCCTCGGCGCTGTCGGGGCACAAAGCGCAAGTGCCGCGCAAAAGAACGGCTCCAGCTGCACGAGCTATAAGGCGGGCAGCAACGGTGTGATCCGGACGTTCTGTGGCGGAAAAGTCGTGATTACATTGACGACGGGGGCCGGTACCTCCACGATCAAGGGTGGGACCTGTGGAGTCAGCGGGGGGTACTTCACCGTGAATTCCGGTGTCGTCATCGATTCCAGTTTCAAGGGCGCGAAGCCGAACTACTTTGGGCTCGATGTGCCGCCGAAGGCCACAACGTTCACCAATGCCATCCTGACCTACACCGTCAATGGGGTCGGTGGCGCGGTGACCCAGAACTCGGGGACGGTCACCGCCAACCACAAGAGCGGCACGTTCACCGGTACGGATCTCACCGGAACCGCGGTCTCGGGCTCCTTTAGCTGTTAGTCACCACTCGGAGTCGGGTCGAAGAGACCGACTTACTGTTTTCATAGCCCGTTTCATAGCCCGTTTCATAGCCCGTTTCATAGCCCGCTCAGAGAGATCGAAGCCGGTCTGGTCGCCAGAAGTTCGGCGAGCTTGATGGTTTCACGGAGACGAGAGCGGGCCACGGGAATCGAACGCCTCGTCGAGACTGTGAGCCTGGGCCCGTCTACCCTGAGTTCATGAAGTTGATCGACCTTCCGGACTTTGGTCTCGATGATGAGGCGCAGATCGTGGATGGGGAGGCGGATCCCTACGGTACTGACCACTTGGGAATCGTGTGGCGGGACAAGAGCGGTCATGTCGGTCTGACGGAAGAAGACCGTCTCATCGGTCACGCAGCCTGGGTCCCTATCCAGGTGCAGGGAACGACGGGACAGGTCGTCGACGTCCTCGGGCTCGGGGGAGTGATGGTTCACCGCCATTTCCGAGGCAAAGGTGCAGGCCGCCAGGTTGTCTTGGCGGCGATGAAAAGGATGGTCGAGCACGGCGGATCCATCGGCATGTTGTTCTGCGGGTCGCCGCGATTGTCGTTTTACGAGCGCATAGGTTGGTTCCAGTTCGACAAGACGGTCACTGCGGATCAGCCGACTGGATTGATCACCATGCCTCTCGTCACGTGCTGGACGCCACTGGTCGAAGGGGCAAGCCTGCCAGCGACAAACCTTCATATCCAGGGTTTACCCTTCTAGTCCACCAGCCGACCAGGAACTCTCTAGGCAGAGGGTTGAGATCCTCAGAGTCCCAATCTGAGATCCGGTGACATATCCGCTCTGTGCCATCGAATTGAGGGGCCCGGGTCTACGGGTCGGCTGAGCCCTACGATGTGGCCATGCGAGCGCTCATGTACGGGGTGGAGCCGGAGATGCAGTCCATCGGCGAGACGGACAACCGCTTGTTGCGGATGCTCGCCCGGACGCCGACGCGGCTCATCGATATCGACGAGCCCAGGTTCCTTCGCCCAGATTGGGTGGTGACACGGCCGAGACTTGTGGGAATCTGCGGGTCGGAATCCAAGGCGGTGTTCCTCGACTACGCCAGCTTGATCGACCCGGCCAACGCGTCGGGCATCCAGCAGAATCCGATGAAGAATTTCGTTTCGATGCCCCACGTGATGGGCCACGAGGTGATCGCCGAGGTGGTCGCCGTCGGCCCCGAGGCGGAGGGGCTCGAGCCGGGGGACCGTGTCGCCCTCAACCCGTGGCTCACGTGCGTGACCCGAGGGGTGTCGCCCGTCTGCCCGGCGTGCGAGGCGGGTGACCTGAGCCAGTGCCACTCCTTCGCGAAGGGCTCATTCGCTCCAGGGATCCACATCGGCATGTGCGCCGACGTCAGCGGGGGGTTCGCCGACCTCATGCCGGCGCACGACTCGATGCTCTTCAAGGTGCCGGACACCCTGAGCGACGAGCAGGTTGTCGCCGCCGACCCGTTCGCGGTGTCACTCCATGCTGTCACCCGCCATCCCCCACAGCCGGGAAGCAAGGTGCTCGTCTACGGTGCCGGCGCGCTCGGCCTGTGCGCCGTCGCCATCCTGCGTGCGTTGCACCCGACGGTCGAGGTGATGGTGGTCGCCCGGTTCGATGCGCAACGCCGGCTGGCCGAGGCCTTCGGCGCATCGACCGTTCCCCATGAGACGCGACTTGAGCTGATCGAGCGGGTCGCGGACTGGTCGGACGGCGTGCTGCAACCGGCTGACGGACTCCCCATGGCCTTTCCGGGTGGCATCGAAGTGGTCTACGACACGATCGGGGCAGCCGAGACGTTGGAGGTCGGCTGCCGCGTGCTGCGCGCCCGAGGGACTCTCGTGAAGCTGGGTATGCACGGCGCCGCGAAGTGGGATGACACGCCGGTGTATTCCAAGGAGATCACATATACGGGTTCCAATGCCTTCGGGATCGAGGAGGTCGAGGGCGTGCGTCAGCACGGCATCGCCCACTTCCTGGACATGGTCGGATCCGGCCGAATCGACCTGGCACCGATGCTCACCCACACGTTCCGCCTTGCCGAGTGGCGCGATGCCTTCACAGTGCTGGCAAGCCAGGAGACGTCAGGGGCTATCAAGGTCGCAATCGACAGCCGCTAGGGGCACAAGGCTGCGGACTCGGGGACGTTCGGGTCCGATCGTCGGGGCTCAACCGTTCGGCCGGAAGACCACCTTCATCGCCTGGCTGGTGTTCTTGTCGAGCCCGGCCTGGACGGCCTCTCGATACCCCTCGAGGGGAAACTCGTGTGTGACCAGCATCTCGGGCGGGAACGCCCCTCGCGCCAGCACCGCGAGTGCAGCGTCGACTGAGTGGTCAAGGCCCTGGGGTGCGCGGCCCATGACCGACGACGGGTTCGACCCGTGGTCGATGGAGCCGACCAGCACGAGCTGCTTGTACCAGATCGGGGTCATGTCGACCGTGCCGATTCCCGCCGCACCCAGGGTGAGCACGGTTCCCCGATGATCGGCGGCCCTCAGCGCGTCGGTCATGGCGCTCTGTCCCCCTGCAGCCTCGATGACGTAGGCGAAGCCTCCCATCAGCATCCGGTCGTCACCGTCCCCGACGGCCCGCCCCCCGGTCAGGGCAGCCAGCTCCTCGAACGCCGCAGCGCCGGATCCCATCACGACGTTGGTCGCCCCACAGGCGCGGGCGGCCTCAGCCTGATGGGGGTAGCGCAACAGAACCGTCACTGGGTTGTCCGGGAAGTAGGCCCTCACCGCCAAGAGGGCGGTGAGGCCGATGATGCCGCCACCAACAATAAGGATCGGGGCTCCCTCATACGGCGGATGATGGGCGAGCCCATGCATTGCGATCGAGATCGGCTCGTGGAGGCTGGCCGCTTTCTCGGGCACGGCGTCCGGGATCGGATGAAGCATGGACCGATGCCCCAGTACCTGCTCGGCCCATCCGGCCCCGAGACCTTGCGTGTACCCGAGCGCCCGGCCGCCGGTCATCACATGACTATCGAAGTAGAGACAGCTCGACGTCCATCCCCTGGCACAGTTGGCACACGGTGGATCGATACCCCGCGCCAGACAGGGAATGATCGGGTCGATCGCCACCCGCGTCCCGATGGCGAAAGGGCAGTCCTCGCCGGCCTCGATGACCGTCCCGGCGATTTCGTGGCCCAGTTCGAACGGGAATGCGGCGATCCCTTGCAGGGTCGGCGAGCCACCTACGACCGGGGCGAACAGATGAAGGTCGCTGCCACAGATGCCCCCGACGCCGACCGCCACCCGGGCCCATTCGCCGGTGGGAAATGAGGGTTCGTCCACGTCCACCAACGAGGCGGGAAAATTGGCATCGGCGAAATCGTAGCGAATGGCTTTCACCACTTGGATTCTGCCGCATCTGCGCGGTGAGCTTCAGCAGCCGAGCGCCTCGCCCTGGATCTTGCCTCAGCTTCCGCAGCTCGATTGCAATCAAACGCCAGCTACGTGCCGATTTCAGATGATACCAAATCTGATATCATTGGGAGGGTGGATGCTGGACTGATACTCAAGGAAGTGCGGTCTCGGAAGGGTCTGTCGCGTCGGCAGCTTGCCGAGATGGGAGGGACGTCAGCCTCCACGCTGGCGGCATATGAATCGGGGCGATCAGTCCCATCGGTGAGGACTCTCGAGCGTCTTGTGCACTCAGCGGGGCTCGAGCTTCAAGTGTCGCTTCAGACCGCATTGACCAGGGACGATGATCGAAAGAGGAACATCGATCGTCTGTTCGCCTTGACGGACGAACTCCCTCGTCGTAGGCGGGCCACACTCAAGTTCCCACGATTCCCGGCCAGTCGCCGCCGATGAGACCGATCCTCGATGTCGTCATCGAAATCCATGATGCGCTCGAATCCGTTGGCGTCCGGCACGCATTCGGTGGTGCGTTCGCGCTGCTCTGGTGCACGGGGGAGCCGAGGACCACCATCGATATAGACGTGAACGTCTTTGCAGCCCCAACGGCAGCAAAGGACATCGTTGGCTCGCTTCCTGCGGGGGTCGTGGCTTCGAACTCCGATGTCGAGGCACTCGAGCGAGACGGACAGGTGCGCCTCTACATGGATGAAATCCCCCTTGATCTCTTTTTCAACACCTCGCCGTTTCACTCGGAAATCCAGCTTCGGACGATCCAGCACGAACTGGCGGGGCGCAACCTGCCGTTCCTCTCTTGCAGCGATCTCGCCGTATTCAAGGCGTTCTTCAATCGGAGGAAGGATTGGGCGGACATCGAGGAAATGCTGCGTGTGGACACGATTGATGTTCCCCGGGTCACCGGAGTCCTCGCCCACTACTTGGGTCCAGATGACGAGCGCATCAGGCAACTCGACGACATTCGCCAAGAAATCGATAACGAGGCCGAGGAGCAGTAGGTCCGGACCAGCAACTTGAGACGAGAGCGGGCGACGGGAATCGAACCCGCGTTCTCAGCTTGGGAAGCTGATGTTCTGCCTCTGAACTACGCCCGCAGGTGCCCAGTCACACTATCGTCTAGCGCGCATGGTTCTCTCTGACCGTTCTATCCGTGAGGCACTCGATGCCGGGCGCATTGTCATCGAGCCTCGAGATGACTCCTCCATCCAGCCGTCATCGGTCGATTTGCACGTCGATCGGTATTTTCGGCTGTTCCGAAATCACACCAGCCGGGTCATCGACGTTCGCGAGGACCAGGAAGATCTCACCGAGCTGGTCGATATCGGCGAAGATCTGCCCCTGATCCTCCATCCTGGTGAATTCGTCCTCGGATCCACCCTGGAGAAGGTCACGCTGCCCAACGACCTGGTCGCCCGGCTCGAGGGGAAGTCGTCCCTCGGGCGCCTGGGGCTGCTGATCCACTCGACTGCCGGATTTGTTGATGCCGGCTGGGACGGCCACCTCACCCTGGAGCTCTCCAATGTGGCCAACCTGCCAATTACCGTTTATCCCGGCATGAAGATTGGGCAAATTAGCTTCCTCCAGATGACCACCCCTGCGGACAAGCCGTATGGTTCCGCAGGCTTGAAGTCGAAGTATCAGGGCCAAAGGGGCCCGACACCGAGCAGGTACGCGGACAACTTCCGCCCGTGAACCCAAACAGCCACATCGCCTACTCGAAGTAAACAGCCCAGGAGGAATCAGTGCCCGTCAGACTTGCCATCGGCCTCGGCGTGACCGCGATCGCGTTCGCCATAGCGGGTCGGCGCCTCTTTTGGCTCTATCGGCTGATCTCGGTGGGGCAGCCGGCCCCTGATCGGTTCAAGGACGTCCCCAAGCGGATCAAGGCTGAGCTGCTCGAGGTAGGAGGGCAGAAGAAGCTCCTCCAGTGGACGGTCCCCGGCGTGGCTCACGCCATGACCTTCTGGGGATTCACCCTTCTCATGTTCACCATTCTCGAGGCCTACGGTGCCCTCTTCCAGCGGAATTTCCACGTCCCTCTGATCGGCCAGACCGCCGTCCTCGGCTTCCTCGAGGACTTCTTCGCCGTGTCGGTGCTCCTGGCCCTCATCGTCTTCACCATCATCCGCATCAAGAACTCGCCCAAGCGGGAGAACCGGCGGTCGCGCTTCTTCGGCTCCCACACCACCGCGGCCTGGCTGGTGCTGGGCATGATCGCCCTGGTCATCATCTCCCTCCTCGGCTATCGGGCGGCCCAGGTCAACACGGGCTACTTCCCCTACGGCTGGTGGGCCTTCGCCTCCCACGGCATCGCCAACCTGCTGCGCCCGCTCGGGACCGGGGTCAACAGCGTCCTCGAGACGGTGTTGCTCCTCATCAACATCACCGTCATCACCGGCTTTCTGGTCTTCGTGGCCTATTCGAAGCACCTGCACATCTTCCTGGCCCCCATCAACGTGGCCACCTCCCGGCGCCCCCGGGCCCTCGGGGCCCTGGCCTCGACTCCGGACATGAGCATGGAAGACGTGGGCGAGGACGACGAGGTGGTGTTCGGCGCCGGACGGATCGAGGACTTCTCCTGGAAGCAGCTTCTGGATATGGCCACGTGCACCGAGTGCGGCCGGTGCCAGTCCCAGTGCCCGGCCTGGAACACCGACAAGCCCCTCTCGCCCAAGCTCGTGATCATGGATCTCCGGGACAACATGTTCGCCTCCGCCGACCGGATCATGAAGCAGAACAAGGCGGCCGGTGTCGAGGTGGAGAGCCTGGTTCCGTCGGTCATCGATCCCGACGTGCTGTGGTCCTGCACCACCTGTGGGGCCTGCGTCGAGGAGTGCCCCGTCGACATCGAGCACATCGACACCATCCTGGACATGCGTCGCTACGAGGTCCTGATGGAGTCCCGGTTCCCCACCGAGGCCGGGCTCATGCTGCGCAATATCGAGAACCAGGGCGACCCCTGGGGGCTCGGGGGGGCCAAGCGCCTGGACTGGACCCAGAGCCTGGACTTCGAGGTCCCCGTGGTCACCGACACCATCCCCGACGACATCGAGTACCTGTACTGGGTGGGTTGCGCCAGCGCCCTCGACGAGCGGGCCCGCAGGGGCGCCCAGGCCACGGCGCGCATGCTTCGCCGGGCCGGTGTCACTTTCGCCGTCCTCGGGCCCAAGGAGAGCTGTACCGGCGACCCCGCCCGCCGGCTGGGCAACGAGTACCTGTTCCAAGAACAGGCCAAGCTCAACATCGAGACGCTCCAGAACGCGGGGGCGAAGAAGGTCATCGCCAGCTGTCCCCACTGCTTCAACACCCTGGCCAACGAGTACCCGGCCCTAGGCGGGAACTTCGAGGTCATCCACCACTCGCAGCTGCTGGAGCACCTGGTCACCGCGGGCAAGCTCACCCCGGGAAACGGGTACTCGGGCACGGTTACCTATCACGACCCCTGCTACCTGGGCCGCCACAACCGGGTCTTCGACGAGCCCCGGACGGTCATCGACGCCATCCCCGGCGCCAAGAACGTGGAGATGAAGCGCTGTCGGGAGAAGGGTTTCTGCTGCGGCGCCGGCGGGGCCCGCATGTGGCTCGAGGAGAACATCGGCAAGCGGATCAATATGGAGCGCACCGAGGAGGCTCTGGGCACGGGGGCTGACGTGGTGTCGACCGCCTGTCCCTATTGCATGATCATGCTCGACGACGCCGTGAAGGCTCACCAGAAAGAGGACGACGTCCGCGTCCTTGATCTGTCCCAGCTGGTCGAGGAGTCACTGAGAGAACCAGCAACGGTGGGTGGACCGGCTCCGGTGACCGAGTCCGCCGGTGAAGAGTCAGGTGGCGCAGGCGAGTAGTGCCCGAGCTCACCTTTCTCCGGCGTCGCTCCTGACGCCAGGGGAGGTTCTCAGTGGAAGGCCTTGGCGTCTGCCTCACGAAGCCGGTCGGCCATGGCGGCCAGGAGCTTCCGAGCCAGTGACGGGACCGAGTTGATGATGCCGTTGAACTGGCGCTGCCCGAGGACCAAGAGCAGTGACTCGGTATCGGAGATCACCGTGGCCGAACGGGGCTTACGGTCGAGGAGGGCCAGCTCGCCGAAGTAGCTACCCGGTCCGAGCTTGGCCACCTTCCGGCCGTTGCGGCTGACGGTGGCTTTCCCGTCCACGATGATGAAGAACTCCCGCCCGATGGTGCCTTCTTCGGTCAGGACCTTGCCGGCGGGGACGGTGACTTCGTCGAGCGAACTTCGGATCTTTCGAAGCTCGCTGGCCGAACAGCTCGAGAAGAGCCAGATGGTGCTGAGGTCGAGTTCCTTCGCGCGTACGGGCATGCCGAGAGGCTACTGGGACGGTCGGCTCGATGCCCGGAAATCCGCCCCCCAGGGGCAGGCTGCGGCAGGGACCGGTTTCCTGAGGCCCCTCTGGGTCTGTAGCCTGGCCCCCTCATGGCCGGAAATGCAGGCAACTCGAGGTCGGCCCGTGCCGGCGATGGTCAGGGCACCGGGCTGCTGGCCATGATGGGGGCCTGGCTGTCCGCCACCTTCCTGAAGCCGGCAAAGCCCAAGCCGCCCCAGGTCGAGGAGCCCGAGGAGCGGCCGCTCACCGAGGAGGAGCGTCGCCAACAGGCGATCATGCTCGATCCGACGGAGCGGAAGATCGGTTACACCGGCGTGTTGTTGGGCCTACTGATCAGCTTCGGGTTGACCCTGCCCTATGTGTTCGATCGCCACCTGACCGTCACAGTGAAACAAGCAGGTGCGCCCAACGGGACCACCTGTCAGAACGGCTTCACCTACATTCCGAAGTCCGGGAACCAGGCTGCCCAGTGCACCGGCAAGGTCGTCTACCCAGTGAGCCACTGGCTCCTGTTGATGGTTTTGCTCCTCGTGTTCACCGTCGCCATCTTCATCACGGTGCGGATCGGCAAGCGGCTTCCGATGGGCTTTGCCATCCTGGTGGCGGGCGTCGCCTACGAGAGCACCGTCGGTCTCCTGGGTTTGATCTTCATCCTCCCGGGAGCGTGGCTGCTGTTCAAGGCGTGGAAGGTGCGGCGGGAGCTGGCCACCGGTGAGTGGCAACCCCCCGGCGCGGGCCCGAAGGGCCGATCGCCATCCGGGCGCCCCGCCCCGGCGGGAGGTCCCGGGTCGAACAAGCGCTATACGCCCCCAGCGGCACCGGCCAAGGGCGCGCAGTCCAAACGAGCGCCGGCCAAGGGCGCGCAGTCCAAGTCTGCGCCGGCCAAGGGAGCTCAGTCCAAGGCTGCTCCGGCCAAGGCCCAGAAGAAGCGCCCCACCCCACCCACCTCGTAGGACTTCGCCCCCGAGGAACGGGGCCAGTCACTCTGGTAGGCACGAGCGGGCCACCTCGGGACAAGGCTCCCTGAGGGTCGAATGGCCAGGTCAGACCCGGTTGTCCCCTTCTCTTGCCCATCGCTGGTGCCTACGCAGGGCGATTGCCAGACAGTTAACACACCGGAAACCTGGGCGTAGCAGCAGGGAAACACCCATCGATCAGAGTGTCCACCAGCGGTGAGGCGACCGCCACCTGAAGTGTGTCGACCCCTTTCGTCGGTGCTCCCGGGAGGCTGGTGTGTCTGGCCGGGAGTATGACTGCGAGAGGAGAGCAGAGACCGTGTATATCCCGTACCCGCACTGGCTCAATCCAGGCGACAACACGTGGCAGATAGTGGCCGCAACGCTCGTCGGCTTGATGAGTCTTCCGGGCATCGCCGTGCTCTATGGCGGCCTCGTCCAGAAGAAGTGGGCAGTGAACACCATGCTCATGGCCTTCTCGGGCTTCTCCCTTGTGCTCATCGTTTGGGTGCTGTGGGCGTTCAACCTGAGCTTCGGCGTGCCGACCCATCTGGGAGGGAGCAATACCCACTCCTTCTTCAACAACCTGATCGGTAACTTCCACTTCGCCACCAGTCACTACGCAGAACAGAACCAGGAGGTCTTACCCGAAGGCACCCTGATTCCGTTCCACTACAACCAGGCCACGTTTATGTACTTCCAGGTGGTGTTCGCGGCGATCACGCCGTTGCTCTTCCTGGGTAGCGTCATCGGCCGCATGAAGTTCAAGGCATGGCTCGTATTCGTGCCGCTGTGGATCACGTGCGTCTACTCGGTCAACGCCTTCCTCATCTGGGGTGGTGGCTTCTTCGCCCAAAAGGGTGCGGTGGACTACTCGGGTGGATACGTCATCCACTTGGCGGCCGGCGTGACCGGATTCGTGGCTGCTTGGGTCATCGGGCCTCGGTTGGCTCGGGACCGGAGACACGGGGTGCCCAACAACCTGTTGATGGTGTCGGTCGGAGCCGGGATCCTGTGGTTGGGATGGAACGGCTTCAACGGTGGCGACCCCTTCTATGCCGGGGCCGACGCCACCTCTGCCGTCTTGAACACCAACCTGGCCACAGCGGCTGCGTTGCTCACATGGATGCTCATGGACATGTTCTTCTCCAAGCAGAAGAAGGCGACGTTCCTTGGGGCCATCAACGGCATGATCGTCGGATTGGTAACGATCACACCGGGGGCCGGGTTCGTCAACGGGTACGGGGCCATGCTCGAGGGCCTGATCGCCTCGGTCATCGTGTGGGTGTCCTGGAACTACCTGTCCAAGGTCCGGCCTTTCTCCAAGGTGGACGATGCACTGGGGGTGGTCTACACGCACGGCATTGCCGGTCTGTGCGGTGGCCTGCTCGTCGGTTTCTTCGCCGACCCGGGCATGATCGAGTACATCGGACTGGGCAAGGCTGCCCCCGGGTTCTCGGTGACGGGCCTCTTCTACAGCGGCTCGTGGCACCAGGAGTGGGAACAGTTCCTGGCTGCGGCCTGGGTGATCGTCTTCACCGCCATCGCCAGCTTCATCCTCTTGTGGATCGTCAAGCTGGTGATCGGCCTGCGAGAGCCGGACGAGAACCTGGAGATCGGTGACCTGGCCATCCACGATGAGGAGGCCTACCCAGAGGAGACCTTTGCCGAGAGGGTGGGCGCCAGCGTCGGTGGTAGCTCCGAGGCACTGGAAACCTGAGACGCTTGCCGTAGGGTGGCCCGCCCCGGTCCGAACCCGCTGGTTCGGACCGGGAGCGGTCCACGCAGCCTTCGATCGCAGTACCAGTTCGACGAAAGGAAGTAGGACGTGAAGCTTGTCATAGCGGTAGTGAAGCCCTTCAAGCTCGATGCCGTGAAGGAGGCCCTGAAAGTGATGGGCATCCAAGGGCTCACCGTGACCGAGGTCCAAGGGTTCGGGCGCCAACGAGGCCACACCGAGGTGTACCGAGGTGCGGAGTACGAGGTGGAGTTCGTCCCCAAAGTGCGTCTGGAGATCGTCGTGGACGACGAACGGATGTCCGAGGTCCTCGACACGGTGGTGGAGGCGGCCAACACCGGCAAGATCGGTGACGGGAAGGTGTGGGTCGTCCCGGTCGAAGAGGTGGTCCGGGTACGTACCGGCGAGCGCGGTTCAGACGCCCTCTAGCGAATCGGCGAGCGGGGGTCTAGCGCCCTGACGGCGCCCGCAGCTCTCGCCCCAACCGTTCGATGGACGACCGGTCCGCCTCGGCCGGTCGTTCATCGCGTCCCGGCTTCTCTTGGCCCTGGGCCGGCGGGCCGAGTGCCCCGTCGCCGTCAGCCGGCCTGGCGGGCCACGGCATCCGCCGCCGCCTGGGCCGCTTCCGGGTCCCCGAGGTAGGCACTGGCGGCCACGGTCAGGTCCTCGTTCAGGCTGTAGCGGAACGGGATGCCGGTGGGGACATCCAGCCCGACGATGTCGTCGTCGCTGATCCTGTCGATGTGCTTGCGCAGGGCTCGGAGGCTGTTGCCGTGGGCCACGATCAGGACGGCCCCGCCCCGGCCGCTCGTCTCCAAGAGGTCGGGCACGATGCTGTCCTCCCAGTAGGGGATGGTGCGAGCCACCACATCGGCCAGGCACTCGGTCCGGGGCAGGGCGTCCACCGGGATGTCTCGATAGCGCGGGTCGCCGGCCGGGTGCCGCTCGTCACCGAGCTCGACCGCCGGCGGCGGGATGGAGTAGCTGCGTCGCCAGGCCTTCAATTGCTCGTCCCCGTGCCGCTCGGCCGTCTCCTTCTTGTTCTGTCCCTGAAGGGCTCCGTAGTGGCGCTCGTTCAATCGCCAGTGCCGCCGCACCGGGAGCCAAGACCGCCCCGCCTCGTCGAGGGCCAGGTCGGCAGTCAGGATGGCCCGGGTGAGCAGCGAGGTGTGGACCACCCGGAGGTCGAGGTCAGCCTGGGCCTTCAGCAGCCGTCCCGCCGCTTCGGCCTCGGACACGCCCTGGTCGGTGAGGGGCACGTCCTCCCACCCGGTGAAGCGGTTCTCGGCGTTCCAGGTCGACTGACCGTGACGGAGGAGTACCAGGTCGAGCATGGTATTGAGCGTAGTCCTGCCAGTACTGTCCTTGGTTGAGTCATCTACCATGGGAAAACCTAGTGCAGAGGCACTCAACTTTGCTATACTGGTACCTCGACGAAGGAAGACCAGGGACCTCGGGGAGCCGACCAGGGGTTTCGCCAGACAGGTCCGCACCGAAGTCGCACGAATCGAGAGAGACAAGCGCCTGAGAACCAGGCAGACGAGCAGGAGGCAACGATGGCCAAGGCCGTAGGAATCGACTTGGGGACGACCAACTCGGTCGTGAGCGTGCTGGAGGCCGGAGAACCGGTCGTCATCCCCAATGCAGAGGGTGGACGAACGACGCCGTCGGTCGTCGGGTTCGCCAAGTCCGGCGAAGTACTGGTCGGTGAGGTGGCCAAGCGCCAGGCCATCACCAACCCGGATCGCACGATCCGCTCGGTCAAGCGCCACATGGGCACGTCGTGGACCGTCGACATCGACGGCAAGGCGTACACGGCCCAGGAGATCTCTGCTCGCATCCTCTCGAAGCTGAAGAGGGATGCCGAGTCGTTCCTCGGCGATTCCGTCAACCAGGCCGTGATCACCGTTCCGGCCTACTTCGACGATGCCCAGCGCACCGCGACCAAAGAGGCGGGAACCGTGGCCGGGCTCGAAGTCCTGCGCATCATCAACGAGCCCACTGCAGCCGCCCTGGCCTACGGCTTGGACAAGGAAGGCGCCGACCAGACCGTCCTCGTCTTCGACCTCGGTGGAGGCACCTTCGACGTGTCGGTCATGGAGATCGGCGACGGCGTGTTCGAGGTGAAGTCGACGTCGGGTAACACCCACCTCGGTGGCGACGACTGGGACCAGCGGATCATCGATTGGCTGGTGAAGTCGTTCAAGGACACCGAAGGCGTGGACCTGGCCGCCGACAAGATGGCCACCCAGCGCCTGCAGGAAGCAGCGGAGAAGGCCAAGATCGAGCTGTCCTCCCTCCAGGAGACCCAGATCAACCTGCCCTTCATCACCGCCACCTCCGATGGCCCCAAGCACCTGGACCTGAAGCTCAGCCGAGCCACGTTCAACGAGTTGACCTCCGACCTGGTCGACTCGTGCAAGGGTCCCTTCGAGCAGGCCATCTCCGACGCCGGGCTGAAGCTCGGCGACATCGAGCACGTCGTGCTCGTGGGTGGCTCGACCCGGATGCCCGCCATCCAGGACCTGGTGAAGACCATGACGGGCAAGGACCCCCACAAGGGCGTCAATCCCGATGAGGTCGTCGCCATCGGCGCCGCCGTGCAGGCCGGCGTCCTGAAGGGCGAGGTCAAGGACGTCCTGTTGCTCGACGTCACGCCGCTGTCCCTGGGCATTGAGACCAAGGGCCAGGTCATGCACAAGCTCATTGAGCGCAACACCACCATCCCGACCAAGCGGTCGGAGATCTTCACCACGGCCGAGGACAACCAGCCGTCGGTCGAGATCCACGTGCTCCA
>DATMMO010000003.1:0-7576 GCA_035569695.1 Acidimicrobiales bacterium | reverse complement strand
GTCCTTGGTTGGGCTCGGCGTCCCGAGGACCTCGCCGCCGGAAGTGGTGACGTCGACGACGAAGCCGTTGTGGTTCCCGGTTGCGCTGGTGTCGTAGCCGATGACGGCCGCATAGGGTCCGGGAACCGACGGTGGATTGAGCGGTTGCGTCGACTGGCTCGTGCCGGACGCCCACAGCACACCGCCAGCGCCTGTATAGACCACCAGGTTGCCGTCGGTTTGCATCACGGCGTAGCAACCGTAGTAGGGGCTGGCGGGGTTGGTCCCAGCCGGAGGGCTGTCCCCCTTGTCCGTGTTCGAGCTCCATTCGGCGGTGCCGTTGAGATAGAGGGCCAGGTTGCAGTCGGTCGACATGACCAGGACGGGCCTGGGCTGGTTCAGCTGGGTCACGGCCCAGAGCTCCTGGCCGGTAGCGAGCACGCTGCCGGTACAGAGCATCCCTGTGCCGTTACCACTGGTGTTGGAGGACCACACCTGCTGGCCGGAGGCGGCTGTGAGCACCAGATCGCCGTCGTTCTGCAAGGTCAGCGCCGTCGCTCCCGATGTCCCCGCCGACCAGACATGGCTCCCCGAGGTCTGGCCGGGAGGCCAGATGACCAAGTCACCGGTGGTGGTGAGCTGCAGATAGGAGTTGGCCTGGAGGGGGGGATTGAAGCCGCCCGTGACCCCGAGGACCATCCCCGGCGCCGCCCATGTGGGACACTGGTAGGTCTGGTTGTTCATGATGTTGGTTTGGACGACCTCGGCCGCACCATTTGTGCCCATCACCAGTCGGTACTGACCGCTCGGGGAAATGAGAGCCTGACCCGGCTGCAAGGTGTCGCCACTGGTCAGTTGCGATCCCAGGATGTTGCCGCTGTGGGATGCCCAGGCGGCGTAAGCGCCACCGCTGTTCGATCCCCAGACGACGAGGTTGCCATCGTTGCCGAGCGACAGGGTCGGGTTGGCCGCCACGCTGCCGGCGGCCCACAATGCCGTCCCGTTGTCGTAGACGACCAGGTTGCCATCGGTCTGCATGACCGCAACGGCACCGGGATTTCCGCTGGTTCCGCTCGACCACAACTGAAGAGCCTGCGGCGTCCCGGGCTTGTAGTAAATGACCAGGTTGCCATCGGTCTGCATGATCAGCTGATAGGTGCCGTCGGGTGAGGTGACGGTGCTGGCGCAGACCAGGGTCGGGATCGACGGGCAGCTCGCTTGCAAGAGCAACGTGTAGTTGGTCCCATCGCTGCCGGACTGCCAGCCTCCATGGGCGGTGAAGGACCCCTCGCCGGTGGTCTGGCAGAGCACTTGTACATTGCCGTTCGAATCGAGGACCAGCTGAGTGCCGTCGGCGTCGATGGAGTTGGCGTACTGCGCACCGTTGGTGTTGCTCTGCCAGGTGCCCACGGAGAGATTGCAGCCGTAGATCACGGCGGAGGCATTGGTCTGTCCTGGCGTTTGGGACGCCCAGATGGGTCGGCTCGTTCCGCTCTGGGTGCTGTAGAGCACCAGGTTCCCGTCGGTCTGCATGATCAGCTCGTAGCTTCCCGAGCCCGTCGAGCTTTGGACGCAAAGGGCCTGGTTCTGACCCAGCGTGCTCTGACCCTGACCGAGGACGGCCGTGAGACTCGCCCCGATGCAGGCCGGAGCGGGATAGGAAGACGGCCGGACTCCGGCGGTGCCAGAGGCCCATACGGGCAGGCCGCTGCTCGTGTAGATCACGAAGTTGCCGTCGTTCTGCAGGTCGGCGCTGCTCCCGGGATAGGAGGCGGTGTTGGAGCTGTAGAGCGCTCGGACGGACTGGTAGATGTCAGCGGTGCTGTACACCACGAGGTTCCCGTCGGTCTGCATGACTGTGTAGCACCCGGAGTACGGGCCGGGGTTGGTCCCAGCCGGAGGGTTGTCCCCCTCATCGGTCCCCGACGACCAGATCGGGATGCCCGACCAGGTGTAGAGGACAAGGTTGCAATCGGCCTGCATGATCAGCTCGTACTGATCGTTCGGCGAGGTGAGGCACTGGCCAGTTGTGAGGTCGGCGTTCGGTGCCAGTTGGCTGCCCGACGACGGGAGAACGCTGCCGTCACCACACGTCGGTGTTGGGACTACAGCGGGTGTCGCCGGTCGGGTGGGCGCTGTCGTTGGGGTCGTCGGTGGTGTTGGCGCAGTTGTCGCTGGTGTTGGCGCAGTTGTCGTCGGTGTTGCGACTGGACTCGTCGTCGTTGTCGTTGTGATTTGCGCAGCTGGGGTTGGCGTCGTGGCTCCGGCGGGGACCCCGAGCGCAATTGCACTCATGGTCGCTACCGCTGCGACCAGCATGGCGCGCCAGGCCCCGGACTGAATGCTGATTTCCCGCCCCGTTGCCACTCGGTAATCGTAACAGAAGGAAGGGGATGCCAACGTTTGTCGTCAGCTTTCAATGTAATCTATGCGAGATCGGATGGGGTCAACCGAAGGGGCCGAGGAGCTGCCTTTTTCGCTCTGCGACCACGGTCAAGCAGGCACGGTCGATGCGTTGTGGGCAAGTGCCGGGATGGGCGAGCAGGACAGGCTTGGCGAGATCACCGAGGAGCACTTCGATGCCGCCTTCTCGCTGAACGCACGCGCCACGCTGTTCACAGTTCAGAAGGCACTGCCGCTGTTCAACGATGGAGGCTCGATCTTCATGACCGGGTCGAACGCATCGCTCCGGGGCTACCCCGTGCAAAGGTCTAGGCCCCCTGTGTCCTGACATCTGTCGACTACAAATGCGTGGTGGCAAATTTCGGATGGGTGGTGCTCGTTCTGGCTGGTGTGGCTGGCATTGTGTGGGGCGCCGAGTCATTTGCCGAACACCTCGCCCCCGCTGCGGTGGCGTTGGGGGTATCGAGCTTCGCGTTGGCACTCCTGCTGGCCGGGGCTGAACCAGAGGAGCTGGCCACCGGAGTCGCCGCCAGCCTTCGCCACGCTCCAGCCGTCGCGTTCGGCGACGTAGCCGGGGCCAACGTGGCCATGTGTTTGGTCGCCCTTGGCGTCGGTGCGTTCATCGCACCGCTCCCATTTGGGACCCGAGTGCGCCACTACGGGTTGGCGGCGATCCCAGTCGGCGTGCTGTGCGCCGTCGTCGCGTGGGGCGGCCAAGTCTCGCGGCTTGAAGGACTCGGGCTGGTCGGTGTCTACGTCGCCTATGTGACGACCGTCTGGGTGCTCGAGGGAGAGCCGCCAACATTGGGCGAGACGGCCGAGCTCGCCGAAGCCCAGGAACAGGCGTCAGTGGCGACCGTCCGCCGACGAGTCGGTCGGGACTTGCTGATCATATTGGCCGGAATCGTCGCCATGGCTGTTGGCGCGACCGCGCTGGTCGAAGGGATTCGACATCTCGCGCATGC
Source organism: Acidimicrobiales bacterium (assembly GCA_035569695.1). Lineage (GTDB taxonomy): Bacteria > Actinomycetota > Acidimicrobiia > Acidimicrobiales > RAAP-2 > DASXMT01. Next base: position 4,229 of record DATMMO010000003.1, on the reverse strand, counting down.
CGACAGTTCGCAGACCACCCTGAGCGTCACCCTGGTCGGCTTCGCCACCGCGTTTGAACTCGTCGTCTTGGCTTGGTCGGCCGCCCGACGGGGAGCCAGTGAAGTGGTGGTTGCCGCCGTCGTTGGATCCTTCGCCTATAACGCAACCATGACGCTGGGCGCTTCTGCGCTGGCCCGTCCTCTGCGCATCTCGGACACCGGTCCCCTTCACCTGCCTCTGGTGGCCATGGTCGGGGCCCTTGTGCTGGCAATGGCCCTCAGCTGGCGGCCCCGGCAACTGACTCGTCCGTACGGAATCATCCTGCTGGCCTGCTACCCGGCGTTCGTGGCCGCAGTCATCCTGATCGGATAGAGGCGGCCTTTCGAACGCTCCCCGACTACTCAGTGACGGGGCCGGCTCGGCACGAGGCGGTGGAGGCGGGTCCGCAGCGAACCTAAGTGCTCCCGCTCGCACCTGTTCGAGCGATGTATCGGCTTCCGCCTGCGTCATCTTGCCCGCTCTACACCGCGCCAACCAGCTTGGGTGTGGCGTGGCGGACCCGGATCTCCCTCCCACTGAGTCGAACGCCTGAACGTTGCCGCCGGCCGCTCGGAGACTTGCCTGCGGGGGGTCATGACAGAGTGTCGGCCCATTTGCCCTGGTGAGACCCGTGCCTCCTGATAGGTGAGTTACTCCCCTGCTGTGGCCAGAATTGGCCGATGATCATTCGTTTCATCGTCTTGCTCAGCCGACAGGGCTTTCGCCTCCTTCTCCTCTGCTGTCGAACCAGTAGGTCAAAGGACATCGAGCTGCTGGTCCTCCGAAAAGAAGTGGCCATTCTCCGCCGGCAGGTGAACCGTCCAGGGGTGAAGCCTGAAGAACGCATGGTGCTGGCGGTGCTGCAGCGCCTGCGGCCGGCGTGGGAGCGGACCTCATCGCTGGTCACACCAGACACGCTCCGTCGTTGACACCAGAGCTCATCCGGAGGAAATGGACCCAGCGCCATCGAGTGACTCCGAAAAGGGCGGTGTCCCAAACAGACACAGTTGCTCGTGTGACGCCTATCCAAAGAGAACCCCCTGTGGGGCTACCGCCGAATGGCGTTCACGTGCCACGAGGCGATGTCCGCCACCGAGGCTTCGTCGTTCGGGCCGTTGACGATACCCCAACCGACACCGCTCCCGTTGGGCTCGGCGCAGGCGTATTCGGTCCCCGAGCGGTCTACGCCAAGCAGCTGGACAACTTGCCTGTCCTGGTGTCCAGGTGGTTGCCCACCACCGAGATCAAGAGCGGCGGTTCGGCAGACGCCGGAAGGGGTGCGAGCGCGCCACTTCCGATGGGACAGCCGAGCGCCGCCGCCATGAAGCGACGAACGTCGCCGCGCGCGGTCGCCACCCTGGGTACGGTCGTTTCCCCTATTGGGATCGTGGGTCTGCCGATCGCGCGCATTCACACCAGCTATTTCTTGACGACGTTGATGAAGCTCATCATCCCGTAGTCCTCGTGGAAGGCGATGTGGCAGTGGAACATATACTTCCCGACGAAGTCGGTGAAGTGGATTCGGATGACAACCGTCCCCGGTATCCCGTCCTGTTCATAAGGAACGTCCACGATGTCTTGGGTGCGCGTGAAGGGCTGGGTGACGCCGTTGACCGACATCACCTGGAAGTGAACGACGTGTATGTGGAACGGGTGGATGTTGTTGCTGACGTTCCTGAGCGTCCATTGCTCCGTGGTTCCAAGTACAGCCGGAGTGGAAAAGACTGACTTATTGGCATTGAACGTCTTGCCATTGATGTACATCGCGCTGCCCTTGGTGGCTTCGCTGAAGGTCACTGTCCGGTACTGCGCGATGGGGGCGTTCGCGAGGTTTGCCGGCGATGTCGGCAGGGCGCCGGACGGGCCCGGGACCGGCGTCTCGGGAGTCCCGGCCACGTTCACGGTCATGAGGTCGAACGCGTCGGTGATGATGCCGGTGAATCCCGGTCCGGACCCTCCCCCCACGTTCGTGTTCGTCGCCAGATTCTGGAGGACCACGCTGGTGGGCTGGCTAGGGGCGGTGACGAGCACGTCGTAGCGCTTCCCGGGAGGCAGGAGCCGGGTCCTCGAGTTGGTCACCTCGCTGACCGGATAGCCGTCTTGGCCGACCACCGTGAAGGTGAAGCCGGCGAGCTGCAAGTCGAAGAAGTTGTCCGCCCCGATGTTCGCCAGACGCCACAGCTGTGTCTCGCCCGGACGCATTGTGAGGACCGGATCCAGCTGGCCGTTCACCAGATCGACGGTGGGACCGCCAGTGGCGATCCCCTCATCCGTCGTGTTCTGCATCGTGTCGCCGTTGGACCGGATCTGCGCCACCTTGAGTGAGATCGTGTTCGCCTGGATGTTCTGCAGGTCCGGTGGCAGCAGGCTCCGGTCGTCCCCGATCACGATCGTCCCGGAGAGACCAGCCATCGTCTGGCTCTCGATATCGGCTCCCGGCGCATACCCGGGACCGCCGATGGAATTGGGATAGGTCCCAGGGGTGGGCATCACGTGGTCGTGGTACCAGAAGGTCCCCATGGGCTGATCTCTTGGGATCTTCAGGTGGTAGACGAACGTGGACCCCGGCTTCACCGAGATCATGATGTTGTCCTGATCCCCGGACGGGGAGAGGTGCATCCCGTGGAAGTGCAGGTCGGTTGGAACCTTCAGGTGGTTGATCAGCGTGATCTGGGCATCCTGACCGGGCTCTAAGTACATCGTGGGCCCGGCATAGCTGCCGTTGTACGTCTCCCCGCCAACCATTCGGCCCCCGACCGAAAAATGCCCGGCGGAGGCGACCAAGGTGATTTTTGGCGACGGATCCCCCGGCTGATCCAGATTGGGCGGATTCTCGAAGGGAAGACCGCTCGTCATGCCGGCCTCTTGGGGGGCCAGCAACGTCGGGGAATGGATCGCGAACTTGGAGTCCGGCGGAGGCCCAGCGGACGGAGAGGTTGCCGGAGCGTTGGTATAGGCGCATCCGGCCAAGAGCACCACCACCGCGGCCATCGCGACGACCGGCACCCAGTGCCTGGAGATCGTTGCGACCCATGGCGCGAAGACGGCTCCGGCGAGTGGAGGGACAGTGGGCAACAGTGTCAATGCCAACAGGACGAAGAGCGGTCCTCCATTCGGATCGGTCGCCGTTCCGGTGAGGATTCCTCCGAATGCCATTCCAGAGACCCAGTACAACAACGCGACCACGGCCCCACAGAGGAGGAAGACCGACGATCGGTTGAACACCAGCGGTCCGATGCCGATCACGATCGAAACAATTGCCAGAAGCCAAGCCTCTATGGGACCAGCTGCTGAAAGGTGTCTCCCGAGGGCCAACAAGAAGTGCGCAAACCAGTAAGGTTCGTCAGATGAGGCGTGAGAGATCGCAGACGAGATCGCGCCAGCCGACCGGTTGGCTGATTGCAACCAAAGGAGCCCAGATCCAACCCACAACGCCGCCCAGACGCCCAGTGCGCCCTTGATGCCGAACGGACCTGATGCCCCGGCCGCCGAGGCGATACCTGGTCGGTGGGTAACCGACGGGGCTCCTTCGGCAGGGCTTGGCTTCTTGGGCCACGTGAGGATGCCGATAACGGCGTAAAGCAGTACCGCGCCGGGAGCGCCGGTCAGTGGCGAAGCGACGTGCGTAAGCAACCCGCCAAATCCTTCGCCGAACCACCAAACGACGATCGACCATGTGATCATGATCACAATGGCTGGCCGGACGAACCGCTTGGACATGAGCCCAACGCCGATCGCCAATTGGAGGACGGCGAACAGGGCGTTCCACACGATGATCTCGGGAGCCGCGAGATGAGCTACTGATCTGATCGACCAGGAAATCGGAGCAGGCTGCCCAGAGGCATTTGGAAGGATGACGTTGTCGATGAACTTTCGCCCGAACATGTATGGCTGAAGTTGCAGCAGGCCATCGAGGAGCCAAATAGCGCCCAAACCGACTCGGATGCACCGAGGGGTGATATGGAGACGATTCGCCAGGGTCGGTCTCCGCGCGTCGGGTGACCGCTCTGCGTCCGAGGCTGTCGTGACCCAGATGCCTCTCGTCATTTGATGGAGTCCACCCCCGAGCGCGTCACGCCCACTCTGCCGAGACATGGGCCGGCAAATGCTGGCGGGCAACCGGGCTCGGTCTGGTTCAAGCCCCGCCAAAGGATACCAGCACCGCTGTTATCCGGAGCGTCGTCGCCCCAGGTCGGGAGGATGCCTACCG
>DATMMO010000002.1:0-5867 GCA_035569695.1 Acidimicrobiales bacterium | reverse complement strand
GCCGACGAGCGTCCCTCGATGGTGCACGGCATCGGCCGCCTTGGGAAGAGCAAGGTAGCACGGGCTCGAACCGGTTCCGAGCGAGGCGTGCCCCGCCGTGCAGCTGGCGAGGACGACTGATCCGGCCACCGCCGCGGCCATCAGGACGAGCGGCCGACGGAGACGCCAACCACGACAACTCGACATCCGGCCGGCGTCGGCCCCGTGCACGATGCCCTGCGCCCGGTCTCGCACTGCGGCTTGGGCCGGGTCACCGGTCGCCAGTGGTGCGGGATCGTGGTCAGCGGAGTGCGCCGTGGGCCCGAAGGGGGTGGTCCGGTCGGCCGAGGGCCCGGCAATACCGGAGTCGGGTGGCGGCGGCGAGCGCCGGAGCTCGCGACGGTTGCGCACGACCAGGGTCAGCCAGGCCACCCACCCGACCGGGAGCGCGATCCAGAAGTTGAAGATCCGGTACAGAAGCACGGCGGCAACCGTCGATGACTCGGACCCGCCGAAGGCAACCAGGGCGATGGTCAGACTGCCCTCGACCACGCCCAGACCGCCCGGGGTGATGGGAAGGTTGGCGGCAAGCTGACCGGCCCCGTAGGCGAGGAGCAGCCCTCGCCAGGGCACGCCCACCCCGACGGCGGCAAAGGCACAGGCCAGGCAGGCACAGTCGAGGGCCCAGTTGGCCATGCCCCACACGCCCGCCCAGCCCGCCTCTCGTCCGCTGAGCTGCACCACCGTCAGCTGCTCGACGATGCCGTCCACCCGTGCGCCGATCTCGCCCCGAGGTCGACCGGTCAGCTGGCGACTCAGGCGCACCGCTCCCGAGACTACGTGGGCCAACAAGCGCTTCTTCAAGAACACCACCGACAGGGCCAGGGCGAGGATGAGGACCCCCACCGTCACCCAGACCAGGTCGTAGGAGGCGCCCGCGGCCCCGGCCACCGCCAGTCCGAAGGCGGCCAGGACGGCCAAGGTGACCACGGCCACCACCAAGGATGCGGCCACCACCCATCCCGCCAGTGCCTGGGTGGCTCCCTTGCGCCGGTACTGCCGGTAGGCAAAGACACTGGCCAGGGCCGGCCCCAACGGGAGCGAGTCGGCGATGGCGGTGGCCGCCAGCGTGATGGCCGACAGGGAGCCCAGGCCCACCCGGAGCTTGCCCGCCTCGAGCAGCCGGCCCTGCAGGACGGCGAAGGAGAACAGAGATCCCGCTTCACAGGCGGCGGCCAGGATCACCCATTGCCAGTGCAGATGGGTCAGGTAGCCCTCGGCATTCTGCAGCTCACCGCGATGGCCGTTCAGCGCGTCGAGGGCGTACCAGGCCAGGGCCAGGCCCACGACGTATCGCAGGTAGGGCCAGGAGCGCCGGAGGCCGACCAGGACCCGAGACGCCGTCCGTCTTCTCTCCCCGGAGCTCGCTACCGGCTTGCCCGTTTGCAGATGGACTCCCCTCGTGATCACGGTGGCCGGCACGTGGACGACCAACTGTCCTGGACGCTACCGGTCTGGGGTGGACCGGGAACGGCAGTCGACCGGTCCGGTGCGTACCATAGGCCGATGAGTATCGCTCCCCCCGTGGCCCCGACCATCCGGCATCTGGTCCAGGGGACGATTCGGGCCGGGATCGAAGACCTCGGAGGACGCCCGGCCATGGTGGCCCGGAGCGTGTCATCCCGGCGACGGGGGGCGTTGTCCAAAGAGGACGGAGCGACGTTGCAGACCGCGGCGGAAAGCGCTCTCGCCTTGCATATCCCCATGGTGTTCGTGCTGGCCTCGTCGGGGGCCGACGTCTCCGAGGGCATCGACTCCCTCCACGGGTGGGGTCAGGCAGCGCGGGCGTTGGCCGCGTGCTCCGGCATCGTGCCCGTGCTCGGTGTCGTCATTGGTCCCGCCATCTCCGGGCCGGCCCTCATGCTGGGCATCGCCGATGTCGTGATCATGTCGCCCGAGGCCTTTGCCTTCGTCTCGGGACCGGCCATGGTCGAAGAGTTCACCGGGGTGCGGATCGGCATCCACCAGTTGGGCGGTGCTCCCGTCCACGCTCGCTCCAGCGGGTTGTGCGCCATCGAGGCAGTCGACGAGCTCGACGCCATGGATCACGTGGAGAACATCCTCGCCCTGCTGCCCGCCCATGCCGACGACCTGCCTCCCCTGGGGCCGACCACCGATCCTGCGGACCGAGTGGTCCCCGAGCTGCGTGAGGCGATCCCCGCCCGCACCACCAGCTCCTACGACGTCCGCACTGTCGCCGCCCACCTGTGCGACGACGCCGCGTTCACCGAGCTCTGGACGCGGTGGTCGCCGCAACTGGTCACCGGGATCGGCCGGATCGGCGGCCGTCCGGTAGGCATGCTGGCCAACCAGCCTCAGGCCCTGGCGGGCACGCTGGACATCGCCGCCTCCCAGAAGGGAGCGAAGTTCGTCCGGTTCTGTGACGCCTTCAACCTGCCGCTGGTGACCCTGGTCGACACGCCGGGGTTCCTGCCGGGCAAGGACCTCGAGTGGCGCGGGATGATCCGGCACGGAGCCGAGCTCGCCTTCGCCTATGCCGAAGCCACCGTGCCCCGGATCTGCGTCATCCTGCGCAAGGCGTTCGGCGGCGCCTACATCGTGATGGACTCCCGCGGGCTGGGCAATGACCTCTGCTTCGCCTGGCCGTGCGCCGAGATCGCCGTGATGGGGGCCGAAGGAGCCGTGCAGATCCTTCATCGCGGCGCAGACCAGAGCCAACGGGCCGAGCTCCAAGCCGAGTACACGGAGCGCTTCCTCACCCCGTGGGAGGCGGCCGAGCGCGGCTTCGTCGACGCGGTCATCGATCCGGCCGATACCCGCCTGACGGTGTCGAGGGCACTGACCGCCCTGGCGTCGTCCCGGGAGCACCTTCCCGGCCGGAAGCACACCGTGGGACCGCTCTAACCCGAACTCACTGTTTCGGTCCGGCCTCGCTCCGGGTAGAACGGACCACGCAGATGCCCAGGCCAGCGCCGCCTTACACCGAGCGCATAGCTTGTGGCACACAGCGTGACTTTATCTATTTCTTATATCCCGGAGAGTGGGAACCGTCATCCAACCGCAACATATTCGTTCGGTTTCTGACGGAGGAAGGTGTCAAGATCGCAGCATGGAACCGCTCATCGTTGAGTCGTGCCACAGCACTTGGATCTTCGATACGGAGAACTCACGGTTTCGCCGCGTCCTCAAGGGGATCAGTTCCGTATCGGGGGAGGCATCGACCGCGTGGCGGCCGTGCTACGGCGTCGAGATCGATCCGATGTCGGAATCGTTCGTCGTCCTGCTCAACCCCGAAGGCACGCGTCTGCTGCGCAGCTGGAGGCATCTCGATCACTGCGCCCAGTGCGGTGGCGAGGCGACCTCGGAGCTGACCATCGACGAGCTCCGAGCAGCCGCCGCCGGCTAGCCCCATGGCGGAGGCAGTCAACGGTGGGAGCGGCCATGCCTCGATCACCTATGCCGAGATCCACAGCGAGCTCGAAGAGGTGCGCCGCATCCTGATCGACCTCACCGGAACGGTCGAGCGCCTGAGCCGCATCGTCGCCTCGGTCAGCCCGCAGCACGTTGCGCCGCCCCCGTCCCCGGCCCGATCACCCGAGCCACCGGCTCCGGAGATCCTGCGGTCGCCCCCACCGGTGGCGCCGAACCCGGTCGATGCCATCCTGGGTGACACCTTCGGACGGCCGACCTGACGCCCTGGCCGGCGCGGCGGTTTGGGCGCCGGCTGCGACACGGTGGGTAGAGCAACTGGCGGTTGTGCCGTCGCCGGGGCTCAGAGCAGCCCCCAGCGCAGGGTCTTCAGTCGAAAGAGCCGACCGGGCCAGTTGGCCACCATCCGTCGGGGCAAGGCCAGCGGGATCGACGACCGGTCCACTGATCCCGCCATGGTCGTGGTCGCCGTCTCGAAGCCGGCACTCCGGACGGCGGCGATGGAATCCCCGTTGAACGAGTCTCGCCCCCCGAAGGGATAGGCGAAGTGGCGGACCGGTCCACCCAGCTGTGCCTCCAGGTCCACCTTGGCGGTCCTGATCGTCGCGACCTGGACCGGGTACGAGCGGGCGCGCAACAAGATGTGGTCCGCGGTCTGCGCCCCGACGGTCACACCCTCCGACGCGGCCAGGCTGTCGAGCTCGAGATGGGTCAGGATCCGGGCATCAAGGGCCGCATCGGTGCCGACCGACAACCGCCGGCCCAGATCGACGAGCACGTCGTCGATCTCTTGGGGCGTACGCGGACGTAGTCGGGCCCACAGCACCTCGAGCAGTTGGCGGGCCGTCCCGGGGGCACCGAACCGTACCGGGATCTCGACCCCACCGACGACGACCGGCAGCTCGACCGGCTCCGACGCGCCGTGCAACACCAGCCGGGCCAGGCGGTCCCACCAGAACCCCCGGGGATCTCCGACCAGGCCACTGGTCACGTACACGGTGATGGGGACGCCGAACCGCTGGGCGATGGGCACGGCGTGCACCAGATTGTCGACATAGCCGCCATCGAAGGTCACGGCCACCCGAGGGGTGCGAGATGGCCGGCACACCTCGTCCAACGTGACGAACTCGACCCTTCGGGACAACACGGCCAGGTGGTCGGCGAACCGCTCGGGGGTGACGCAGAACTGAAACGGATCATCCACACCGTCGTTGACCCGCCGGTACCCCAGGATCATCGTCGGCGCACCGAAGGTCAATGCATGCCGTTCTGGGCGCTCAGGTCGACGGGTTCCGCTTCCAGGCGCCGGAGCTCCCGCCCGCCTTCTCCCACAGCTTGAGCTGACCGATGCTCATGGTGCGGTCGGTCGTCTTGCACATGTCGTAGACGGTGAGGGCGGCGATGGCACAGGCCGTCATGGCTTCCATCTCCACGCCGGTCCGGTCGACCGTCTCCACCTTGGCCTCGACCTCGACGTAATCGTCCCCGATGGTGAAGTCGACGTGGACCGTGCCCACCAGAAGGGGGTGGCACATCGGCACCAGGTCAGCCGTCCGTTTGGCCGCCTGGATGCCGGCCACCCGGGCCGCGGCCAGCACGTCGCCCTTGGTGATGGCGTTGGTGGCCACCTTGGCCGTCGTCTCGGGCAACATCTCCACCCGGCAACGGGCCAGGGCCCGGCGATGGGTGGGTTCCTTGGGCGAGACGTCGACCATCCGGGCTCCGCCCAGCGGATCCAGGTGACCCAGAATCCGCTCAGACATGATCGACCGGTTTGCTCACGGACCTCAGTGTAGGGGACGCGTCCTTCGTCCCCATGCGACCCGGCGGGGGAATCCGACCCGATTGACCACGGTCGACGGCTGCTCGCCGTTAGCACTCCCTGCATTAGACTGCTAAGACCCAGTAGAAAGAACCCACGGGAGGTCGGGCGACGTGCCGACGTACGAGTACCGCTGCACCGAGTGTGACCACGCGTTCGAAGCGCGGCAGGCGTTCACCGACGACGCCATCGAGGTCTGCCCCACCTGCGGCGGCCGGGTCCGCAAGCTGTTCGGAAACGTCGGCATCGTCTTCAAGGGAAGCGGGTTCTACAAGACGGACAGCCGGGACAAGAAGACCGCCGTCGCCACCGCCGATTCGGGCGGTTCGGCCAGCGAGGGCTCCTCGTCCAACGGCTCGGACAAGGAGTCAAAGCCCAGCGCAGACAAGGTGTCCGCCGAGGCCAAGCCGTCGGGGGGCTCCAACGGGTCCACCCCCACGTCCGACTCCGGGTCAGCGACGCCGGCAGCCAAGCCGGTCGTAGCCTCCTCGTCCTCATCGTCGGACAACTAGGCACCCACCCCCGATCCTGACCGGGCCCGGGGGATGAACTGCCCGCCCCGTCGACCCGCCCGCTACACCCCGCTGATCTGCATGTCGCCCACGGCGACGGTCTG
>DATMMO010000001.1:0-2638 GCA_035569695.1 Acidimicrobiales bacterium | reverse complement strand
GACGACCATGCGTGGCCCATCCCGAGGGGACCACGGCGGTGTTGGTCCAGCCCGGCCCGCTAACCGGCAGGGATCGTGGGCTGATGGTTTCCGGCGCGAACTGGGCGAACATGCCCAGTGCTCCCCCCAGAACCAGCAGGGCCAGCATGGCGGTCACAGGCTTCTTCACCACGCTGTTGGCACCGGCCGAAGGCGCCGGCAAGTGACGAGTTCCGCGGTGCCGGCGCACGTCGAAGGCGACCACCAGTGGAAGGGCGACCAGTGAGGGGATCACCTGCACGGCAATCGGAGGCAGCGATGTGGAAAGGGCGGCAAAGACGACACCGCCTACGACGAGGGTGATTCCCCCGTTGGCCAGTCGACGACCGAGCGGTCGTCCCGAGGCCACCATCACGGCGAGCGTGCTCAGCATGACGTTCAAGAGGCCGTAGGTGTCGGTCGTTCCACCCAGGGCAGCGCCGATGAGCCGGTACAGCAATGGCCAACAGGCCAGAAGGAAGAGCCACGCCGCCCATGACTGTCCGGTGGCACGGGTCCCACAGAGGAGGATGCTGGCGAGCATCACGAACAGCACCAGGGCCAAGATGTCGATGCGAACCAGTCCGGCGGTATCACCGAGCCGGGGCCGGAGCAGCACGTCGAGCATGAGGATGAAGCCGGCCAGGCCGATGGCCAGGACCCAGTCGACCTGACGGTCGTGGATGTCGAGGTCTCTCCCCCGTCGCAGCTGCGTGCCGAAAACGAGGAGAGCACCCCACACCGGTAGGAGGAGCAGATAGGCCAACGGGTCCCCGTTGGTGGACTGCACCGCCACCGAGACCAACGTCTGGTGAAAGCCCAGGCCGACGGCAGCGATCAGAACCAGCCACCGGGCCAGCAGCGGATAAGGCCGCTTCCGCCACCAGGATGGCGAGGGGATCGGCGTCGTCGGATCATCGGCGGCTGGCGGGATCCCGGCCTCGACCGGCCCGCCCGCCACCACGGTCGGACTGGGCGGGGCGAGAAGGTCAACCATCGTCGTTGGCGTTGCCGATCGGGTCGGCGGTGCTGGGGTCGGCGTCGCCATCGAGCGGGCCACCGTGTCGGGCGGCGTCGTCGGCGGCGTCGGCCGAGCGGCGGCGATACCGGACCACAGCCCAGATAGCCAGCGACAACAAGATCAAAGCGAACAGTGCGCCGATGCCGGCATACAGGCCGGTCTTGCTGGGAGTGGCGGCGGTGAACTGTGGGGCACCACCGGCCTTCACCGTCAAGTTGACCAGCGTGCCGGTAGGCCCGATCGCCACTACGTCACCGGAAAGATTCGACCAGCCCTGTGATGTATTGCCCAGAGAGGCGAACAGGCGGTCCATCAGCGACCAGTTCTCCGAAGTACTAGCCAGCACTACCGTGCGGTTTCGATCCGGCTGGTTGAATACCTGGATCGACGCCAACCGCGAAGACATGGCGAACGCACCTTGTGACTGGTTGTCGACCCGGTAGACCGAGCCCCCCCGGTACTGCAGCGGTGCGCCCATGTTGGCGGGCACATGATCGTCGGCGGAGACCAGCAGCAGCGGCAGCTGATTGTTCTCGGCCACGGTGAGGGGAATCACAGTGGGACGGAGAAGCACCGACGACAGGCGCTGCAGCCCACACACCGTCTGGACGGCGCTGGACAGCCGGTCGGCGCCGGAGGTGTCGAAGGCCACCTGGAAGGTGGGGATCAACGACTGGGGAAGCCCGGGGAACCCGCCCGTGCCGCCGGGGGTGTTGGTGACCTGGATGGTCGAACGCGGATCCACGGTGAAGGACATCGTGCGCCCGGCGCTGTGGCAGCTGAAGCCGGCCGGGAAATAGGTCACCGTGAGCAGGACGATGGTTGAGCGCCGGATGACTGGGGCGGGGATGGTGAACGGGAGGCTGAGTGTGCCCGACCCGTCGAGCTGCTGGGTAGCGAGGGTCACTCCGCCTACGCTGGCCTGGGCGGTGGCCTTGGCTCCCGCTTCCACTGGGCTGTAGGCCGCCTTCAGCACCACGGCCATGGACGTGGCCACGCCGCCCAGACGGGTCTCGTCGATAGCGAAGGACAGCTGTTGTTGACCGCTGAAGGTGGACGTCCCGCTGAGACCCAATTGGTTGAAGGTGACGGGGTTCAGCTGCACCGTCGGGGCCAGAAGGGGTTTGAGCACGGTGGCACTGGTGGTCTGCACCAGCTTGGCCATGGTCGAACTGAGGAGGGTCCCCTGTTCGGGCAGCGTGGTGGCCGAACCCGATACCGACAGGAGAGCGTTCCCGTTGGGCGCAGAAGTCAGCTGAACGCCCGCCGTCCCACCCTGGTGTATCGCGATACCCCGGACCAGCGATCCGCCTGGCAGTGTGGGCAGGGTGGTGCCGTCCCAGGTGTCGACGGTGACAGACACCGGGACCAGCTGGTAGGCAGAGGCGGCACCGGCGGCGATGGTGAGCGCGGCCGACTCCTCGGCCGGGGTCGGAGCGGAGGGCACGTAGAGGACCAGCTGATGGAGGATCGGCGGGAAGAAGGTGGCCACGGAGTCGGGGGTGGCAAACGACCCGGTGTAGACGGCCGTCGGATCGATCAGCTGCAGAGGCAAGGCACCCGCGCAGGAACTGGACCGGGTGGCGCCGCCGCTGTTGG